>CAZHCZ010000117.1:0-2512 GCA_964531635.1 uncultured Hyphomicrobiales bacterium | reverse complement strand
AGAGCAATGGATTTGGAGAATTGGATGAAATTATTGCCAATAGCCAAAAAATGAAAGCCACCTTGCAACATTTAGCGGATAACTGCCATGGAGATAACAAGCCAGACTGTGCTATTTTAGACGCATTTTCGACTAAAAAGACTGTAAATTAAGTATAATATAGTAATTTTGTTTGACATTGCTAAAAAACAGGCTTATTGAGCGGGCTATCACTTTGGATTGCATTATAATAATGTAATTTAAGGGATTAAAGCAAAATTCAACTCACTCAATTGTTCGTTAATTGGTAATAGAGGCGAATTTTACTCTATTAACCTCGACACGAGAGAAAAATTGATGAAGAATTATACCGATCTGGATTTACCAGAGGCGCTACAACACACGCTTGCCGCCATGGAATTTACCAAACTTACACCCATTCAAGAAAAAGCTATTCCTGTAGCACTTGATGGCATTGACATTTTGGGCAGCGCCCAAACTGGAACTGGTAAAACAGCTGCATTTTTAGTGCCGCTTATTACACATATTTTATTAAACCCTAATGCAGTTGGCATGGTTGTTTTACCAACACGCGAACTTGCTAAACAGGTGCATGAAGTTGCCAATAAACTGCTTGGTCGAAAAACAAAGAACCGTAGTGTTTGCCTTATTGGTGGTGAAAGCATGGAAAAGCAACTTAAAACCTTGCGCCAAAACCCACGCATTATTATTGGCACACCAGGGCGTATGAACGACCATTTAGGCCGCCGTTCACTTAGTTTACATCATTGTGATTTTGTTGTTCTAGACGAAACTGACCGTATGTTAGATATGGGCTTTGGAGTTCAGATTGATGAAATTTTCAAACATCTTGGTAATACACGCCAAGTGCTTATGTTTAGTGCGACTATACCTAAAAATATTGTGAAACTATCGAACAAATACCTTAATAAGCCTGTGCGTATTGCTATTGAGCCAACGCCTGAACAAGCTTTAAAGATTGAACACACAGCTTTACGCCTTACAGAAAAAGGTAAGTTTGAAGCGTTGGTTGAAGAAATTAATAATCGTGAAGGCACAATTATTATATTTGGTAAAACCCGCATGATGACCCAAAAAGCCGCTGACCGTTTGCGTAAGCTTGGCATTGATGCCGAAGCTATTCATGGTGATTTACGCCAACATAAGCGTGAACGTATTATCCGTAATTTCCGCGCTAAAAAGTTTCGTATTTTAGTGGCGACCGATGTTGCCGCGCGTGGGCTAGATATTCCGCATATTGAGCATGTTATTATTAATGATTTACCGCAAGTGGCTGAAGATTATATTCATCGTATTGGCCGAACTGGACGTAATGGTAAAGAGGGCAAAGCAATTGTTTTTCTTACCCCGCGTGATAATAAGCAGTGGCGTTTAATTCAGCGTATTTTGCCTGAAGGGCTTAGCGCGAATGAAACTTATGGCAGTTATGAAGCTGAAATGGCCGCTCAACAAGATGCCAAACATGGGTACGCCCAAGACAATGACCGTAAAAAGTCTCGTAACAAAGACAGCTTCCGCCCTAATAAAAAGCGTAAAGACAATAAGCGTAAGAAATTCTTTGGTGAAGGTGGCGAAGGTTATGACCCACTAAAGCAAAATGGTGCTGAACGCCGCATTAGCGAACGTAAAACACCCCGTAATGATGATCGCCCTAGACGTAGCGAACGTAATGACGAACGCCCGAAGCGTGATGAACGCCCAAGACGTAGCGAATATAATAACGATCGCCCAAGACGCACTGAACGTAGTGACGAACGCCCAAACCGTGATGAGCGCCCTAGGCGTGATGAGCGTAGTGATACGTTTAAGCCTAATGGCCGTAAAAAACGTGGCGATACTTGGGCTGCTGATAGTGGCGACGAGCGTAAAAGCCGCCGCACAGAAAAAAACTTTTCTAGCAAAAAACCTGCATCTTGGGCAAAAAGCAAAAAAGTTAAAAGCTTCAACAAATCAAGTTCTAAACGCAAACTTGCAAGTTAATCAATAATATATTTCAAAAACCCGAATCATCACATTAACTTGTTGATTCGGGTTTTTTTGTCGAAAATTTATTTACCAATCGTCTACTTTATGAGCCACATTAAAGTGGCATAAAGCTATAGATAAATCTTCGCAAAATGTAATAAACCCTGCCCTAACAAGCACAAATAAAATTAATGACGAACGATTAAAACTTATATTCTTATGTTGCCACCCTGCCCTTAACCAGCAAGCTCAAATTGCTTTATCGCTTAAAGTCATTAGCGGGTTATCGACCGAGGAAATTGCTATGCGGGTTGAGGTTATTTTATCAACACTATATCTAATAGATAACAAAGTTAGCGGGCTATTAACAGTGAAAACCTTACCAAGAACAACCTAGCTGAACAGGCGCTTATGCCTGATAGCTCTGAAATTAAAGGTTTATTGGCTATTATTTTACTTCAGCTGGCAAGAGTTAACGCGCGTATATCTGATGATGGTGGTTTTATTAGCCTTGAAAACCAAAACC
>CAZHCZ010000116.1:0-2661 GCA_964531635.1 uncultured Hyphomicrobiales bacterium | reverse complement strand
TATTCCGGTGCCCGGCAATACCTGGTTGTTGATAAATTCATGAAGAATGGTTGCCAAACTTCATGGATAAGCGTTAATATAAATAAACCCAACAATCGGAGAGCCTATTATGCCAATGGAAGCCAAAGAAATTGAAGACATGATTATCGCCGCCCTGCCCGATGCCGAAGTCACAATTACCGATATGAGAGGCGATGGCGATCATTATATGGCACGGGTAATATCAAAAGAATTTATCGGCAAAACCCGCGTTAGCCAACATCAGCTCATTTACAAAGCCCTAAAAGGCAATATGGGTGGCGTATTACATGCCCTCTCTTTACAAACCGAAATTCCAAAGAACTAGAAAGAAAAGAAAATGACCGAAGCTCAAACACAAATAAAGTCAATAATAGAAAATAACGATGTAGTGCTTTTTCTTAAAGGCACAAAAGACTTCCCACAATGTGGTTTTTCAGGCCTAACAACCCAAATTTTAGGTTATTTAAACATAGATTATTTAGATGTAAACGTCCTAGACGACGACACTATCCGCCAAGCTATAAAAGACTTTAGCGACTGGCCAACAATTCCCCAAATTTACATAAAAGGCGAGTTCATAGGCGGCTCAGACATACTACGCGACCTATTCGAAACAGGTGAAATCCGCGATATGCTAGACGAAAAAGGTATAAAATATTCTATTTCCGAAGGTGCATAAGGGAGTTGTTCTGATAGCGGCATAGCAATCAACGGTCGATGTTTTTTTTCGTTCGCTTGCGCTCTCTTTGACCTGCGGGCGACCACTCTGTGGTCTTGCTGGCGCGTGTTTGCCCATCTTTAAAAAGCCGACCTACCCCCTCACGCTTGATAATAACGCAAAACGCAAGCAAGTTTTAGGGTGGCACCTGTCTAATAAAGGTTGAAGTGTGAGTTTTATTTGAGGTGCAGGTCAAAAAAGAGAATCTTAACCTCTTACTTTTCCACCCCAAAGCCGCCAACAAGTGCTTGGCTGCCATTGGTAAAGTTTACACTGCCTAGTATAGATGAGCCGCCATCAAACACAGCAGCTTCGGTATAACCACCTGTCATACTGCTTAATTGCCCTGTAACTGCGGTGTAAGTTGCGCCATTATTGTTCAAAATAGAACCTGAACTATTTGCAGCCATCGTGCCACCAACCGTCAAGTTGCCAGTTTCGGTATTGCTAGAGTTGCTCAAATTAAATGCACCACTTAATACGTTGGTCGAGAAATTGGCATTAATACTGCCTAAGCCGACCAAATCTATAAGCTGCCCATTAACAACAGCACCGCCTTTAAAGTTACCAGTATAAGTGCCAGAATCACTGCTGCTCAAGCTGCTATAATCAACATTAGAAACCCCATCAGCTTTAGCATAAACCCCAGATATTTGTCGATAATCAGAACCCGATTTATTAACAAACAAGCCATAAAACCCATTGCCATTAGGCAACGCCCTAACCGAAGTTTGTAATCCGCCATAAGAAACCAGCGTAGAAAGGCTTGCATACTTATCCTTAAGCTCAACTTTCCAAGCCCCAATTTGTGCATTACTTGTACCCGCTGGCGGGCTATTAAGCTCAGCCTCCAACGTATTAATATCACCACGCAAAGAGTTTAAACTGCCCAATTGCGCTGTCGTGAATGTTTCAACCAAAGTAACAAAATTAGTCGGTGCATTGGCTGTGCTGGTTAAAATTCCATCAAAATTACCTGCATTTTTAACATAAGATGTCACAGGCTCACCCACCTCGGTCTTGCCATAAGCCGCAGTAATTTTATAACCATTCACCTTGGTATATACCCCATTAGCCAAAAACGCACTCGATGCCCTAAAAGTCAAATTGGCACTAACAATTTTATTATTAGGGTTCACATATGTCCCCGCAGTCTGGTTGGCATCAATCAGTTCCAAGTTTTTATTTTCTGTTGGGTCAACACTTCCATCGGCAACACAAGCCGTTAAACTTAAGGAAAAGAGCAATAGAGTAATGTTTTTTTTAATCATTTTAATATTGATTCATGATAAGCTGAATAGATTCGTTCTTAGTATATAGGTAAAAACAAATGCAAAAAAAATAATTTAATAAGGTGTTGATAATGAGCTTAACAATTGGACCAACAAAATCCGCACCTACTAATGAAGTTACAAATATCAACCTAAAAGGCAGTGTATTAAGCTATACTCCGGGCAATACCATCACCTACACTCTTTTGTCGACAGGCGATGAAGCCATATATAGTGGGCTACAAGCCTTAGATCCTGACCTAAATTCCGCCACGTTTCTTGGTAATATATGGACAAATAACCCCAGTTGGACAACCGAAGTTGCCCAAGCCAGCCAATCTGCTAATAAAATTATCGACCTAACTTTAACCTTTGAACCCAATGCAACAAATTCCGACCTACGCTGGGTCGCGGTTTCTGACCCTAGTCAAGCGGGTCTTCTTGGTTTTGCCTATCTTCCAAGTTCCTCTCCTGAGCATGATAAATTACCTAGTGCTGATGTCCCCATAGTTATCTACGATATTGCCCCTTGGCATAGCGGCAATAGAGCAGAGTCGGAGGTTGGCGGTGGCAATGAACGCGGCTTAACTATATTGCATGAATTGGGTCATTTTTTAGGTCTAAAACACCCGCATAATAATTTTGCAAACG
>CAZHCZ010000115.1:0-2852 GCA_964531635.1 uncultured Hyphomicrobiales bacterium | reverse complement strand
CTGAATACCGCACCAATATAAAAGAAATGGGCGAAGTGCCCGTTTTAGTCGTCGATGGTCAAAACATGACCCAATCTGGCGTTATTCTCGATTATTTGGCCGAAAAACACGGGCAATTTGGCGGCAATAACCCGTCCGAAAAACGCGAGATATTACGCTGGACATTGTTTGACAATCATAAAGCCAGTGCAATTATTGGGCTCTATAGGTTTATGACATACATTAAAAAAATGCCCGAAAACGAACTTACAGCCTATTTTAAAGCGCGCACTCATAACGCACTCGATATTATGGAAAAACACCTAGAAAACACCGACTGGTTTGTTAGCAACCGCCCAACAATTGCCGATTTTTCACTCTGCGGTTATATGTTTTTTGGCGATGAATGGGGCTTTGACGCAAAAAAATACCCCAATATAAACAACTGGCTTAACAATTTAAAAGCGCTCAAAGCTTGGAAACACCCGTATGATTTATTACCCAGCGCCCTAAAAAAGACCAATTAATGCACGCAATATTCTCCCAAAACCCGCTCAATAGACTAGACCACCTACGCGGAAACGATGACGATTTTACCCACCGCAAACAACATAAGGACAGCGTCTTTTTACTGTTTGCGGACAATGATATATTGGTCGATAGCCAAGGCAACTGTCTGTTCAACAACCAAGACTTACAAACTCTAAACTTATCCACCATAAACGCCATCATGCTAGGCGAGTTAGACAATATAACCCACTTCGCCCTAAGCACTAGCACCACTAAATTACAACCAACGTCCCTGCGCGATTTTGCCGTAAAAAACCCCGATATGTCAGGCATATTCGCCCAAGCTGCAGCCGTATTAAACTGGCATAAATCCCACACCCATTGCGCCTGTTGCGGCATACAAACCCAAATTACTCATAGCGGTTGGCGGCGCGATTGTAAAACCTGCGGCGTGCAACATTTTCCCCGAACCGACCCCGTGGTCATTATGCTGGTCACTTATAAAGATGAATGCTTGCTAGGGCGCGGTCACCATTTCGAAGAAAATCGCTATTCCTGCCTAGCTGGGTTTGTCGAAAGTGGCGAAACACTAGAAGCCGCCGCTAAGCGCGAATTGTTCGAAGAAGCGGGAATAATCGGCGGCGAAACAAACTATATCATGTCCCAACCTTGGCCGTTCCCAAGCAATTTAATGGTCGGCATGCACATTCAAGCCAAAGCACAAAACTTAACCATCGACACCATCGAAATTGCCGATGCTATATGGGTTAAAAAATCCGCCATTAAACGCGCATTAGAAGGCGATACAAGTTTGGCATTCACCTTACCGCCAAACATCGCCATCGCACGCAATTTATTAGAATTTTGGGTCAATTCACAAAAGAGTGACTAACCGCGACACATTGTCATTTGTATATAATAGAAAAACTCACTATAAACAGACAACATTACATATTCGCAAAAGTAAATCATGCTAACAGTTTCATATCTAAGCGCCTTTTTCGCGGGCTTAATCAGCTTTTTATCTCCTTGCGTCTTACCGCTTATTCCACCTTATTTGTCGTTTATAACAGGCAAAAGTTTGCAAGATTTAACCGATGGTATCGACCATAACAAACGTATATTGTCGCAATTAATATGGCGGGCATTGGCGTTTATAGGCGGTTTTACCACGGTGTTTGTTATCCTCGGCGCATCGGCAACCCTATTGGGTCAAGCGGTAGAAAGTTATTTCGAAATTCTCTCACGTATTGCTGGTATTATAATTATAATAATGGGCATTCATTTTTTAGGCATAATAAAAATACCCTTCCTAATGATGGAAAAGCGCTATTATAGCGGTGATAAACCACAAGGGTTTTGGGGTTCATATTTAATTGGTTTGGCGTTTGCTTTTGGTTGGACACCGTGCATCGGACCTATTTTAGCCACCATTCTCACCATAGCCGCGGTCGAGCAATCGGCCTATACAGGCATGGCATTATTGGCGGTTTATTCGGCAGGTTTAGGCGTACCGTTTTTACTAGCAGCAATATTCCTCAAGCCATTTATTGGCTTTATGAATAAATTCCGCAAACATTTAGGCACAGTCGAAAAGGTTATGGGCATATTTTTAATTCTGTCAGGTATTATGTTCCTAACAGGCTATATGGGCGTATTTGCTTTCTGGTTGTTAGAAACCTTCCCATTTTTTCAAAATATAGGTTGAACTTTCAAACACCAAACCCTAATCTCTATACTATAAAAACGGAGATATTATGAGCCTATTAGAAATCCTAGCCCTATTGCTAACCCTATCAGCCGCTTTCGGTTATATAAACCACCGCTATTTTAAATTGCCACATACAATTGGTTTAATGCTCATGGCGCTGTTGGCATCAGCCATCATAATAATTATAGATTTAATACTGCCACAATATCAAATAAGCGCCACAGTCCAAACCGCCATAAAACAAATAGATTTCTACGAGCTGGTTATGAAAGGCATGTTAAGTGTTTTACTATTCGCTGGTGCTGTGCATGTAAATTTAAACGATTTACTCGCCCGAAAATATTCAATTGCCTTAATGGCAAGTTTAGGGCTTTTACTGTCTACCTTCTTCATCGGTGGTGCGGTTTATTATATTTTAAATTGGGTTGGCTATGGCATACCGTTCATCTGGGCGTTAATTTTTGGCGCATTAATAAGCCCGACCGACCCTGTCGCAGTGCTAGGCGTGCTAAAAACTGTCAACATTCCCAAAAGCCTAAAGGCAAAAATTGCAGGCGAAAGTTTGTTTAACGATGGTATTGGCGTGGTTATTTTTGTTGTGCTTTTGGCAATAGCGGTGCCAAGCGTAGGGGTTGAAATTACCCCGCTCTAT
>CAZHCZ010000114.1:0-2994 GCA_964531635.1 uncultured Hyphomicrobiales bacterium | reverse complement strand
ATATCTGCTCGCAAAGCTATGCCCTTGTTGCTGCCTGTGATTTTGCCACGCACAACCGCCACAATGCCTGTGACGGCCATGTTTTCGACAATGATTTCGACATTGGCTTTTTGTAATTCTTGTTTAATAAAAGCAGATGTTTTAAATTCCTCAAAAGCAATTTCGGGGTTGGCGTGTATTTGCTGCCGCCAGCCCATCATTTCATTGTGTAAATCTGAACCATGTTTAATTGTCATATTATACCCTTTTTAAAGCCACTTTCTAATGTTACACTTTATTACAATTCATTACACTTAAAAACTGGTGCTATTGAGGTAAAAGTCGCATAATCAGCTTAAATAATAGGAGGAAATATTGTGGTATTTAATGACGTGCAAATAGCCTGCCATCGGTTTGGCTTAGGAGCTAAGCCCGATGAAATAGACGCAGCAACAAAAATGGGTGCTAAAAAATTCCTACTTCAACAAATTAACAATTATGATGTTAAGCCCAAATTAATTGCCAAATTACCCAGCGCTATAAGCCTTATAAAAGAGGCGGATATCAAGCGTAAAACATTTAGAAAAACGACCGACAAAATAAAACTACAAAAATTGAGAAAACAACAAAATCAACGCACCAAAGAAATATATTTGCAAGGTGCCTTAGCACGTCACAACCAAGCCACTATAAGCGCGCAAAGTTTTAACGAACGTTTGGTTTATTTTTGGCAGAATCATTTTGCGATATCGGCCGATACACGAGATATGAGGCTTTTATCGGCAAGTTTTGAAAATGAAGCCATTCGCCAAAATATTTTTGGTAAATTTGACGAGATATTACTGGCAGTGACAAAACACCCTGCAATGCAAATATTTTTAGACAATCATAAATCTTTTGGTTCTAATAGCAAAGTTGGTCTAAAACGCAAAAAAGGTTTGAATGAAAATTTAGCCCGCGAGATTTTAGAATTACATACATTGGGTGTCGATAATGGCTATAGCCAGCAAGACATTATCGCCTTTGCCAATATGCTAACAGGCTGGGGAGTAAGCCCTAAAAGTAAAACAGGTTTTATATTTAACAAAAATACCCATGAGCCAAAGCCCGCATTCTTTATGGGTAAAACTTATAAGCAAAAAGGCGTTAAGCAAGCGATGTCCGCTTTGAAATTTTTAAGCACTCATAAAAACACCGCAGACTATATATCGAGAAAATTAGCACAACATTTTGCGGGCAATATTAACTCTGCCCTTACGCAAGAGCTTACCACACAATTGGCTGAAAGCTTTATTAAAACAGGTGGAGAACTTAAAGAATTGTACAAAATTCTTATTGAGCACCCTGCATGTTGGCAGCCGAATGTTGCACGCTTTAGAAGGCCTAATGAATGGGTAATTGCTGTAACCCGCGCAGCCCAGCTTACAAAAATTAAGGATAGAGTTTTAATCAACGCTTTAATAAATATGGGGCAACAAACATATTTACCAGGCTCTCCAGCGGGTTGGGCGGACTTTGATAAACATTGGAACAGCCCATCGGCATTTATTCAAAAATGGGAGGTCGCCAAGCAACTTGGCGCAGCCATTACAGTTGAGCCTGTTGCACTTACACATATTGCATTGGGCGATTATGTCGATGAACATACACTATTAGCCATGCGTAAAACGAACAGAAAAAACACGGCAACTTTGCTGTTTTTATTATCTGAACAAATACAATATAGATAGGAGAATAATGATGATTAACCGCAGACATTTCCTAAAAGGCATTTCAGCCACCAGTGCCACAATGTTGGCTGCAGGTGCATTTAGCCCGCAAATTGCATTTGCTAAAACCAATTCAGATAATATTTTAATTTGGATTATTTTACGCGGCGCGTGGGATGGTTTAAATGTTTTAGTGCCTTATGGCGAGCCTAGTTATTATAAACACCGCTCTAATTTGGCAATTGCTGCCGATAAATTACATAAAGTCGACGGTTTGTTTGGGTTTAACCCAGCACTTGAAAAACTGCATGGGCTTTATCAAAATAAAGAGTTGTTATTCGCCCATGCCATTGCCTCGCCTTACCGCTCGCGTTCACATTTTGATGGTCAAAAAATGCTAGAAAATGGTACAAATAAATCGGGTGTTCGCAGTGGTTGGCTGAATAGGCTTATTGATGCCGATAAAACCCATAAAGCGATTGCTATTGATACGGGCTTGCCGCTAATTTTACAAGGCGATGCGATGGCAGACAGCTGGTACCCAAACCGTTTAAATGAACGACAGCGCGAAATACAATTGTTGGAAGAAATGTTTGCCAATAGCCCAAAGTTACTAGCAAATTTAGAGCAATCGTTAAAAATTGAAGAGCTAACAATGGGCATGACTGGTGGTAAAAAAGGGCGGAAGGACATTGGCAACATTACCCTACAAACCGCTAATTTTTTAAAATCTAGTGATGAAAATAGCCCCAATATTGCCGCTTTAGAATTAGGCGGGTGGGATACTCATTCAGGGCAGGGCGCTATTAAAGGGCGGTTGGCAGGGCGGCTTAATGTTTTAGAGCAAGCCATTTTAAGTTTGAAAAAAAACCTTGGCAGCAAATGGCGCAAAACTATAATTATAGGCTGTAGTGAATTTGGGCGCACGGTTAAGCAAAATGGTACAGGCGGCACCGACCATGGCACAGGTTCGGCTTTGCTATTGGCAGGCGGGGCAATTAATGGCGGGCAAATTATAAGCGATTGGCCGGGGTTAAGACCAAGTGACCTTTACCAAGAACGCGACTTATTTCCAACCATGGACGTGCGCAGTGTATTTAAAGCCATTTTACTCGAACATTTACAAATTAAAGAAAGCGCGGTCGATAAAATATTTCCCAACAGCCAAAAAATTATGCCATATAGTGGGATAGTCAATAGCTAATGCCGTTTTTGGCACTTTCCCCGATTAGGTCTAATAAATAGTTTTTCCATTTTCATCGAATTTATAAACATTTTTAGAATTAAATTTAAGGGTCTGTTCCGT
>CAZHCZ010000113.1:0-2995 GCA_964531635.1 uncultured Hyphomicrobiales bacterium | reverse complement strand
ATACGTTAAAGCAGCTAAAATTGCGGGTCCAATTAAAGGAACTATTATTTTACGCACAGTGGTAAAGCTGTTTGCACCCAAGGTTATTGAAGCCTCATCTAAGCTTTTATCAAGCTGCGACATAGCGGCTATTCCACCCCGAACACCAACAGGCATATTTCTAAAAACAAAAACCAAAATCAAAATAATTGAGGTGCCTGTCAACTCAATTGGGGGGACATTAAATGCCAAAATATAGGAAACGCCAATAACTGTGCCCGGAATTGCGAAGCTAAGCATGGTCGAAAATTCAAATATCTGCTTGCCAACAAATTTTTGTCGTACAAGTAAATAAGCGATTGCTAAACCAATTATACTGGTAAGTGGAGCCGCAATTGAAGCTATTGTTAATGTAGTAAAATAGCTATCCCAAGCAACTCCCGTCCAGTGGATGCCATTTTCAAAACTAACCGCAAAAGCACGAATATAATGTTCAAGTGTGAAGCTATTATCATAGCCCCAAAGTTTTACAAAACTACCAAAAACAATCATTGCGTAAATGACAACAGTGAATATTGCCCAAGGAATCGCTGTAGCGTAACAAAACCCACGCAACAGCGGGTTGAGTGAAGCATGTTGCCCACTATCACCTTTGCCTGTTACCGTGGCGTATGACTTTTTACCAAGCCACATTCGTTGCACTAAAAAAGCACCAAGCGTCATGCAAAGTAAAACAATAGCCAAGGTTGCCGCTTTACCAGAGTTGGCGACCGCACCAACAATAGAAAAGTATATTTCAGTCGATAACACGCTATAATTTCCGCCGAGCACAAGTGGGTTGCCAAAGTCCGCAATACTTTCAATAAAGCCCAGTAAAAATGCGTTGGCTATTCCGGGGCGCATCAAGGGCAGTGAAACAAAGCGGAATGTCTGCCAGCGGTTGCCATTTAATGTTTGTGATGCTTCTTCCATAGATGGAGAAACGCCCTCGACCACTCCGATAAGCACTAAAAATGCGATTGGGGTAAATGAAAGCAATTGCGCCATATAAATGCCCCAAAACCCATAAAGCCAGCGGGTTTTTTCCACATCAAAATAATCATAAAGAAATTCTGTAGCCATGCCTGCTCGACCAAATAATAATATCAATGCGAGGCCAATAACAAAAGGTGGGGTAATAATTGGTATAATGGTCAAAACCCTAAGCAAACGCTTTGCTCTAAAGTTAGTCCGAGTTGCAATTAACGCAAAGGCAAGACCTAACAAGGTCGTTCCTGCTCCTGTCATTATAGCCAAAAATAACGAGTTCCATGCAGTGCCGCAACTTCCTGCCCCGTATAAGCATCTAATGCCCCAAATTCTATTTGAAGAAAAATTACCCCAAAACTCTACGAGACCAAAGCCGCCATCTGCCCCTTGAAAAGCCTGAATAAGAATATGAGAAACAGGAAAAAATACAAAAATTCCAACCAACGAAACAATTAAGCCAATTAGACCAATAATAAAAGCATCGCCCCGCCCTTTGCTCAAACCAGAAAAGCCAGTTGTTAAAATGAATAATTGCGAAATCAATACTATAAAAGCGCCCGCTCCAAAACCAATTTGCCCTGTTTCGCCTGCACCACCAACAAATAAATCTGTAAATATTCGCGCCCCAGTTCGTGATACAATAAAGCCTTGCGCAAATATAAGCACCAAACCAGCAATGGATATCAGCACCAAAAACTTAGCCAATAGCCTATTGTTTTTTATTAATAATAAAGAAAGTGCCGTGCAAAAAAGTGGAATAAGCGCGGTTATTAACCACCATTTTTGATAGAAAATACCTTGTGCGATTGCCGAGGCAGACTTAGGGTCTGAAAAAATTCCACCAACCCAACCAAACGAGAAAAAGCTGCCTTGGAGTATATACCAAGGGAATAGCAAAGCAGCAAATAGCCCAATAACCTGCCAAAATATTGCAGTTTTTCTCATTAACGACCCACACGCCATATTGGGTTACTCACACCAAAGCAAATAACCAGAGTAAAATTCATACATGGGATCAATTAATCCCATGTAAAGTTATGTATCGTCTGGTTTTAGCGGTTTGGATCGCCAACTTCTTCATCCCAACGCTTTAAAAGACGCGCACGGGTTTCAGATGAGCCATAGGTTGCAAAATCATAATCTATCAACTTTAATGATGCTATAGATGGTGCTTCTGGCGGAGTGATCGCATTCTTGTTTGAAGGCACGTTGTAAACACGAACTTCAGGGCCAAGATTTTGTGCTTCAGCACTAATCACATATTCAACCCATTGTTTTGCTTCATCAAGGTTTTGCGCACCTTCAATAATTGAAACGCCACCAACTTCATACCCAGTACCTTCGCAAGGGGTTACTATTGCCAAAGGAAATCCAGCAATAGCCAGTTTAATCATATCATGCTGAAAACCAATTGAAATTGTGGTTTCACCACGCCCAGCAGCTTTTGATGGCGCAGAACCAGATTTGGTATATTGATTGACATTAGCACCAATTTGCTTGAGCAGTTTAAAGCCTTCATCTTCACCAAAGACCTGTACGAGTGTTGCCAACTCAGTATAAGCAGTTCCCGAACTGTTGGGGTTTGCCACTTGAATTTCTCCACGATATTCAGGCTTTGCCAAATCTCTCCAACATGCTGGTGCTGCTAAGCCCTTTTCGGCCAACACTTCAGTATTATAGGCAACGCCCAGCACACCAAGATGAATGCCAATAGTTTTACCCTCAGAAATTTTAGACAAATTAACCGCCCAGTCCTGCAGCTCAGAAGTATCTACACCAGATGCTTGAGTAAGCCCCTCTTCTGCCGCAACCAAATGTGGGTCGCCAGTACCGCCCCACCAAACGTCAATTTTAGGATTGCTCGCTTCTGCTCGTATTTGAGCAAGAGTTTCACCAGTGCTTTTTCGGATCATTGAAACATCAATACCCGTCTTTATTTCAAATTTACTCGCTATTAGGTCGCACCAATCTTGTTCATTTGAGCAAA
>CAZHCZ010000112.1:0-3047 GCA_964531635.1 uncultured Hyphomicrobiales bacterium | reverse complement strand
ACCCTGCTAACAGTCTTAACTAGCTTTGCAATTTAATACCGTCTAATCAACCCAATAAGCTTCCCCTGTATATCCACACGGTCGGGGCCAAAAATTCTTGTTTCGAAGGCGGGGTTAGCGGCTTCTAGTGCGACGCTGTTGCCCTTTTTACGCAGGCGTTTAAGCGTGGCTTCTTCGTTATCAATTAGGGCAACAACTATATCACCATTATTAGCATCGGATTGTTGTTTAATAATAACAGTATCGCCATCTAAAATCCCTGCATCAATCATTGATTCACCACTAACTTCGAGTGCAAAATGCTCCCCGTGTGATAACATTTCAACAGGCACAGTAACATCACTGCTATGGTCTTGAATGGCGGTAATCGGCACACCTGCGGCAATAGTCCCCATAATCGGCACAGTAATGCTTAATGCTTCAGCTTGCTCAACTGTTGGGGTGTGTGGTGCTTCGTTCAATGTTCCTTCAATAACAGTCGGCTGAAATCCCTTTTGTCGGGCAATGCTGGGTGAGGCATTTTCGGGCAATTTAATAATTTCCAATGCCCGCGCGCGGTGTGCAAGGCGGCGGATAAACCCACGTTCTTCAAGGGCAGTAATTAACCGATGTATGCCAGATTTAGACTTTAAATTAAGTGCAACCTTCATCTCGTCAAAAGATGGCGAAATGCCAGTTTCTTTAATACGTTCATTAATAAACATAAGCAGTTCAAATTGTTTGCGCGTTAGCATGGGCTTCACCTTAATTGATTCGTTGAAAGTACAAAACAAGAACTTTATACATGTTCTCATTTTGTTTTGCAACAATTTTTTTTATTTTAGGCTAATTAAGCAGCTCTAGCGTGGCTTTTCTTACGTCATCTTGGCGCATTAAACTTTCGCCAATTAAAAAACAATTGATGTTTTTTCGTGCCAATTGCTCTAAATTTTGCTTGTTATGAATACCGCTTTCGCCAATAATAATGCGGTCATCATCAATATATTGCGCTAAATCTTCCGATACAGATAACGAAGTTTCAAATGTCTTAAGATTACGGTTGTTAATTCCAATAAGCGGAGTTTTTAATTTTAACGCACGGTCAAGCTCGTCTTTATCATGCACTTCAGCCAAAACATCAAGCCCAAGGCTAATCGCAACATTTTCCAATTCGGTCGCTAAATCATCATCAATCATCGCCATAATAAGCAAAATACAATCCGCGCCCCAAGCCCGCGCTTCAAGCAATTGGTAAGGGTCAAGCATAAAATCCTTACGTAAAATCGGCAAATCACTAATTTTACGAACATCTTTTAAAAATTGCGGAGAGCCTTGAAACGAAGGCGTATCAGTAAGAATAGACAAACAAACCGCCCCACCATCTTTATAAGCGGTTGCAATTTCACAAGGGCTAAAATCTGCCCTAATCAACCCTTTAGAAGGGCTTGCTTTTTTAATTTCAGCAATAAGTGCATATTGTCCTGCGTTAATTTTTTGCCTTATCGCGGCTTCAAACCCGCGTTTTACCCGCTGTTCGGCAATTAATTCACCCAATTCACTAACCGAAACAAGCTTTTTAGCGGCCGCAATTTCATCTCGTTTATAAGCGGCAATTTTATCTAATATATTCATAGGTTCGAAATCTCAATAAGTGTGTTTAACCGCGTCAATGCTGCGCCGGAATCAATAGATTGAGTGGCAAGCACAACCCCTTGATGTAAATCGCTAACTTTACCTGCAACAACAAGACCAGCTGCGGCATTTAAAATAGTAATATCCCTATAAGCTGATTTTTCTCCCGCCAAAACATTACGCAATGCAGCAGCATTAACCTCTGCATTACCACCTTTTAGCGCATCAGCAGAACTAATATCAAACCCATAATCGGCAGGGTTAATTTCGAATGTTGTTACCTTACCATCTTTAAGCTCGGCAACAAAACTGGTGCCAGTAACCGTAAGTTCATCGAGCCCATCACTGCCATGCACCACCCAAACATGCTCGCTACCAAGTTGATTAAGCACTTCGGCAATCGGCACGACCCAATGTTTAGCAAACACGCCAATAATTTGCCGCTTAACACCCGCAGGGTTAGACAAAGGCCCAAGTAAATTAAATATACTTCTAATACCCATCTGCTGACGAGCTGCACCCACAAACCGCATAGCAGAATGGTGTTTAATAGCGTATAAAAACCCAATACCAGCCTTTTCAATACATTCTTCAACTTGGCTCGCATCAATAGTTACATCAACACCAAGCGCCGCTAAAACTTCAGCCGAGCCAGACAAAGACGACAAAGCACGGTTGCCATGTTTGGCAATGGTAACACCGCACCCTGCAATAACAAATGCCGCAGCGGTCGATATATTATAAGAGCCAGAGCCATCGCCACCCGTACCACATGTATCAATAGCATGTGCAGGAGCAGAAACCTTAAGCGCCTTTTCGCGCATAACTTTGGCAGCACCAGTAATTTCATCTACACTTTCACCACGCAACCGCAATGCGCCTAAAAATGCGCCAATTTGTGCATCAGTTGCATCACCAGACATTATAATTTCAAACGCCTGCCGTGCATCATCTTGGCTAAACAGCTCGCCTTCAACCACACGCGCAACATAAGGTTTTAGCGCGGTTTTATTTTTAACATCACTTGGTAATTCAGCTTTAAGTTCAGGTGCAGTTGAACAAAATTCAACCCCGGCAGAGCGTAAAAAATTACCAATTATCAAATGCCCATATTCCGAAGCAATAGATTCAGGGTGAAATTGCACACCATGAATAGGCTTGTTTTTATGCGATAATGCCATAATAACATCGCCGACTTTTGCTGTAACTTTCAAGCAATCGGGCAGGGTGCTTGGGTCAACAGTTAATGAATGATACCGTGTCGCTTCAAATTTTTCAGGAATATTATCAAAAATCACACTGCCAGTATGCACAATTTCACTTGTTTTTCCGTGCATAATTTTGTTGGCACGAACCACTTTTCCGCCATAAACCTGAGCAATAGATTGATGCCCCAACCAAACGCCAAAATTCGCATTATCACCATGTGTTTGCTC
>CAZHCZ010000111.1:0-3156 GCA_964531635.1 uncultured Hyphomicrobiales bacterium | reverse complement strand
GAGCTATCCGCTCATAACGGATCGGTCGTAGGTTCGAGTCCTACCGGGCCCACCAATCGCTTTGCTCCCAAGCTCACTAACTTCGTTGGCTCGGGGCTATGCGGACGGTACTAAAACCACCACATTATGGGGATATAAACATTATTCCTGTTCCAAGTATTATCATAATTAAACGTATAAAAATGGGTTTTGGGGCTATGATGGCGTAAGAAATTAACGATAGGGCAATGCCCAATTTAACGAATGATAATAATGCTAATATTGGGAATTCGGCAAGTTTTATCAAATATGGGTTCGCAATCATTCCCAACGGAATAAGGTATAGACCTATTCCCAATGCCATTGCAGCGCCTGCCACTTTGAGCCAATTTTCTTCGACCATGCCTGCGGCAATAAATACTGCACCACATACTGGGGGCGTTATGGTGCTTAGTAAAGCAAACCAAAAAATAAACAAATGCGCCTGTAACGGTTCAAGACCTAAGCCTATTAAGGCAGGTCCTGCAACAGACACACTAATGACATAGGCGGCAGTTGTTGGCACTTCCATGCCCAAAATTAAACATGCCAAAGCGGTAAGCAGCAATGCTGGCCACAACATGCCGCCAGACCCCGATAGAATTAGCGATGTTATTTTTATGCCCAACCCTGTAATGCCTAATATTCCAATAATAATTGATGCACAAAGAATAATTGCCGCTGTTATCTAATCCGATGACGCGATCTTTTGTCATTGCCGCTATCATCGAAATCTGTTTGCCTGCATTTATGCAAACCTGCCCCAAGCGATATATAACCTGCTGCCAATTGACATTGAGTTTGTCATTAAACAGCAGCAAAAAAGTTGCCGCGATAATTGCCATTGAGGCGGCGTATTGTGGCGTATATTGCCCAATAAACATTCCCCATAATAACACAGAAAAAGGAACTAGAAAAAATGCAGATGTTATTAAAACAGTTTTTAATTTGGGGCGTTCATTCTCTGGCACGCCCAAAAGCTCATAACGAAGGCTAAACGCATTTATACCAACCCATACGGCAACAAAGAATAAAATTGCGGGTAAAAGCGCTGCTGCCATTATTCCTGTATAAGGCACTCCTGTTAATTCGACCATAATGAATGCACCAGCCCCCATTAATGGCGGCATGATTTGTCCACCCGATGAAGCGACAGCTTCGACAGCACCAGCCAAGGCACGTGGATAGCCAAGTTTGGTCATAGCAGGCAGAGTAATTGAACCAGTAGAAGCTACATTGGCAGAAGCTGAACCAGAAATTGAACCAAATAATGCTGATGAAATAACCGATACTTTTGCCGCACCCCCCTTTAGCCGTCCCGCTGCTGCTGCTGCAATATTCATAAAACCTTGCCCAGCTTCGCCTGCATTAAGCACGGCTCCAAATATAACAAAAATTGCAACAATGCTTACTGAAATTCCTGTGAGCTTGCCCCAAATGCCACCTTCGGCAATGGTCAATGTGCCAAGAAAACTTTCAATAGGAATGCCTTCATAGCCAAATTCACCCGGGATATATTGCCCAAATAAACCGTAAGATAAAGCGATTAAAGCGACAAGAGGAAGTGGCCAACCAATGGCACGTCTTGCCATTTCGAGCACAACGACCAATAAGCTAATGCCAATAAAAATTTGAAAATTTCCATCTATAAAGCCGTATTGGTTTGCCAAATTTGATTGGTTAACAGCAATCCATAACGAAGAAAATATGCCGACTGCTGCCAGTATAGCTCCACTGATACGCGCAAAACCAGATTGAGAAATATATAACATAGCCCAAGGCAGAGCCAATGCCATATGGAGAGGGCGGCTTACAAGGTTTGGTATTAACCCCGAAAATATCAGCCAGATATGAAATCCAATTGTCAGTGCACCGAGCAATATCCAAAAAACATGAAATCGACTTTGCATATTTATAAGACCCTAGCTAAAACATTATATAAAGCCAGAAAATAAATTTCTGGCTTTATTTAGTTTATATGAGTTCTATTGTTGATCAGGAGTAATTGTGAAGCCAATTTCTTGATAATATTTAATAGCACCAGGGTGAATTTTACCAGTAATATTTTCCATTAGACCTTCATTAACACCATTCCACCATGCCGCATCATTGCCCATATCGGCAATTTGTGACCAAAATGTTTTGGTCAATTGATAGGCGGTTTCGTCAGTCATTTGCAAAGTTGTAAATGCAACAACTGGTAAAGAAGTTGTCGTAATGTCTTTATCTTGACCAGCATAAGTGCCAGCAGGAATAATCAGTTTAGCGCGTTTTGAAAGTTTAATTTGCTCATCACTTAGAGATATTACGGTTACGCCCGTTCCTGCCGCCGCTTCAATGACGTTGGGAGCAGGGAAAGACCCTGCGGTAACAAAACCATCAATTTGACCGTTTTTTAGTGCGGGAACAGCGTTGGATAATTCGACATTGGCTAAAGTGACTTTATCTTTTAAGCCGAACAGCTCTATATATTTAGCACCTTCTCTTGCGCCAAATGAACCTGTTCCCAAAAGAATTGTCTTGCCTTCTAAGCCTGCAAAATCTGTAATTTTACTCTTATTACTTACAACAAAATGCATAGTGAGTGAAGGGATAGGGAATAACGCTCTAATGTCGTTAAATTTAGGGTTTTCTTTGCCCTCAAACATAGCCTTGCCGCCTTGGGCTAGGTTTACCAAGACTGGAGGTGTTGTGAAAACATAATTGCCCGTACGAACAGCAGCTTCCATGACGTTTTGAACTGAACCTTGGCTTTCTTCAACGGTAACGATAATTTTGCCGTCTGAGCCTTTTTTCATTGCTTCTGAAATTTGCACTGCCATTTGATAATATGACGATGTGGTTTTTGCAGATTTATAGGTAATTCGTGTTTCAGCTTGAGCTGAAAATGAATATGCTATTGCTACTCCAGCTAAAGCAAGTGTTTTAAGTAGTTTCATTATAATTTTTTCCCTCTAAAAATATTATAGGACATACTAAGCTGCGGTTGTTTTTTTTTCAATAGGTATTTTCAAAGCGTAATATTTGTGAAGTATTGGCAGTTTTATTTTTTAGGTTTTATGTGGTTACTGTTTGAACTGTAACTCGACTCAGTGTATTTGTTAATTATGTGAATGAAAAATGGGTGCAGTGTGGCGA
>CAZHCZ010000110.1:1140-3322 GCA_964531635.1 uncultured Hyphomicrobiales bacterium | reverse complement strand
ACCGACATGGGCAGTGAAGTGGCATCTCTGGGCGTTCAGATTTTTGGTGGTATGGGTTATATTGAAGAAGCGGGTGCAGCACAGCATTATAGAGATGCACGCATTGCCGCTATTTATGAAGGCACCAATGGCATTCAGGCGATGGATTTGGTCGGACGTAAGTTAAGCATGGATAATGGGGCTACAGCGCTTAAATTTATTAATGAGGTTAAAAGCAATGCTGAGGCGATTGCGCAATCGAGCTATGGGTTTGGCAAAGCGGCCGATAGGCTTAGTGAAGCGGCAGATTGTGCTAAACAGGCGACTTTGTGGTTGTTGGAAGCACGCCAGAAAAACAGTGATTTGCCATTGGTGGCGGCGACTAATTATTTGCGCTTAATGGGGCTTTTATTGGGTGGGCATTATATTGCTAAGGGGGCGATGAGTGCCTTGGCTGATGATGAAAATTCGCAATATTTAATTTTGGCACGGTTTTTTGCCGAAAATTTACTGCCTGAAGTTATGGCTTTGGGTAAAATTATTATTGATGGCAGCCAAGTTTTACTTGATGTGCCTGATGATATGTTTACAGCATGAAATGTTTGAAATATAGGAGGAATATATGACATTATCACTTAAAAATAAGACCATATTTATTACTGGCGCGAGCCGAGGTATTGGGTATGCTATTGCTATTGCGGCCGCTAAGCAAGGGGCTAATGTAGTGATTGCCGCCAAAAGCACTAAGCCGCATCCTAAGCTTGAGGGAACTATTTATACTGCCGCAGAAGATGTGGAAAAAGCGGGTGGTCAGGCGTTGGCTTTGCGGGTGAATATTCGTGAAGAAGCACATGTTGCTGAGGCGATGGAAAAAACTGTTGAGCGGTTTGGTGGTATTGATATTGTGGTTAATAACGCTTCGGCTATCTCGTTAACATCGATTGAAAAAACCGAAATGAAACGGTTTGACCTGATGAACCAAGTGAATGCACGCGGGACGTTTATGGTTTGTAAATATGCTCTGCCGCATTTAAAAAAATCGGATAACCCGCATATTTTAACGCTTTCGCCACCATTGGACATGCAACAAAAATGGTTTGCGGGTAATGTGGCTTATAGCATGGCAAAATTTGGTATGAGTATGGTGGTATTGGGGTTAGCGGGAGAATTAAAGCCTGCTGGAATTGCCGTTAATGCACTTTGGCCGCGCACCACAATTGCAACCGCGGCTATTAAGAATTTACTGGGTGGGGATATGATTATGCAAGCCTCGAGAACACCACAAATTATTGCCGATGCAGCGATGGGAATATTTGCTAAAAAAGCCACAGAGTTTAGTGGAAACTTTATTATTGATGATAGTTTTTTATATGCTGAAGGGGAAAGGGACTTTGATAAATATAGAGTAGATGCAAGTAAAGATTTAACGCCCGACTTTTTTGTGCCTGAGAGTAGCGTGCCGCCTGTAAGTTTAAAGGCTTTACCCTAGACACAGGGTGGTGGGTTTGCTAAACGTGGATTGTAATTTTTTTTAAGAGAATCAAATGGCTGATAATATTGAAAATTTAACGTTTGAGCAGGCGCTTAGTGAGCTTGAATCTATAGTTAAGACGTTAGAAAGTGGGAACGTTGATTTGGATAAATCTATAACACAATATGAACGTGGTGAAAAACTTAAGCAATATTGCAGCCAAAAGCTGAGAGAAGCTGAACAGAAGGTTGAAAAAATTAGCTTATCTAACGGGGCTATTGATGGCCTTGAAATTGCCGAACTTTAATTTTTAAGTGATATTTAAGTGACTGATAACAAACCACATACTCCTTTATTGGATACTATAAAAATTCCCGCTGATTTGCGCAAACTTAGCGATGCCGATTTGCAACAATTGGCTGATGAAGTGCGTAGTGAAATGGTCGATTGTGTTTCGGTTACTGGCGGGCATTTGGGCGCGGGACTTGGCGTGGTTGAATTGACAGTTGCTTTGCACAAAGTGTTTGATACGCCTGATGATAAAATTATTTGGGATGTTGGACACCAAGTTTACCCACATAAGATATTGACTGGGCGGCGTGAAAGAATGCGCACTATTCGTAAAGGTGGTGGGTTATCGGGCTTTACCAAGCGAGAGGAAAGTGAATATGATGTGTTTGGGGCTGGGCATAGCTCGACCTCTATTGCCGCCGCTGTGGGCATGGCGTTGGC
>CAZHCZ010000110.1:0-1127 GCA_964531635.1 uncultured Hyphomicrobiales bacterium | reverse complement strand
GGTGAAAAGCACAATGTTATTGCGGTGATTGGCGATGGTTCTATTACCGCTGGTTTGGCGTATGAAGCGATGAATAATGCCGTGCAGGCGAACGGACGGTTAATTGTTATTTTGAATGATAATGATATGTCTATCGACCGACCTGTTGGGGCGTTATCGGCTTATTTTGCACGGCATTTAAGTGGTGATACTTATATGGCCATACGCGATTTTGGTAAAAAAATTGCCCGTAAAATGCCTAAGCCAGTTGGCTATGCTATGGCGCAAACCGAGGAATATACCCGCACATTATTATCGGGCGGGGGCGCGTTTTTTGAGGCGATGGGCTTTTATTATGTTGGGGTGCTTGATGGTCATAATCTCGACCATTTATTACCAGTTTTGCGCAATATTAAAGACGAAGAAGACAAACCTATTTTATTGCATATTAAAACCAATAAAGGTCATGGTTATG
Source organism: uncultured Hyphomicrobiales bacterium (assembly GCA_964531635.1). GTDB lineage: Bacteria > Pseudomonadota > Alphaproteobacteria > Rhizobiales > OSC116 > OCS116. The sequence goes on along the minus strand of CAZHCZ010000110.1, from coordinate 673 downwards.
CGCCTGCCGAAAACAGTGCTGATAAATATCATGGGGTTGGTCAATTTAATGCGGCTACTGGCGAGCTTAATAAATTGGCATCTAATGCGCCAAAATATCAAGATGTATTTGGTATGAGTTTAATTAAACACGCCAAAAATGATAAAAAAATTGCGGTACTTACCCCTGCAATGTTATCTGGCTCGGGGCTATGCGATTTTCAGGAACAATTTCCTGAGCGCTGTTTTGATATGGGTATTGCTGAGCAACAAGTGGTAACGGCCGCCGCTGGTATGGCTTGCGAGGGACTAAAACCATTTGCAGCAATTTATTCAACCTTTTTACAACGTGGCTATGACCAAATTGTCCATGATGTATGTATTCAAAACTTGCCTGTGCGCTTTGCTATTGACCGCGCGGGTTTAGTTGGAGCGGATGGACCAACCCATGCGGGGAGTTTTGATATTGGGTTTTTATGTGCTTTGCCCAACATGATGGTAATGGCAGCAAGTGATGAAGCGGAACTTGTGCATATGGTGGCGACTGCGGTTAATTATGATGTAGGGCCTTGTGCGTTTAGATACCCGCGCGGTGAAGGCGTTGGGGTGGATTTACCCGATGAAGGTGTGTCGCTTGAAATTGGCAAGGGGCGGATTGTTAAACAAGCGTCATCTGTCGGTGATGTGGCGATTTT
>CAZHCZ010000109.1:0-3399 GCA_964531635.1 uncultured Hyphomicrobiales bacterium | reverse complement strand
AATATGCGGATGGCAATAGAAAAGCGGCTCAAAATGCGTTCCAAAAAATGCAAGATGCTTCTGAAGAAGTTGTGACTATATTGGATAAGCTAATTGCAAATTAACTCTAAGTGAGGCTATATAAAGGTTTTTATAACAACCATATTTTCTACTGTGAAGCTAAGAACGGGCAAGGTTAAAACTGTGTTTCTGAAGCCAACTTATCGACCATGGTATTCAAGCGAGTTCAGTCAGCAGAGAAAATATGGGTAAAAATTAGGGCTTTGGTCAATTGAAAAATATCATTGAAGGTGTTAATTTTGTGGACGGAATAGCACAAAATGAGATATTGAGTGAAAATGTGAGGTATGCCCACTTAAAACCCCATACAGCACTTTTAACTATTACTCGTTTTTACCCCAATATGATGCATTCAATCAATCTTTTAGAACTTTATTGATTCTGCGAAATATATTTATATAAAAATAATAGTGTCACTAAATATTAACTATGAAATTATATGCTGCTTATTAAGAACCATAGAGGAGACTAATTAATGGGGCTATTTAAGAAGAAATATGTTTCAAGCGATGTGATTGAATTGCCTATAGAAAGTAATGATTTATCGTCCGAAGTTTTCAATCAAATTGATGTTGCATTAATTGCAATACGTGAAGGAAAGGATTATGACGCGCTAACTCTTCCGACCGAAGTAAAGCAGTCAATATTAACCCTTGCCAATGCAATTAATAAGCGAAACCAAGATGCACTTAATCGAGCGGTTGATCTTTCTATTAACTCTAGCAATTCAATGGCAGCTGTTGCTTTAATTACTGGTGATGTTAGAGAAATTGAGTCAGACTCAAGTAGCATGGCTGCTGCAATTGAACAATTAGACGCTTCTATTGGTCAAATATCAGAAACTGCTCAATCTTCCTCTGAAAAAATGCAAAGTGCCAATCAATTAATGTCAGAAGGCATGGTTGGTATTAGAAATACGGATGAATCGGCATCTGCAACTTCAGATACTATGACAACGATGGAAAACCAGACCAAAGCAGTTGTTGCCGCTGTTTCTCAAATTGACAGTTTTGTTAGCATAATTGATGAAATAGCTGCACAAACAAATTTATTGGCATTAAACGCTACAATTGAAGCCGCTCGTGCTGGTGATGCTGGCAAGGGTTTCGCTGTAGTTGCTTCAGAGGTAAAGGCGCTTTCTAGAGCAACTCAGAAAGCAACAGAAGATATTAATTCAAGAATTAGCGAACTTAATACTGATGTGCAAGAATTACTTCTTTCATTTGAAGCTGCAAACTCTTCAGTTAAAAACACTCAAACACTTACACAAGAGACAGTGAAAAATATTGAACGAATTGAAGCTATTGTAAATGAAACTGCTGATGGTATGTCCAGCATTGCAAGTGTTCTTGGAGAGCAAACACAAGCAACAAATGAACTTGCAAAAGGGGTTTCTAAAATAGCAGAAAATGCTGTTCAAGCATCAGAGCATGCCAATGACGTTATAACTTCTGTTCAAGCTTCAGAAGGTATAGTTGATGAAATGTTCGCGGATCTTGATGGTAGAAATATTGAGCAATATGTATTAAAGCGAGCCAAGTCTGATCACTTTTTATGGAAAAAGAATGTTGCGGCAATGTTAGTGGGTTTAAACGCCCTTAAAGAAGATGAATTATCCGATCATCATTCTTGTCGGCTCGGAAAATGGGTAGATACATTATCCGACGATGAAACATCAAAAAACTCTGAATTTAAGAATCTTGAGCAGCCTCATTCAGAAGTACATAAATATGGTAAGTTGGCTGCAAAAGAATATGCGGATGGCAATAGAAAAGCGGCTCAAAATGCGTTCCAAAAAATGCAAGAGGCTTCTGAAGAAGTTGTTGTTATATTGGATAAGCTAATTGTAAATTAACTCTAAGCGAGCTTATGTAAGGGTTTTTATAACCACCATATTTAGCGAAGATAAGATGAACTACCAATATGAGTGTGCCCAACTCTTACCCTAACTCATAATCAGTTTGCCATGTGGTGAACTGGGGAGCGGTTAGGCTTAGGTCGGGGGCGGTTAGGGTGGCTACGTCGAGTGTTTGGTCGTCGAAGGTGAGCTGTTCTATTGAATGTAGGACATCATATAGGCTGTTATCGGTATTATTCGTGATTATTAGCTCGTTATTGACGGAGGTTGTAAAGCTGAAGTCTGCCAAATTGCCTTTGAAAGTGACTGTGTCGGTGCCTGTATTGCCTTTATATAGGTCGTTTTGCAGGGTGGCGACTAGGTTATCGTTAGCTGATGTTCCCCAAAAAATATCGTTATAAATATTGGGAATTTTTACAAAATCATTGTTTTTATCGGCGGCATATTCGCGTTCATATTGGTTGCCTTCTATAAGGTCGGCAAAAGCGAATGTGTTATGTGCAAAGGTGAATGTTTCGACATCGCTAAAGGTGTTTATGCCATATTTATTGTCGATAATATCGGTAATTGTGACTTGTGAGCCGTTTATTTCGATAAAATAGCGGATGGATGCGCTGTTTAGGCTGGCGATGTCTGTGCCAGTACCGCCAAAGAAACTATCGGTGCCCCTGCCGACATAAAATAAATCATTGCCTTGGTTGCCATAGACGGTATCATCGCCATTGGCATCGAAAATTGTATCATTACCACCATTGCCTGTTAGAACATTATTGGCTTGATTGCCGATTAATATATCATTGCCACTGCTGCCTGTTGCGTTTTCTATGGTAACGCCATTGGCTATGGCATAGCCGCCCAATGTATTGGCTAAGCCGTTTAGATCTACAGTGGGTGAGCCGCTATTGGTGGTTAAAATTTGTGAGAAAAACCCGCCTGCATAATATCTAGCGTCGGTAATTTGGTTGGCTGTGCTAGAGTTTAATGATGAATAATAGACTGTGTTTTCAAAGCGGGCTAGAGTCTCGACTAAATCGGCATTGTTGCCGCTGCGTAAAAGTGTTGCATCGTTGAGGTTTATTAGGACGTTATTAGCTCCATTATAGACGATTTGGTCGGTGCCGCCATTGTCCCAAATTGAATAATAGGCGCGGCCGATGGAGGTGTTGCCATCGGTGCCATCTATATCGAGTGCAACTGTGCCTGCATCGGTTAAGGTGTAGGTGTTATTGTTAAGATAGCTATTGGTGTTTGCGCCATATAGATATTGCAATGCGGCTATGTTTGTTGGAGAAAAGTTTACGAAACTACCGAAACTATAGACGTTTTGCAGGCTGCCATCTATGGTATCGAGTTTGCGGTCTCTTTCTGAATCTTTGTAGGACATGACGTCGTATTTTTGGTCGTTAAGCTCAGTAAAGGGGGCGTCGCTTGCAAAATTATTATGCGGGTGTTTTAGGCCTAAAAAATGACCCAATTCATGC
>CAZHCZ010000108.1:0-3414 GCA_964531635.1 uncultured Hyphomicrobiales bacterium | reverse complement strand
TTTTGAATGTAACGAAGTGTCACTTAAATCAGAGTCATCCAAATAATCGTATACTTCATTTTTATCCTGAAATTTTAGAATCTTGCTACATTCAAACCAGTGTTTATCTTTGTTATCGCAATCAATTTCATCTTTTGTACGCATTTGAAAACCGTATCCAATTTCAAATGATTCAGATGGAGATAAAAGTTCAAGATAAAGTTTTCGTTCAGGATATGCACTTCTATCATCTTTACGTGCATATGGTAGTTTTTCTGCGTAACTTCCTGCTAATCCAATATACAGCGATGTCATACGTTGTTGACCGTCTAATAGTGCAATAATATCTTCAGAATCTGGCAAATCCGCTTTTTGATTATGTCGAAAAATTTTTCATGATATTTTTTTAAAAATTCATAGAATTGGAAATCTTTTATCTTAACTTTATCAACCTTCCAGAAAAGAAATGTGCCAATCGGATAATCTCTCATGAGGGAGTCAAAAAGAGTTTCAATCTGATCAGTATCCCAAACAAACTCATGCTGAATTGATGGCAGGACATAATGCCTCTTTTTTATTTTATCAAGTGCCTTTTTATTGTTATTGCTGTTTCGTACGCCATATTTATCCTCGTCTATTATTATCTGTTTATTTTGTTAGTATTCATGTCAGGTAGCATTGCCCCGACAGTGACAAGTCTTTCTACATTTGTCATCACCTTTTACCTCTAAAAAACTCAACCAATATTTCAGAGGCTTCAACTTCATTTATGCCACCAATAACCTCAGGAGCATGGTGGCACGTTTTCGCATTATAAAACCGTGTACCATTATCCACCGCACCGCCTTTAATATCTTCTGCGGCGTAATATAGCTTATCAATTCGGGCGAAACTAATTGCCGCCGCGCACATGTTGCATGGTTCTAAAGTCACATATAAACTACAACCGACCAATCGTTCAACCTTAAGCGCATCACATGCCCGCCTTATGGCTAAAATTTCGGCATGGGCTGTTGGGTCGTTTAGGTTACGGGTTTCATTGCCCGCTTTGGCAATAATTTTACCATCTGCCCCAACAACCACCGCGCCAACAGGCACTTCACCCCGCGCACTTGCTGCGCGGGCTTCATCTAGGGCAATTTGCATTGGTTTATCGGCTAAATTAAGCATATTCATAGTAATTTTATAAAATCCCTTTGCCTTTGGGTCAAGCTCTGTTACAAGAATTTTAAATATAACCCGTTCTTATATAGATGCGATATTTATTATAGAACACGCTAAACAGATGGTGAGCAATATGTCATACGACAAAACCCCCTTTGATAAAAAAAATGAAAAACCCTTCACAAAAAAATTCGACGATAAAAAATTTGGTGATAAAAAATTCGGCGATAAAAAGTTTGGTGATAAAAAATTTGGCGATAAAAAGCCAAGTCACTTAGACATGCATGGCTCAACGCCCAAAAAACCCGAAGTAAAGTTCGACCGTATTGCTAAAGTTATGGCACGTGCGGGCTTGTGTTCTAGGCGCGATGCCGAACGCTGGATAGCCGATAGCCGCGTATCGGTCAATGGTCGTTTGCTAACCACCCCCGCTGTTAAAGTTTCCGAAAAAGATATAATAAAAGTAGATGGCAAGCTTATTAAAGCACCCGAAGCCACACGTTTATGGAAATATTATAAGCCAGCAGGCTTAGTAACATCACATGGCGACCCCGAAGGGCGACCCACCGTATTTTCGCGCCTACGTCAAGAAGGTCTGCCGCGCGTTGTATCGGTCGGGCGGTTGGATATTAACACCGAAGGTCTAATTTTAATAACCAATAACGGTTCACTAGCCCGCCATTTAGAAATGCCTTCAACAGGCTGGCAACGCAAATATCGCGCACGGGCATATGGCAAAGTAACGCAAACACAGCTCGATACGCTAAAAGGTGGCATAACCGTAAATGGCGTACAGTATGGCAGTATTTTAGCCACATTAGAGCGCCAAACTGGCGATAATTGTTGGATTAGCCTAACCCTAAGAGAAGGCAAAAACCGCGAGATTAAAGAAGTCCTCGGCGCGTTCGACTTGCAGGTCAATCGCCTTATCCGCCTTTCCTTTGGTCCGTTTAAATTAGAAAATATGGAACGCGGCACAGTAGCACCCATTCCGACACAAATGCTTAAAGACCAATTGGGCGAAGTTTATAATGAAATAGACGAAGGCTATGATGCCGACTTACGCCCACAAGACCAAGTCGGATATTATATCAATAAAAACGATAAAGACGACCGCAAAACAAGCGAAAATAATCGCAGTGGTTATAACCGCCGAGATGACCGCGGCGGACGCTCATTTAGCAATGATAAAGATGACAGACGTGGCAGCCGCGATGACCGTGGTAGAGATGAAAAACGCCCAGGGCGCAACAATGAACGCCCGAGTTTCAACCGCAATAGAGATGATAAAGATAAGCGCAGTGATAGCCGTTCATTCGGCGATAAAAAACGCTCATTTTCAGACAATAAAAGCAAATTTGGCACAGGCAATAGAGAACGCCCACGCGGCGGACGTGACCGTGATGGCAACCCCCGTAGTGAACGTAATGAACGCAATGATGGTCGCCGCCAAGGTGGTCGCCCAAGTTCTGGCGATCGTCCAAGTTCAGGTGGTCGTCCATCTTCAGGTGGTCGTCCACCTTCTGGCGGGCGTGCAGGCTCAGCACCACGGCGCGGCAATAGAGACAGATAAACGAGGTTTATATGCGCATAGTCGGTGGTCGGTTAAAAGGCAAAACATTAAATGCGCCTAAGGGCAACGATGTGCGCCCAACCTCTGACCGCGTACGCGAAAGTCTGTTCAATATTTTAGAACACGGAATTGACGATTTTAGCCTAGAAAACACAACGGTCTGCGACCTATTTGCAGGCACAGGCGCATTGGGCATCGAAGCATTGTCACGCGGTGCAAAATGGGTTTTATTTGTCGATAATTCCAGCAGTTCCCGCGGTATAATTCGCGAGAATACGGTAAATTTAGGGTTGCAAGGTCAATGTAAAATATCCCGTCAAGACGCATGTGATATAGGCACAATGTCTAAACGCTCTCCACAATTTGACCTGGTTTTCGCCGACCCACCCTACGGCAAAACCCTAGGCGAAAAAGCCCTATTGTCATTACACAAACACGGCTGGTTAAAACCCAACGCCCTAATAATACTCGAAGAAACAAAACGCACAGAAATAGAATTAGCAAGTTGTTTCAAAGTCATAGACACCCGAAAATATGGCGATACAAAAATTACAATCGCCCGTTACATGTAGCGTAGAAATAATTTTATTGGGCAGATGCCACCCTAAATTTCTACACTTTTTAAGTTGCATCAAGCATGAGAGAAAACCGACAAGCTATCGAGGATAAAAAAGTTGAGTAAAAAATACATTTTTTTA
>CAZHCZ010000107.1:0-3592 GCA_964531635.1 uncultured Hyphomicrobiales bacterium | reverse complement strand
AATAGCTTTTATGGAACAAGAGCTTAGCAATCAAGTAATAAAATCAAGAAAAAACTTAATCCTAAAAATAGACGGCGCACTAACTTCCAGTGCCGCAAAAATTAAATTGCTAAATATGTTAGAAAAACTAGAACCCTACGGAACAGGCAACCCACGCCCCGTATTTGCGTTCCCCATGCACCATATAGCCTTCACAAAAATTGTTGGCAATGGTCACCTAAAACTAACCCTACGCTCAGCCGATGGCTCAAAACTCGATGCTATAGCCTTTAACGCAGAGCAAAATGGTCTAGCAAAACTTCTAACCCAACATAACGGCAAAGCATTTCACTTTGCAGGAAATTTGAAAATAAACAAGTGGCAAGGGCGCGAAACCGTACAACTACAAGTGCTAGATGTAGCCGAAACAAACTACTAAAGCCTCTATATCAGATAACCCATTCTTGTGAATAACTAAAAATATCATATTTTGGCACTTGCATTTATCTGCCAACAGCCGTATTAAACATCTGTCTCAACATGCTGCGCCCTTCGTCTATCGGTTAGGACGCCAGATTTTCATTCTGGAAAGAGGGGTTCGATTCCCCTAGGGCGTACCAAGTTGAGACTAATTCACTTTTAGGAAATGCAGCCGAAAGCCCACTTGATAATGGTTTAAAAGCCTATGAAGCAGGTGACTATAAACTGGCGGTAAAATATTATAAATTATCCGCACATCAGGGTCATGCTAGCGCCCCGAATATTCTTGGCATTGAGTATTATAGTGGTCAAAGTGTTGTGCAAGGTTATATAATGGCTCATATGTGGTTTAATTTAGCTTCGGCTTCAGGATCTAAAAGTGCTCACTCTCTCAGAAATAAAGTCACAAAAAAATGAGTTCTTCTCAGATAGAAAAAGCCCAAAAACTTGCTAAAAGATGCCTTGCATGCAATTATAAAGATTGCGAATAACTGTAACTTTATTGATGATAGTTTTTACTCATCCATTGTAATAACAACACTACCCTTTTTACGCCCTGTATCGACATATCTATGCGCATCGACTATTTTTTCTAGCGGGTAGCTTCTATCTATAACAGGGGCAAACTTACCTTGATCGGCTAAATCGGCTAATAGTTTCAAACTTTAGGCACTGCCATTAGCAACACCAGCAATTAATTTTTTACCATCTTTTTTCGAAACAAAAACCGATAAAACCATGTCCTTTAAACTGCCCAAAACCAACACAAGTCGACCCGTTTTATTCAATGAATTTTTACTGCGCGCCCAAGGAGCAGTGCCTGCTGTATCGACAATTATATCGTAAGTTTCACCATTTTTTGTAAAATCATGTTTGGTGTAATCTATAACTTTATCCGCTCCAATAGATTTTACAAGTTCAAGGTTTGCACCACTGCAAACGCCAGTTACATTAGCACCAAAATATTTCGCAAATTGCACCAATGCTGTACCAGTTGTGCCTGATGCACCGTTGATTAAAACTATATCACCCTGTTTTATCTTGGCTAATTTTTGTAAAAATTTCAGTGCGACCGTACCGCCAAAACAAAGTGATGCGGCTTGCTCAAAACTCAAATTGTCGGGTTTAATGGCTATCGCCCCATCTTGTTGCATAGTTTTATATTCAGCATGTGCGCCAAACCCCGTACCGCAATCGGCAAAAACCTTATCACCAACCTTAAACTTAGTAACACCTATGCCAACGCTCTCAATAATACCCGATAATTCAGTGCCAAGAATAGGCTGGCGAGGCGCAAAAACTCCAAATATTAAACGCCCTATTAAGCCAAAGCCATTAGGCATTTCAAGGCTTCTTGCCCGCCAATCGGCGGAGTTAATAGTCGTCGCATAAATTTTAATCAGCACTTCATCATCTTTAGCCATTGGTTTTTCAACATCAGCAATATGCACAACCTCTGGTGCACCATATTTTTTATAAATCGCGGCTTTCATTCACTACCCTTTACTTTAAAAGAAAACACATCACCAATCGGCATGTTAAAAGCCAAGGCAATAAGAAATGCCAACTCCAGCGAGGGCGCATATTTGGCATTTTCAATAGCAACAATAGTTTGGCGGGTTACGCTAACCAGTTCAGCGAGTTGTTTTTGCGTCATTTCATTATTATCAAAACGCAAACGGCGAATGTTATTATTAACAAGAGTTTTACTCATTCTAAAACCCTCGTCTATAAAGATATAGCTTTGTAGAGGCTTCAATTATTGTGCCAAAGGCAAAAGAAAAAATTATGCCGTTAAACACAATGAAAATACTCTGCCCCAATGCCAGTGCAATCATCGAAATAATAAACCCAGCACCAATAATATGATAACCAATATTTATAGCCCGAAGTTCGATAAGCTTGTCGCGTTCATCGATAATAAAAGATGAATTGGTATTATTTTTAATTGTCTTATAAATAACATTAGAAAGAACATGCCCAATAATATTCAAAACTATTCCACCAAAAATAAGCCAAAGAACCAACTTACCAATTTGTGCTCCAGCATCCGCCCCATCAAACATTCCAGCCTGATAACTTTGCCTAACAAAATAAAAATAAAGTGAGAAGATAATCAGTCCACAAACCAATTCGACAATTGTATTTCTTTCTTGATGAGACATAATTTCCTCTAGTATAGTAATGTAAATTGTACATTAAGTATAATATAACATACTTAAAGTCAAATATTTTTTACATACACAAAATGCTAAAGCCTATAGTATAATATATTTCCATTTATATATATGCGATAAACAATTGCCCTTAGGGGTGCTGGTGAAGGCTCTTTCGGTTCCCCCCCTCAAAGTTAATGCTTCACCAGCTCTTATTCTTTAGTATAATTTAGTTACTTACTTTTCTAATATAATATGTAAGCCCGTTCATCGGGCATAAAGCCTGCAACTCTTTGTCCCTCATAGATTGCGGGTTTTTTGTTTGTAAAATTTACCTAAAATTTTAACTATATTTTTAACTTTCAGTTTAACTTTTTGTTAATACGAGTTAATATTTAGTTAATCTATTGTAATGCGTAAAGGTAAAAAATGAAAATATTAAATCAAATAAAAAATATTCCCCTAAAATTTGCTGTAGTTGCTATGCTTGTTCCATTAACAGCAACGGTTACAAATGCAGCCGATAAAAACGGCAGTGGTAGAACAGTAAGTTGTTTGGTCTTAAACGCAGCATATGGCGCAGATGGCGGCGCAGCGTGGGCGAATGCCAATGGTGTTGCTATATGTAATCGTGGTATTCAATCACAAGTGCAGGTTCAATATCAGGCTCAAGCGCAATATCAGGCGCAGGCACAATATCAATATCAAGCGCAATATCAGGCTCAATATCAACAACAAGGTCAGTACCAAGGTCGAAATAACTCTGGTTCATCATACAGCATACTAAACGGCTTTTATAGCGGCGGCAGATCATATTTTGCAGATGCAACGAGTGTGGTCATTGTTGGTAACGGCGGCAATGGTGGTTATGATGATGGCGGCAATGGCGGCAATGGCGGTTATGATGATGGTTATGACGATGGTTATGAAAAAGGTAATGACGAAGAAGGAAAAGAAGGTAATGAACATGGTTATTA
>CAZHCZ010000106.1:0-3593 GCA_964531635.1 uncultured Hyphomicrobiales bacterium | reverse complement strand
ACTTCTTCAACTTTCGGTCTATGCCGCCGGTCTTAATACCCGACAGGCAAATGAAACAGCAAATCCACATAACGCGCAGTTTGGTTCGCCTCAAGCGCCTGTCCAACAAGCTTAGTAATATTTTGCGCAACCTTTGGCCCAACACCCAATAAAGATGTAACAGGCTTAAAAAAATAATTCAAAATATCAGGACGCATAACACCTCGCTTAAATTTTATTAACATTTTTAGGACGATTAGTCCATAAAACCAATAATAACTTGTAGTTTAAAATATTGCTGTTATAAAGCCCAGATTACACACGCAAATATCAAAAAGGTACAAGTGACCTTTTCCAGTGACATTAGTTCATAATTTGCGGAGGTTTAACTGGAAAAACAGGAGTAAACGCATGGCGTTACCAGATTTTACAATGCGTCAGCTATTAGAAGCTGGCATTCACTTTGGACATCAAAAGTCCCGCTGGAATCCAAAAATGGATCAGTATATTTTTGGTACCCGCAATAAAATCCATATTATGGATTTATCCAAAACAGTCCCACTATTACATCAAGCCTTAGTTGCTGTACGTGATGTTGTAGCAGGCGGCGGACGTGTACTATTCGTAGGCACAAAACGCCAAGCATCCGATGCTATTAAAAATGCCGCACAAATGAGCGCGCAATATTATATCAACCATCGTTGGTTGGGTGGCGCATTAACAAATTGGAATACAGTTTCCAATTCAATTAAACGCCTAAACGAACTTAATAAAATTTTAGAAAGCGATACTGTCGCTGGTCTAACAAAAAAAGAATTATTAAAAATGACTCGCGAGCAAAATAAGCTCGACCGCGCCATTGGCGGTATTAAAGATATGGGCGGCATTCCCAACCTAATCTTTATTATTGATACAAATAAAGAATCACTCGCAGTTGCCGAAGCTAAAAAATTAGGCATTCCAGTAATCGCGGTGTTAGATAGCAATTCAAACCCCGATGATATTGATTTCCCAATTCCAGGTAACGATGATGCCGCACGCGCCATCGAACTTTATTGTGACCTAATTTCTCGTGCTGCACTAGACGGTCTTTCTCAAGCCGCTGGCGATGCAGGTTTCGACCTTGGTGAATCAGCCGAGCTACCAGAAGATGTAGTCGCTGAAGTTGCAGCCGCAACCGATGCTGAATTGGAATCAGTAGCCGAAGTAGAAGACGTTAAAGCAGAAGTTGCTCCAACTCCAAAAGCCGCACCAAAAGCTAAGGCCGCTCCAAAAGCCAAAGCCGCACCAAAAGCCAAAGCCGAGTCAAAAGAAAAAACTGCTCCAAAAGCTAAAGCCGCAAGCGCAGATGATTTAAAAGAATTGTCAGGCGTAGGTCCAGCATTAGAGAAAAAGCTAAATGCATCAGGTGTTACAACCTTTGCTCAAATCGCTGCATGGAACGAGAAGGATGTCGAAGAATTCGGCGAAAAGCTTTCATTCAAAGGTCGCATTGAGCGCGAAGGTTGGATAGAACAAGCAAAAAAATTGGCAAAGTAAACCAACCAATTTAAATTTTTAATTTCAAATTTAGCAGCCATCTTTTTAAGGTGGTTGCTATTCTAACTATAGGCAAAAGACAATGGCTATTACAGCAAGTATGGTAAAAGAACTGCGTGAAATCACAGGCGTAGGCATGATGGATTGCAAAACAGCATTAAAAGAAACCAATGGCAATATCGAAGAAGCAATTGATTGGCTACGCAAAAAAGGTTTAGCCAAAGCCGCTAAAAAAGCAGGTCGCGTTGCAGCCGAAGGTTTAGTAGCCGTTCAATCATCAGGAACATCTGCCGTGGTTGTCGAAGTTAACTCCGAAACCGATTTTGTAGCTCTAAACCCAGACTTCCAAAAAATGGTCGCCAATGTTGCCGATATTGCCCTCGCAAATAATGCAGATGACGAAGCCATTAAATCTGCAGCATACCCAGATTCATCAAAAACGGTTGAGGAATTTATCACCGAATTGGTCGCAACAATTGGCGAAAATATGTCTTTCCGCCGCGCGACACTACTCAGCGTAAACACTGGCATAGTTGCAACTTACGTGCATAACTCAGTGGTAACAGGCGTTGCAGGCAAGTTGGGCGTTCTAGTAGCCCTAGAATCAACAGGCGATACAGCCAAGTTAGATGCTTTGGGCAAACAAATCGCCATGCACATCGCGGCAACAAACCCCGCGTCATTGGATGTAACCGATTTAGATCCAGCAGTGGTTGAACGTGAAAAAAATATACTAATAGAAACAGCGCGCGCATCAGGCAAACCCGACAATATCATCGAAAAAATGATAGAAGGTCGTATGCGCAAATATTACCAAGAAGTCGTGCTATTACAGCAAACTTTCGTAATTGATGGCGAAAATACAGTAGAAAAAGCCATTCAAATCGCCGCAAAAGACATTGGTGCTGATGTTAAACTAACAGGCTTCATCCGTATGGAACTCGGTGCAGGCATTGAGAAAAAAGTCGAAGATTTTGCCGCCGAAGTTGCAGCCGCAACAGGTCAATAACAGCGTAAAATAAATATACCAAACAAAAGCCGTTAGCATATCCTTGCCAACGGCTTTTTTTTATACAAATCATTCATCCACATGCTAAACTAAAATAATTCAATAAAAATGGTGAGTCGATTCATGTCCAAATCTCTAAAAACAAAGCTTAAATACAAACGTGTCCTGCTAAAGTTATCGGGCGAATCGCTCATGGGCGATCAAGATTTCGGCATAGATATGAGCTTTGTTGATACGATAGCCAAACAAATTAAAACCGCGTGGGAAAATGGCGCTGAAATTTGCTTAGTTATTGGTGGCGGTAATATTTTTCGTGGCGTTTCAGGTGCTGCTCAAGGCATGAACCGCTCCAGTGCCGATTATATGGGCATGTTAGCAACAGTAATGAACGCCTTAGCAATGGCAAATGCACTCGAAGAATTAAGCGTCCCAACTCGCGTTTTGTCAGCCATTCCCATGCCCACAGTGTGCGAACCTTTTGTCGGGCCTCGCGCTCGCGCCCATCTGGGCAAGGGCAGGGTGGTTATTTTTGCGGCAGGCACAGGCAACCCATTTTTCACAACCGACACAGGCGCAGCCCTACGTGCCGCCGAAATGGGCTGCGAAGCGCTGCTAAAAGGTACACAAGTCGATGGCATATACGACAGCGACCCCAATAAAAACCCCAATGCAGTTAAATATGATCAAATCAATTATACCGAAGTGCTATCTAAAAATTTAAAAGTCATGGATGCGGCAGCAATCGCCCTAGCGCGTGATAACAATATCCCAATAATAGTCTATTCAATCACAAAAAACGATGGTTTAATGGGTATATTAAAGGGCGAAGGCAGTTTTACCATTGTCAATAACGACAACATGGCTTAATATTTAGAGAAATTACAATTAAAGAGAATAATATGCCATCATTATTAGATTTAAAAGATATAGACCGCCGTATGGAAGGCGCAATTGCCGCCCTCAAAACCGAGTTTTCAGGTCTGCGGACAGGTCGTGCTTCAGTTAATATGCTCGAGCCCGTTATGGTTTCGGCCTATGGCGCACTTATGCCCATCAGCCAAGTTGC
>CAZHCZ010000105.1:0-3614 GCA_964531635.1 uncultured Hyphomicrobiales bacterium | reverse complement strand
CGCCGATATTTTGGGTGTTAGTCTTTTAGGATAAATGTTACGCTTAGGTTTACGCGGTATTCGGTTATTTTATCGTTTGTTACAATTACTTTTTGGTCTTTGACCCATGCGCCTGTGACGTTTTTTAGGGTTTTGCATGCGCGGGCGATGCCTTGGTCGACTGCATCATCGAAGCTTTTGGGTGATGAGGCGATAATTTCTGTTACACGAGCAACTGACATAGTGGATTTCCTTAAATTTAAATTTTTAATACAATGTTAGACTGACATATTGGGTGAGGTTTTTCAAGTGTCATGATTTGAACTTAACAGAGAATATTAAATGGGTAACATAAATGGTGTGCCGCCATAGGCATAGCTGCCTCGACCTATTGAATTTATTGCATTTATCATTTTTCCATCGCGTTTTAATGCGGCATCGCCTAGGGAAATAACCAATTTATTTGGGGTGCTAAACGGTGCGGATTGACGTAGGCTTTGAGCGAGCTCTTGCTCGTACCCCACACCTTTTACAAAGTTGGCAGCAATATATGCCCCCGCTGTTGAGCGGCTTATACCTGCCCAACAATGGAATAAAATGGGGGCTTGTTGTTGCCAAACATCTAAAAAATTTAGCAACTTTGTGATGTCGTCATCTTGCACATTAACATAGCCTTGCATGGGGCTTGTGACATCGTTAAATGCTAATTTTAGGTGATTTTCTTTTAAAATTGTGTTGGGGGTTTGGGGCATCATATCTTCATTGATGAGTGAAACTAGGTATTTTGCGCCTGTTTTACTGATGGTTTTATTTATCATATCTAGACTGCAAACATGTATCATAATATTGCCTTACTGATTTTATGGAAGCGCGTTAAAAATTGTTGTTCGGCATTTTTGGCGCTTATTGGGGTTATTTCTGTTAGTTTTTGTTGCATTTTTGGACTTAAATTCTTTGGCTTTTCGAAGAATTTATTGGCATCGGTGGTGGAAAATTCGGCTAGATATATGGCTTCATAATAAGCACAGGCTAGGTCGGCTTGTTTTATGATTTTTTTGGTTTGCTTTGTGGGGGCGGCAGGTAGGCTAAAGCGGATGTGAATTGCCGCTTCTAACTTTTGCTCGAACTGCTGATACTCTAAGCCTAGGGCGCTTTTAAAGGGGCTTATCATATCGCCTATTACATATTCGGAGGCATCGTGCAACAATGCCGTTAGCTCTAATTTTGGTGAGAGTGTTGGGAGTATATCGGCGCAAATATCGGCGACTATAAGCGAATGTTGGGCGACAGAAAAGGCATATTCGCCCTTTGTTTGCCCGTTCCACCGTGCGACACAGGATAGACCGCGGGCTATGTCTGAAATCTCGACATCTAGGGGTGACGGGTCTAGCAGGTTGAGCCGCCTGCCCGATAGCATTCGCTGCCATGCGCGGGGTTGTTTGCTCATGAATTGAAATTTTCTTTGGTGAGTGCCACACATTTTTGGTGAGAGTGGCAAGTGACAAGATGGTCGTTAATTAAACCTACAGCTTGCATGAAGGCATAGACAATTGTAGGGCCTATGAATTTAAACCCACGTTTCTTAAGGTCTTTTGAAATTGTTTCGCTTAAATTGCATTTGCTCAGATAGTCATCTTTGGATTTTACTTTTCTATCTATTGGCTTGTTATTAACATAGCCCCACCAATAATTGGCAAAGCCCATTTCTTGGTGCAATTTTAAATAAGCCTGAGCGTTGGTTCTTAAAGCAAAAATTTTAGCGCGATTGCGGACTATATCTTTATTTTGCATTTGAATTTCTAGTTCATCATCGGATAATGTGGCAAGGATATGTGGGTCTAGATTGTGAAAAACTTGGCGGAAACTTTCTTCTTTGCGTAGGATAACTATCCACGATAGACCTGCTTGGAAGCCATCTAAAATAAGTTTGGCGAATAGGGCTTTGTCGTCATATTCTGGTATGCCCCATGCGTTATCGTGATAGGCGAGGTATAGCTCGTCATTATCTGCTGGCCATTCGCAACGCGGCAGACCATCACCTACACGGGTTTTATTGTCTAAATGTCGAGAGCGGTTTTCTGCCATTTTGTTAGCCTTATTTGTATATTATTGTCTAAAACTATGGGCAAACTGGGTAATTTGTCAACTCGTATTACCGCAAGGCTTATGAATGTGTTTTCTGCTTTTATGCAATTTAGAATTTTTCCGATGGGTCTAGTGTTAAGATATAGCGTATCGGCTTTATTAAGTGCTTGTGGTGATGTTAGGCTGAGTAGGCGTTTATTTGCCGTTGATTTATGCCTCATGCGCGAAACCACTTCTTGCCCGACATAACAGCCCTTGCTGAAACTAATGCTGCCAAGTTTATCGAACCATAAATCTTGCGGAAAGAACTCTGATGCTTGGTAATCGGTGCCGAAATTGGCGATGGATTGATGAGCCATATAGCTTTGATGGCTAAGTGAGGGCTGTGTGCTTATAGAAGCGGTGGTAATATTGCGGATTGGCGCACTTTGGTTTATGGCAGTAAAACGTGGGTCGGGCGTGCTGATGAGTGTTTGGGGCAAAGGGGTTTGGGAAATACTGATATGGTGTGTTTGGCTTTGGTCGGCGATGGTTACATCACTACGCAGTTTGAACATGTTGAAGCGTTTTATTAGCCAATCTTTAATGCTGGTATGTATGTCGAGTAGGAAACCTTCTTGAGTCTTATAGATAAAAACATCGGCTTGAATTTTGCCTTGTGGGGTGAGCAATAGGGCGTGGATGGAGGTTTGAGTTTCTAGTAAATATATATCGTTACTGATTTGCCCTTGCAAAAATTCGGCGGCATCATTGCCTGATATAGCAATAAGGGCGCGGTCGGTTAATGGGCAAGGTTTTAGAAGTTGTAGTTTCATAATAAGATTTTATAGTGTTTTGGGGGTTAAGAAAAGCAAAAACCGCTAAACTTTATGTTTAACGGTTTTGCTTGTGTATGTCATTTTTATAAAACTTTTAAATGCTTGGTTTATGGGTGCTTAGATCATAAGTTAGCAATTTTATACAAATGAAATTTATATTCTTAATGCACGGTTTTATTGAGTGTGAACTCACCTGTACGAATGCGTTTGGCTAGGCTTTCAGTCATTTTTGCAACTGCGTCCTCGCCATATTGGTTGACCATGTCGCTTATGGCGGCAAAAATTGCGGCTGTAGCTATCATGTCAGATTCTAGACCATCTTCTAGTGCGTTTTCCCACGCTTCTAAAAGATAATTCAATGCGCGTTGTTTTTCAAATTGTTTTTCGAATTTTTGGGCTGCATCTGTTTCGATAATATTTAATTTATCGTTTATATTTTTCATAATTCATTTAACCCTATTGCACATATTTAATACCCTCTTTTAGCATATTTGTTTGTATAGGGGAGATAAAAATTAACAAAAGGTTAACGCTGTGGATTTTGAAATTTTTTCTTATATAAAACAATAAGTTATTAGATTAAAAATATATTACTAAATATGGTTAATAAAGGGTTTAATAAATAAAATTCAAAGTTTACTAATAAATTCCTTCAACATGTGAGGGAAAAGAGATGAGTAAAAACCACATTTTTCTACGAAGGAGGGCAAGCGCCCGACCGCGAAGCGTAAG
>CAZHCZ010000104.1:0-3946 GCA_964531635.1 uncultured Hyphomicrobiales bacterium | reverse complement strand
TAGACCCAACCCTAAGAGCCGACGCGTTGCCAGTAGATGATTATTTAAAACTCGCTAAATCTTATGAAGATATATAGCTGTAAGCCTGTCGGTAATGCCCGTTAAAAATGGAAGCATTACCAAAAAAAGTTACTAAAAATAAGAATGCCACGAAACGTCCATTCGGGATGTGATTAAAGGCACACCGAAAGACTGGTTCATGAAGATAACCGATACCATTACACTTGCCGACTGGGAGCTGTCAGAACAGTTTACCCGTGCTAGCGGGCCGGGTGGGCAGCATGTGAACAAGGTTAGTACTGCGGTTGAATTGCGGTTTGAGGCTGAACGCTCGATTAACTTGTCTGCCCCAGTAAAGCGGCGGCTTAAACAATTGGCAGGTCGGCGTTGGACGCTAGACGGCGCTATTGTTATTTTTGTACAAGAAACTAGATCTCAAGCGCGTAACCGCCAAATTGCACGGGAGCGGCTGGCTGTGTTGATACGAAAAGCCGCAGAAAAGCCAAAACGCCGCGTGGTAACAAAGCCGACCTATGGCTCGAAAATGCGGCGATTAAAAGTGAAAAAGGTGCGCGGTGAGGTGAAAAAATTACGTGGTAAAGTCGAAGAATAATAGAAAAATTCAACTTTAGGCTCTTAACCAATTTCACCAAATTTTTGGTCGCGTTTTTTAACCCGACCGTGCAGCACCGCGGCTAGAGGCTGCTAAATTTGGGATATTCTTGCCACCCACGTTTTTTCCACCTTTGTTTAATTGAGTGTCAAACTTGTTCGCAGTGTGTTTTTTTTCTACGATAGCAGTGGGGGTAGGGGCTTTGCCCGTTGCATGTGCTTGAGCTAATCTTTTTTTCTTACGCTCACGTGCTCTAGCTTTACTCATAGTAATGACCTTTCTTGGGTTCATATATATGTTAGCCTATATTTCAAACAAAAGGAAGAGTGTCTATACTTTACTTTATATTATTTCAGTAGGTTTATTTTTATTTTGCCTGTACATATATGCTGCAAGCAAAATAAAAATAAAGTCAATAAATTGATGAATATGACACTAAACAATCCAAAAACAAATTCAACAAACCGTTCTAAAGCTCAGCTTAACAGTCAAGAAATTTTATATTCGCCAAATAGGCGGTTTTCTGTCGCACCGATGATTGATTGGACAGATTTACATTGTCGGTATTTTCATCGGTTATTGTCTAAACATGCTTTGCTTTATACCGAAATGGTCACGACAGGAGCGGTGGAGCATGGTGATAGAGATAAAATTTTAGGCTTTAATGATACTGAGCACCCGCTTGCATTGCAACTTGGTGGGTCTGATGCAAAGGCTCTTGCACAATCGGCTGTTATTGGGCAACAATGGGGCTATGATGAAATAAACTTAAATGTTGGTTGCCCATCTGAGCGTGTTCAGTCGGGAAGTTTTGGCGCGTGCTTGATGGCAGAGCCGCAATTGGTTGCCGATTGCATAAAAGCCATGCAAGACGCAGTTGCAAAACCTGTTACAGTGAAATGTCGCATTGGAATTGATGACCAAGATAGCGAAGCCGATTTAACAAAGTTTGTTCAACATATGGTCAATGCAGGCTTGAAATCTATTACAATTCACGCCCGTAAGGCTTGGCTTAAAGGCCTGTCACCAAAACAAAACCGCGATGTTCCACCGCTAGATTATGACCGCGTTTATCGTATAAAACAAAATTTTCCAAATTTAGAGGTTATAATTAATGGCGGCATAAAAACTCTAGATGAAGCATTAAACCACCTAAAAAAAGTCGATGGCGTTATGCTTGGGCGTGCTGCATACCAAACTCCGTGGATATTATCGGCTGTCGATGAAAGAATTTTTAACGCTCCAAAAAACCACCAAACCCGCCACGAGATAGCCAACCAAATGCTCGATTATGTCGACAATTATTTAACCAATGACCAAACGGGCAGGGCGCGCGCCCACCACATTACCCGCCATATGATATTTTTATTCCAAGGCCTTGAAGGCGCTAGGAAATATAGGCAAACATTGTCGGTCGAAGCCAATAAACTGGGTGCTGGAGCAGAAGTTCTCGAAAAAGCCCTTACCCATGTAGACGCAGATTAGGAAAATATATGCAATTTTTGGGTTTTGATATAACAGAATTATTGATTTTAATAAGCTTATTGCTATTAGGTGGCTGTATTGCTGGGCTTCTAGCAGGGCTTTTGGGCATTGGCGGTGGTGTAGTGTTGGTGCCTATATTATTTCAACTTTTTACATTTTTAAAAATTGACCCGAATATTATAATGCATTTAAGCGTTGGTACATCATTAGCGATTATTATTCCCACATCGTTTCAGACAGTGCGCGCTCAACTTGCCAAACAGGCGGTGGATATAGCTTTACTAAAATCGTGGATACTACCCGTAATATTAGGTGCAGTTATAGCGGGTTTAACGGTTGCATATATAAATGGCAGTTTGTTAAAAGCAGTTTTTGCATTTTTAATATTTTTTATTGCCTTAAAACTTTTATTTGGCAAAGAAGAATGGCGGCTTGCTGATGATATTCCATTTGGCTGGAAAAATAATGTTTTTGGGCTATTAACGGGATTTTTCTCAAGTATAATGGGGATTGGTGGTGGTACTTTGGGTGTATCATATATGACGCTTTGTGGTCGAAAAATTCATCAAGCAATTGCCACCAGCAGCGGGCTTGGGCTGCTGATTAGTTTACCAGCAACCCTAGGTTTTATTTGGGCAGGTCAAGGTATAGCGGGTTTACCGCCTTTATCGGTAGGTTATGTGAGCCTAATTGCAGTAGCCACCATTATCCCCGCAACAATATTTACCGCGCCATACGGCGTAAAACTAGCCCACCGCTTACCACGCCGTAAGCTAGAGGTTATTTTTGCAATATTATTATTACTTGGCTCATTAAGATTTGTAATTTCATTATTATAATTAATGACTATCCGCCATAATCCTAGCGGTTCCCGATATACGCACGGAACTTCCTGCTTCGTCCGAAAATTCGGCACGCAGCAAAGAACGTATCGACATATCTTCGCCCTGAATAATGTTTATATCGTTTGTATGTGCCCAATTTATATCGCGCAAATACCCTGCAAAAGCTGCTGCGGCTGCACCTGTTGCGGGGTCTTCAAGAACACCGCCAGATGCGAAAGCATTACGAACGTGAAATAAATTATCGGTCTGTGCAAAAACAAGCGCAATGGTAACAAGGCTGTGTTTATTCATAAAAACACGACCTTCATTTAAATTATAATCCATAGCAGACAATGTGGCGCGCTGCTTAAGCGCCAAAATAAGATGGTCGGCACCGCCATGCGCGTGAGCGGGTGGAATACGCATATCGAGGTCATCATATGTATAACCCAATAACTCCAACGCCTCTTTTAGCATTTCTGTATTGGCGGGTTGGCTGTTGGTTGGTGGAGATTGCAAAGCAGCCTTAAACAGGTTGCCGTCCTTTTGCCCACTAACCGTTATATTTGAATTGTTTAACGTGAGTTCAAATTCATTGTCGCCATATTTCATGGCTAAAGCCGCGCCCAACGCAATAGTAGCATGACCGCAAAACGGTACTTCTGATTCTGGCGAAAAATAACGTACACGCCATTTATTTCCAACAGGTGCTGCAAAAGCTGTTTCTGAAAAACCGACTTTTGCGGCAATATTTTGCATGGCTTCTGTTGTTGGTAATGTATCACCTATTACCACTCCAGCTGGGTTGCCACCTTTGTCTTTGTCCGAAAATGCTGCAATTTTTAAAATTTCCACAATAATATCCTTTCAATTTGTGTTCGTAAATAATATTATAAAAAATTATCTATTTATAGCGTTTAAATAAAGTGGTATGATGAAATATCTTTATTATAAAAGGCTAATTTATGAAACAGTATAATAATAAAAAATTTAAGTTTGATGCTGTTGACGCAAAATTAATTGC
>CAZHCZ010000103.1:0-4055 GCA_964531635.1 uncultured Hyphomicrobiales bacterium | reverse complement strand
GCAGGTCAGTGAGGGCGTTATACAAACATCAAATCAAACAGTCAACAAACAAAAAAATTACACACAAACTTATCAACTGCTTTAAAAATATTATGAAAAACAGTTAATCATGGACATTTAATAAACCGTTCGTTAACTTAATTCATGACGTATAAAATAACAATAGTTCTAGCATTAACTCTATTAATCTTTAGCTGTAGCAAGAAAAGCGATGCGGTTGCTGATACAAACGCCTCTGCATCAAACCTCATCAATTCAACCCTTCCGTCGACTTGGCAACCTTGGCAATGGAAGGGTTATGAAAAGTTCCCATCATTATATTTTGCTGCTGAGCCCGAAGGCTATATGAATGCTGCGCAAATGAAAAAAATAAGCAAACACAGCTTAGCCATTTTAGAGTTTAGAACAGGGCAATGGGCAGAAGAGGAAACGACAGGGTTATGGGCAGGAGGAGATTTAGCGGGTTTTATGGAAGAACAAGCCTCAAGAATTAAAAAAGCTTACCCTAACGCACCTCCTATATTGGTATACAGAAGCGGTATGTGGGCAGGGTCAATGTATAAAAGACAATGGCAATCACTCCAAAACCAAAGCTTGTTCATACAGGATAAAAAACATTGTGAGGGCTTTATTTCATACCCACAAGATGTCGATGAATCTGGCTTTAGTACCGATTTAGAATATTGCAGATGGGATTTTAGAAAACAAGCGGCGAGAGATAATTTTAATTCCCTTGTAAATAGCGCTGCATTAGAAAACACAGATGGGGTATTCTTTGACAATGCTCAAAGTGTGGCCTGTGATGATTCAGGCAACTTAAGCGCAATGACTTATAAACAAAGAAAAACATTTATGAAGGCGCAATTGAAAACTTATGCTGAATCTTTTTCTACATTGGTAAAAAATAATAAATATCCCATACTTTCAACAACCAACGGGTTTTCAAATATTGGCGCTCAAGTGCCTTGGGAAAGTGATTGCCCAGAAGCGGAAGAAGTAACTTTAAAAGCTTTAGAGGGAATTCCATTTGCAAGAAACAATGAATTTTGGATATGGAATTTGGGGGAGATTGCTGCAAATCAAATTAAAAATTCATTAAAAGAAACTAAAAACGGCATTCCAATAATTGTGCATATGCCATATTTTCCTGTGGATGGCGGTTGTTTTGAAGGTTGTAGAACGCTAAATGGCTCGGTGAAAAAATTTACCAAAGATGAATTTTTAGAATTTGGAATTGCCGCGTTTTTAGTCAGCATGGGAAAAGGCAGTTATTTTGGTTTTTCCGATATGCAATCTGACCCCGAAGGCGGAGGATGGTTTGATGTAAGCTGGGAATATCACAAACAATATGACAATATTATAACAGGAGAACCTATTGGCGACGTTCAAATTTCTAACAACGGTATGACATTCACCAGAACATTTGAAAACGGAACTGTATGGGTAAACTCTGCAGATGGTACATATAATATAGAGTTTTAAGCTAATTTTTCTGTTCGGCTTAGCCTCTTTATTAGCCCTTGCGGGCTACTTAATCCACTGCTTTAAAATTTGCGCCTAGGGCTTGCATATCTTCTATAAAGCTTGGGAAGCTTGTTAGAATTACCGAATAGTCGTCTATTGCCACAGGGTTTTGGGCGTTGAAGCCTAGTATTAGAAAGCTCATGGCGATACGGTGGTCGAGTTTTGTGTCTATAAAGCCGCCACCTTTGACTTTACCGCCTGTTACGCTTAACCAGTCTTTGCCTTCGGTGCACTTTACACCATTGGCTTTTAGCCCATTAGCCACAATCGACAGCCTGTCACTTTCTTTTACGCGCAATTCTTCTAACCCAAGCATTTTGGTTTCGCCTATGGCATAAGCTGCGGCAACGGCTAATATTGGGTATTCATCTATCATACTAGAGCTGTGTTCGGCTGGGACTGTAACGCCTTTTAACTTTGAATATCGCACACGCAAATCGGCAGTTTTTTCGCCACCTTCTATTCTTTCATTTAAAAACTCTATATTGGCACCCATATTTAACAAAACATCGATAAGACCTGAACGGGTTGGGTTGAGCATAACAGCTTCGACTATAATATCGGAATTTGGAGTTATAAGTGCGGCGACTATTGGAAAAGCAGCACTTGATGGGTCGGCAGGAACAATGACATCTTTTGCTGTCAGCTCTGCAACACCGTTTAGGGTGATTATATTACCGCCTTTGGCTGATTTCTCGACTTTAATATTAGCACCAAAATGCGCCATCATGGTTTCGGTATGGTTGCGGGTGGCGATGGGTTCGTGGATTATGGTTTGACCGCTTATATTAAGCCCTGCCAATAATATTGCCGATTTAACCTGCGCCGATGCCATTGGCAATGTGTATTCTATCGGCAAAGGGTTATCAGTTCCATGAAAAGTAAACGGCATTTTTTTATTATTATCGCCCGAAATATGCGCACCTATTTGTGACAAAGGGTCGGTTACTCTGCCCATTGGGCGCGAGCATAGTGAGGCATCGCCAGTAAAGTCGGCACTAAAGCCGTGGCTTGTTAACACACCCATCATTAACCGTGAGCCTGTGCCTGCATTGCCAAAATCTAGCGGTTCCGTTGGTTTTTGTAAACCACCGACACCAACGCCTGTAATTTGCCAGATATTGTTATTATTTTGAATATTTACGCCCATTTTTTTAAGAGCAGAGCCAGTCGCCATAACATCTTCTGCTTCTAACATACCACTCACATTTGTAGTGCCGATAGACAATGCGCCAAATATAAGCGCCCGATGTGATGTTGACTTATCACCTGGGACACGGATTTTACCTGCCAAGTGCGTAACTGCGCTTGCACGCAATGAGTTTGAGTTTTTCATAATTTTAATGGGATTTGTAGGTTAATATCTGTTGGTAGGCTATCATGTTACTTGTTTTTTCACAAGATATAAATTTACTGCTTAAATTGGCTTGACAGCGTTGCCCCTACATGGCAAACCCCACTTTAATGTATTTTATAAGATTATGAGGAAGCAAAATGGCTAAACGTCCTGACTTTGGTACAAAAATGGAATGCGCCAGCTGTGGTGTACGGTTTTTTGACTTAAACAACACACCTATTACCTGCCCTAAATGTGCATATGTTTACCCAACTACCGAAGAAAAAGATGCTCCTGTAGTTGAAGAAAAACCTGAAAAAGACAAAACCGAAAGCACAGAAGAAAGCTCTGAAGAAGGCGCTGAATTTATTAGCCTTGAAGAAGCCGATGCCGCTACAATTTCGGAACTTACGGGCGATGATGATGATACAACCGCACCTGATGAAGACAGCTTTTTAGAAGAAGATGGCACAAGTACAAATGTTGAAGACATCGCCATTAACACTGCTGGTGATGAAGAGAATGACAGTTAAACGCTTATTTATCGTTTAACCAAACAAACGGTGGAAATTAAAATTAAAACTTGCACTTAAGGTCAATTTTTTATAGTTTCCGCATAATACTTTTATGACCCCCTAAAGTCATAAATTATAGCCCTCGAACCAGCAAATAACATAGTTATTTGTGTTGCGAACAGGGCAATTTTTTACTTAAGCTTTGCCTAAGTAAATTAAAAATGGGGCCATAGCTCAGTTGGGAGAGCGCTTGCATGGCATGCAAGAGGTCGTCGGTTCGATTCCGTCTGGCTCCACCAATTATGTTTCGCTTAATTGATTTATATCTAGCCCCTACGGGCGACCACATTCGTGGTTTTGCTTACGCTTATCTTTTTTTATTAGCACTGCGTGCGTTCGCCTTCGCTCTCTTGCTACGCTTCGCGGTCGGGCAGTCGCCCTCCTTCGTAAAAAAATGTATTTTTTACTCACCCTTTTTACCCTCACAGGTTATGGGGTTTTTCCAACAAAATCTGAAATTTTTTCAATTAAATTAGAGGTTTAGGGCAAGTCCCTCCCTAAAACTCTGCACATTTTGAGTTATTATCCTACACGCTCTTAATCACCCTCGCCCGGCTTTTCTGACAGGAGGGCTAATTTGTCTGTTTGTCCGTCGAACTTTTCGGCATCGGGTAATTGTT
>CAZHCZ010000102.1:0-4207 GCA_964531635.1 uncultured Hyphomicrobiales bacterium | reverse complement strand
TCTTTTGACATCACTGCACCAGCAGCAAATGCTACGCCACTCATTGCTACAAGAGCAGAAGTTGCAAGAAGAATTTTTTTCATAATTTTATCTCTCAGCTATAAAAGAATAAGCACAATTGCTTAATTTCATGCCTCTTTGTTGCTAATTCTAAAAATTTAAGCAACTAGTTTTTTTGTAATTCCGACGTTTAGTCGTATTTGTGATAAAATTGTTACGGTTTTGATGCAAAGCTAGTTAACAAATTATTAACATTTGCTTAATAAAAACAAAGACGACCCTTAGAGTTAAAGGTCGCCTTAAGCTTTTAAGTTGATTTAGAACTAGAACTTAACTTTAAAGACCCACAGCGGCAGTAGTAATTGTGTTGGTTATTGTAGCAAGAGTTGCAACAAGAGTTTTTTTATAATTTTATCTCTCAGAATAAAAAAGTTGCGCCGTTTGCCAAAACTGTTAAAAACAATCAACACACCTATATATAATTTAAAAGAGAGTTATCAAAGTGAGCGACATTCGGTATAACGCGCCAGAAAAAGAAAAATATTGGCAAAAAATTTGGGCCGAAAAACAGTTATTCAATGCTGAAAATGATTATACAAAGCCCAAATATTATGTGTTAGAAATGTTCCCCTACCCTTCGGGCAACTTGCATATGGGGCATGTGCGCAACTATACAATGGGCGATGTTGTCGCGCGCTATAAACGCGCCAAAGGCTTTAATGTGCTGCACCCAATGGGCTGGGATGCGTTTGGTATGCCTGCCGAAAACGCCGCGCAACAACATAATGTTCACCCCGCAGAATGGACATATCAAAACATAGCCAACATGCGCACTCAATTAAAAGGCATGGGGTTTTCGTTCGACTGGTCGCGTGAATTTGCCACCTGTGATGTCGAATATTACGGCAAACAACAAGCTTTGTTTTTAGATTTTTTAGCCGCCGATTTAGTAATGCGTAAAAAATCTCGCGTAAATTGGGACCCTGTCGACAACACCGTATTGGCAAACGAACAAGTTATAGATGGCAAAGGTTGGCGTTCTGGTGCTGTGGTCGAACAACGCGACCTCACTCAATGGTTTTTTAAAATTACCGATTTTGCCGACGAGCTTATTTCCGATTTAGAAGGTTTAGACGGCTGGCCAGAAAAAGTCCGCACCATGCAAGCCAACTGGATAGGGCGTTCGCAAGGCTTAGAAATTGACTTTACGCTCAATAACGCACCAAATGACTTTCCCGATTTAAAAATCTATACCACCCGAGCCGATACTCTATATGGCGCAAGCTTTATGGCAATTAGCGCAGGTCACCCCCTTGCTCAAGCTCTCGCCAAAACCAATCCAGATGTTGCAAAATTTATCGAAGAATGCAATAAAATCGGTACAACTGAAGAAGCCATAGAAACTGCCGAAAAGCAAGGGTTTGATACAGGCATAACCGCCACCCACCCTTTAGATAATAACATAAAACTCCCCGTTTATATCGCCAACTTTATACTTATGGGCTATGGCACAGGTGCAGTTTTTGGTTGCGCCGCGCATGACCAACGTGATTTAGACTTTGCCCGCAAATATAAGCTCCCCGTAAAAATGGTTGTCGCCTCAGCCGATATAAGCTCAGATGATTTCAACCAGAACAGCCAAACCGCCTATACAGGCGATGGCGCGTTGATTAACAGCGATTTTTTAAATGGCATGAGCATAAAACAAGCTCAAAATGCTGTCGCCACAAAGCTAGAAGCCGCCAATTGTGCCAAACGCAAAACCAACTATCGCCTGCGTGACTGGGGCATATCGCGCCAACGTTATTGGGGTTGCCCAATTCCTGTTGTCCATTGTAACGCCTGCGGAACAATTCCTGTAAATAAAACCGATTTGCCAGTAAAACTACCCGATGATGTCAGCTTCGATAAACCAGGGAATCCGCTAGACCATCACCCAACATGGAAGCACACAAACTGCCCAAAATGCAACAAACCCGCCACACGTGAAACCGATACATTCGATACATTTGTCGATTCAAGTTGGTATTATGCTCGCTTTTGCGACACCAACACAACCGAGCCTGTTAACCCCGAAGCCGCCAATTATTGGCTCGGTGTCGACCAATATATAGGCGGCATAGAACATGCAATCCTGCATTTGCTTTATTCGCGCTTTTTCAACCGCGCTATGAAAAAATGCGGCTACACCAACCTAAAAGAACCATTTACCAACTTATTCACCCAAGGCATGATAACCCACGAAACCTATAAAAATAACCAAGGCGAATGGATTACTCCCGAATATGTCTTATTCGATACCGATAACGAAACCCGCACCGCAAAACACAGCGAAACAAATGAGCCTTTAATAATCGGCTCAATAGAAAAAATGTCAAAGTCTAAAAAGAATGTTGTCGACCCAACCGACTTTGTTGTAAATTTCGGTGCCGATACCGCCCGCTGGTTCACAATTTCCGACAGCCCACCCGAGCGCGATTTTTTATGGACAGATGCAGGGGTTGACGGATCATACCGTTTCACCCAAAAAATTTGGCGGTTAATTGTAGAAAACACCCCAGCCACTCTGCCAGATTTAAAAACCATACCAACAGAGCTAGGTGCACAAAGCAACGCCCTACGTGTAACCACCCACAAAACCATTAAAAACACATCGCATGCCATAGAAAACTTGCATTTTAACGTCGCTATTGCGCAAATCTACATGCTCACCAACGCCATATCAGGCTTTGCTAGCAAACACCCCAACCCAACCGCTTCACAAATTTGGGTACTAACCGAAGCACTCACCACATTAACTCAACTTTTTTCACCCATAATGCCGCATCTTGCCGAGGAATGTTGGAAACAGTTGGGCAATAAAAAATTGGTCGCACAAGCCACTTGGCCAGATTTTGAGCAAAAGCTAACAGTCGATGACATGGTCACAATCGCCGTGCAAGTCAATGGCAAAAAGCGTGATGTTCTAACCATTTCAAAATCCGCCACAAAAGATGAAATCGAAATAGCCGCCCTAAAGCTAGACGGTGTTATAAGAAATATAGAAGGCAAACAAATCAAAAAGAAAATCATCGTACCGGGTCGCATCGTCAATATCGTTGTGGGGTAGTTATTAATGGAAATAAAAGCCGTAAACATATCTGCTTTTTTAAACTCCCCACCAAACAATTTGCGGGTTATTTTAATCTATGGGCCCGACCGCGGTTTAGTCGCCGAACGCACCCGCCACTTGGTTAAACATTATGCAGGGTCGTTAGACGATGCGTTTAACATCAGCCGCATGAATAGCAGCGACATCACATCAGACACCAACCCCCTATTCGACGAATATCTATCAATCCCCATGTTTGGTGGTCAAAAAGTTTTATGGATATTCGATGATGCCGCCCAAATCCACAAACAAATCACCGCAATTTTAAACGAAAAACAAGACGGAAACTTAATAATTATCGAAGGGCGCGACCTTAAAAAAACCTCCGCCTTAGTAAAATTATGCCTAAAACATAAACAAGCCGTAAGCCTAGCCTGTTACCAAGATACAACGCGTGACCTAAGCCAACTTATCCGCGATGTTATGGCAGAAAATAATTTAAAAATATCAACCGAAAATGTCATATACCTGCAATCATTATTAGGCAGTGACCGTCAGCTCTCACGCAGTGAACTTAACAAATTAGCCCTATATTGCTATGACCAAGGCGAGGTAACAGCCGAACATATCCACCAATCCCTAAGCACCGATGCCGCCAAATTTTCATTCGACAAACTCATAGATGCCATAGCAGGCGGGCAAAGCCAAATAGCCGATAAAGAGTTATCTCAAGCCTTAGCAATTGGCAATCACCCGATAATGATTTTTGCAATATTGCGCAACCATTTCAACATGCTACACAAAGCTTCACACGCCCGAGCAGCTGGCAAATCACCCGAAGCCATACTCCAAACCCTGCGCCCGCCAGTTTTCTACAGTCGAAAACCCGCCATAACCAACCAAATTAACCGTTGGAACACAAATAAAACCAACCAAGCTCTACTATTAATAGCCGATGCTGACATAAACACCCGCCAAAACGCCCCCCTAGCCCCAACCACCCTAAACCGCCTAATAACCAGACTAAGTTTAATGGTGAAGTAAAAAATAAAACCCACACTGCAACCTTAATTAGACAGGTGCCACCATAAAATTTGCTTGCGTTTTGCGTTATAA
>CAZHCZ010000101.1:0-4602 GCA_964531635.1 uncultured Hyphomicrobiales bacterium | reverse complement strand
TTATTCAAATGTTTTAATTGAAGATAATAATATAAATTATATCCACAGATTTAGAGTCATTATAAAGTGCTATCATATTGATTTTATTGGTTTATTGTTGTTTATAATTACTCTAATTCTAAGCTATTAATAATCACTTGCAGTTAATAAAGTTTCATATATATCTATTTTTGTTTTAATTAATAGTGGAGATAGATATGAATAAAATATTACGTTTTGCAACGGTTATGACCGCTGCAGTTTTTTCGGTAGGTATGAGTTTATCTACTGCCCTTGCTGAAAAAACTATTACTGTTACAGATATTGCAGGCCGTGTGGTTGAAGTGCCATTTGACCCAGAGCGGGTAATTATTGGTGAAGGCCGCCAGCTTTATGCCGTTTCGGTTATTGACCGCGATGACCCGTTTAAGCGTATCATTGGTTGGCGCAACGATATGAAGCTTTATGATCCTGATGCATATCGTAAATATGTTAATAAATTCCCTGAAGGTGCCGATATTGCGTTTTATGGTACACCCTCTAAATCAGCGTTCAGTGTCGAGCAAGCTATCGCAGCTAAAGCCCAATTGGTTATTTTTCCTTATGGTCAATATAATAGTGCTAAAGAACAAAATTTACTCACGCAGTTAGAAAAAGCTGGAATTTCGACTATATTTATTGATTTCCGCGAGCGTCCAACACAAAATACTATTCCATCAATTTTATTATTGGGTAAGATATTTAATGAACGCGATAATGCCGAAGAATTTGCTGATTTCTATATTAAAAACATGCGTATAGTATTTAATACGGTTGGTAGAATTCCATTTGAGGGTCGCCCAGAAGTATTTATTGACCGTGCAGCAGGTTTTACTGCAGGTACATGTTGTAAGACATTTGGTTCTGCCAACATGGGTCGTTTGGTTGAAGAAGCGGGTGGTATAAATTGGGGCAGTTCACGCATTGCAGGCTTTGCAGGCGATGTAAACCCAGAAGCTATTTTCACTTCTAATCCAGATATTATTATTGGTACTGGTGCAAACTGGAGCGAAGCTAAAAAAGATACAACAGCCGTATTGCTTGGTTATGATGCAGTGGAAGAAGAAAATCAAAAACGTTTACTTGCCTTGGCCTCCCGCCCTGGTTGGCCAAAATTAAAGGCTGTTCAAAATAAACGCTTTTATTCGATTTATCATCAATTTTACAACAGCCCATTCAGCTTTATTGCCGTACAGCAATTTGCCAAATGGATTCACCCTGAACAGTTTAAGGATTTAGACCCTGTAGCAAACTTTAAGGAATTGCATGAAAAGTTCTTACCGATTGAATATTCTGGTCAGTTCTTTGCTGAATTAAAATAGTAAAACATACAATAAGTGGGGGGCGTAATGCCCCTCATTTTTACAAATGAAATGATAAAATATGACCAATATATCTGAAAATATTATACTAAAGCAGCCAAGCGTATCTGCAAGATATTTAAAAATAACCAAAAACCGAAGCCTGTTGGTGATGTTAATGGCGATAGTGGTGGTGTTCTCAGCATTATTAGATATATCACTAGGCCCCGGCAACTTCCCCTTAATGGATGTAATCAGTGTGCTGATAGATAGAGATTCACGTGGAGTTTCATTAGATGTGATTGTTTGGGACATTAGGTTGCCCGTAGCTTTATTTGCTTTGTTAATAGGGGCGATGTTGGGTGCAGCGGGTGCTGAAATGCAAACTATATTAAACAATCCATTAGCCGACCCATTTACACTTGGTATCTCGGCGGCAGCTAGTTTTGGCGCTTCGTTAGCCATAGTCGCTGGTTTTTCACTCATTCCTATAGCAGGTGGGCTTTTTGTAACTTCAAATGCCTTTGGCTTTGCTCTTTTGGCTTCTTTTATATTATTCGCCACCACTAAACTTAGGGGTGTAAATGTTGAAACCATGGTTTTAGTAGGCATTGCATTAATGTTTACTTTCAACGCTTTATTGGCCTTAATGCAATATTATTCGAGTGAAACAGAATTGCAAAAAATTGTATTTTGGATGATGGGCTCATTGATGCGGGTTACATGGACAAAAATTGGTATTTGCGTCTTAATTTTAAGCATTAGTTTGCCGTTTTTTTTATGGAGAAACTGGCAATTAACCGCATTAAGGTTGGGTGATGATAAAGCCCGCAGCATGGGTATTAATGTTTCGCGTTTGCGAGTAGAAATGCTGATACTTATTTCATTGCTATCGGCTGTAAGTGTCGCATTTGTTGGGGTGATTGGCTTTATCGGCCTAGTTGGCCCACATATCGCCCGCATGTTGGTTGGCGAAGATCAACGTTTCTTTTTACCTATGTCGGTGCTTTCCGGGGCGTTAATGCTCTCAGTAGCCAGCATTATTAGTAAAATGATTACTCCTGGTATTATCTACCCAATTGGCATGATAACCGCCCTAATCGGTGTTCCATTCTTTATGAGTTTGGTATTAAAACAACGCAAACGCAGTTGGTAGGACAAAATGTTAAATATAAATAACTTAAATGCTGCCTATGGCAAAAATATTATTCTAACTGAGATTAATATAAATAATATAAAACAAGGCGAGGTAACTGCTGTTATTGGACCAAACGGCACAGGAAAATCTACCTTTTTTAAGGCCATTTCTGGTTTGTTAAAAGGCACGTCTGGCAGCGTGACTTTGCACAATGAAAATCTACGTGCTTTAAGCACTGAGGCTTTGGCAAAAAGAATTTGCTATTTACCCCAAAGTGTCAATACCACAGCTGCATTAACGGCTTTTGAGGTGGTTTTATTGGGTTTGAAATTCCAGTCTGGTTGGTCGGTTAAAAACACCGATACTGATGAAGTTGAAAGAATATTCAAAATATTAAATATTGAACATTTGTCGGATCAATATATTGGTGACCTTTCAGGCGGGCAGCAACAATTGGTATGGATTGCCCAAGCAATAATACGTAAGCCCGAAATATTATTATTAGATGAACCGACTAGCGCATTAGATTTACAACATCAGCTGGCAGTTATGGATTTGTTAAAAACTCTTACCCAAAAGCGTAATATTATTACCATAGTTGCGTTGCATGATTTAAATATAGCCGCACGATATGCCGATAAAATTTTAATAATTAAAGATGGTAAGTTAGCAGCGTTTGGCGCAACGAAAGATATTTTTAAAACGGATATAATCAATGAAACTTACAATATAGAGGTAGAGGTAAAAGCTCAACCATCAGGTAATATTATGGTTATGCCCATTCGCTCAAAACGTAGATTGAGGACAGACCTATTGTGAACCATGATTTAAAAAACTATACAATAAGAGATGAAATTAAAGATTATTGGTCATTGCGTGCTGAAAAATTTGATTTATCGGTTGGGCATGAAATATTTAGCGATGCCGAACGCAATGCTTGGTATGAGTTAATCGTTAAACATTTAGGCGCAGGAAAAGGTCGTAAAGCTTTAGACCTAGCCTCTGGTACAGGAGTGATTTCACATTTATTATTTGATTTGGACTATAAAACTATAGGTATGGATTGGTCAGATGCAATGCTTGCTAAAGCCCAAGAAAAATCAAAAATTCGTAAGTCAGACATTCAATTCATGTTGGGTGATGCTGAAAACACCATGCTTCCCTTAGGCACATTTGATGTGATTACCAACCGACATTTAGTTTGGACATTGGTTGACCCAAAAGCCGCGTTTACTCATTGGTTTGATTTGCTAAAACCAAGCGGAAAATTACTGATTGTTGATGGGGATTTTAAAAAAACCAACTGGAAAAGGATGCTTATTAGCCAACTGGCAAAATTATTTCCAATTTTAGAAACAGGTAATAATCATGGCCACGATGCGAAGATGATGAAAATTCATAACCGTATCTTAGAACAAGTTTATTTTAGTCAGGGCACCAGTTCAGATGCCGTAGTCGATATGTTAAAAAACATTGGGTTTAATGACATTATTGTGCAAACGGACTTATCAGAAATTCACAAATCTCAAGCCAAAGATTTGGGATGGCTAAAATATATTGACCGTTCACTTCAGCACCGTTTTGCAATTAGCGCTACTAAACCATAAACATTACCAACCACGAACCCTAACCTTTCTACAATCGCCGTTGAGCCCAATCATTGCTTTTACGATAATCATATATTAAAGAAAACGATTTTTCTTAATTTTAGATATTAACTTTTATAGGTTTTTCCTGCCGAAAAGGCTATTTTTTAGGCTAAATATGGGCTGTTTAATGGGTCAAAATCAGGTGAATTAGTTTTCTAAACGGCTGTTTAGCACGGTTTTTCTTGCTATCTCAGCATAAGTAATACTATATTGTTATACCTATTAATTATTTCTGACTTAATGATTTTTTTGATAGGTGGTAATAAGTAAATAAATTAAGTAATAAAATTCTGGGAGGGAAATTATGAAAACTGGTTTTAAACTTAGCACTATAGCAATAGCTATGCTTGCTTCGACATCTGCATTACTTGTAGCTACGCCTGCACTTTCGGCCGAGCTAAATGTAGTTTGCTCAAATGAACAAGATTGGTGCGACCTAATAGCGAGTAAATTTGAAATAATAACGGGTATTGATGTTTCTATGATCCGAAAAAGC
>CAZHCZ010000100.1:0-4640 GCA_964531635.1 uncultured Hyphomicrobiales bacterium | reverse complement strand
CCTGCTCTTGTCGTTATTATTGAAGTTTTTTATTTTAAAAATTTGACTTTACCAGGCTATAATTATGCAACTGTCTAAAAATAGGCAGTTGTATAATTAGGTGTGCCATACGAAAACACCGCTCAAGAAAATTACTTTAGACGTAGAAACAGTTGAGTTTGAAAAATATTGGTCAGTTCAGCGGGTTGTTTTAATGCAATTCAGCAAGGTGATGTGCTGTTAATAAATGGAAATAACGGCATTGTAGAGATAATTTCTTACGATTAATAATTTGAAAATGGTGGTTAAATGATAGTAAATTAACCAATATCTTTTATTAAACCTTCATTATAAACTCCAAAAAAACTATAAATTGTAACAAAATAGATTAAAATGCACTCTATATAAGAGCGACGGGGAGCTTTCACTATAGGTTAGGAATAGCCATGACCATGATTTCAGATCATATTGGTAACAGAGATAATAATTTTAATTTACTGCGGTTTTTTGCCGCATTTGCTGTTGTTCTTACGCACAGTGTTGTCGTAGTTTTTGGCGATGGCACGATCGAGATATTAAAAGCCGAAACAGGCTATACACTTGGTCATTACGCGGTTAACATTTTTTTCATCATTAGTGGCTTTTTAGTCACCCAAAGTATGGTAAAATCACAAAGCATTATCAGCTATTTATCTGCCCGCATGATGCGCATTATACCTGCTTTGTTTGTAATGACAATTTTAGCCGCATTGGTTTTAGGACCAATTGTTACCTCATTGCCATTAGCGCAATATTTTACAAACCCTGCAACATGGCTTTATATACCAACCACAACATCATTGCTTGTCGATGATTTAAATTTACCGGGTGTGTTTATGAGCGTTCCATTTGACGATATGCTCAACGTCCCGTTATGGACAATCCGTTGGGAAATTATGGTCTATTTACTTGTTGTCATTCTGTATTTTATAGGGTTTTTAGCCTCAAAAGCAAAGTTCGGCATTTTCTTTATAGGTTTTATGGCTCTTTATATAGTGGTAACAGCCTTTACCAACCTGCGCGAAACCATAGGCCCTGTTGACCATGCTCTAAGGCTAGGTTCTACATTTTTAATTGGTGCGGCACTGTTTATGTATAGAGATAAAATTAGGCTCAATATCTTTATCGCCATCGCTTTATGGCTTGTTGTTATTGCTGTAAAATCTACATTCCTTTATCAGCTTTCTATGTTTTTTGCCATGTCATATTCAATTTTTTGGATAGCCTATGTTCCTAAGGGTCGTCTTTTATTATTCAATAAATTGGGCGATTTTTCATACGGTATTTATATATTCGGTTTTCCATTACAACAGCTTGTAATTTGGTCAATGCCCAATGTTAACCCAATGGAGCTGTTTGTTTACTCATCAATTATTATATTGGTGTTTGCCAGTGCATCTTATTATATAATAGAAAAACCTGCCATGAAAAAACATAAAGTCTTGGCATCTTGGTTTAAATATATACTATTATCAAAAGATATAGAACTCAAGCAAGATTCAGATGCAGAAAAAACCCAATCTGTAGAATCTTCTTCAAAAGTATAGTGATATTATGCAGCAAGACACCATCGCCAACACCCTAAGCGTAAAGCTTAAACACTTGCGCAAAACCGCAGGTATGACATTGGAAGAATTGGCAAAAAAATCGGATGTATCGCGTTCTATGTTAAGCCAAATAGAGCGCGGTGGTGCCAACCCAACCATTGCCACCTTGTTTAATTTAAGCCAAGCTTTAGGGTTAGAGCTTACCGAACTTATCGGCGATGACAGCCAACCAAAAAACTTTATCGAGCATATAAAAAGCAAAGATGTCCCACATTTTAATGACAGCAATGCAGGCTGCTTTTTAAAAATTTTAAGCCCGCCCGAAGCCGCAGGGCAAGTCGAATGGTATGAATTGACTATAAACCATGGCGGCAGCCTTATAAGCCAGCCGCATAAACGCGGTGCAGTAGAGCATTTAACGGTAATTTCAGGCACATTAGAAGTGCGCACTGCCAACCTTGTAAAGGCTATAAAAGCAGGTGAAATAGCCCGCTATAACGCCGATGTCGCACATTCTATAACCTATGTTAATAATACCAACAACAAACCCGCCACAGCAATTTTAGTGGTTATAGGTGCGTAATTTACAGTCATGTACTTTTTAGTGGATATTTTTCCACTATATTGACATTTGTATTATAAAGCACTATTATTCTCTATACTAAACATGGAGATCAGTTATGCCCGATAAAAATCGTCATCAGCGTTTTATAAATACATTGTCAGAAATTAAAGCCGACGGTCTTTATAAAACCGAACGTCAAATCACCACGCCGCAAGCGGGTGAAATATCGGTTAAAATAGACGGCGAGCAAAATGATGTTATTAATCTATGTGCCAATAACTATCTTGGTCTAGCCAATGACAATCAAATTATAGCGGCTGCTAAAGCGGCATTAGACAGCCACGGTGCTGGTATGGCATCGGTGCGTTTTATCTGCGGCACGCAAGATATTCACAAACAATTAGAAGCAAAAATATCCAACTATCTACAAATGGAAGACAGCATATTATTCGCTGCATGTTTCGACGCCAATGGTGGCGTGTTTGAACCTTTATTTACTAAAGATGATGCCATAATTTCAGACAGCCTAAACCACGCTTCGCTTATCGACGGTATCCGCCTGTGTAAAGCCGCACGTTATCGTTATATAAATAACGATATGCAAGATTTAGAACAGCAGCTTAAAACTGCCGATACCAATGGCGCACGTGATAAAATAATAGTGACCGATGGCGTGTTTTCTATGGACGGCACACTGGCGAACTTAAAACAAATTCGCCAATTGGCCGATAAATATAACGCCTATATTTTAGTTGATGATTGCCACGCAACAGGCTTTATGGGCAAAGCAGGCAGTGGCACACCAAGCCATGCAGGTGTTAAGGTCGATATTTTGACAGGCACTTTTGGCAAGGCACTCGGTGGCACAATGGGTGGTTATATAAGTGCTGCAAAACCAATAATAGACTTGCTCCGCCAACGCGCCCGACCATATTTATTTTCCAATTCACTTGCCCCTGCCATTGTTGGTGCAAGCCTAAAAGCCATAGAACTTGCACAAAATGCCGATGATAGACGTGAAGCCCTGTTCGAAAATGCCGCATATTTCCGCGAAAAAATGACCGACGCAGGCTTTGATTTAACAAAAGGCGAGCATCCGATTATTCCTGTTATGCTAAAAGACGCCAAACTGGCTCAACATATGGCAAGTTTATTGTATGAAAACGGGGTTTATGTAACCGCTTTTGCATTTCCCGTTGTGCCTAAAGGTCAAGCGCGAATACGCACTCAAATGAACGCCACGCTCACAAAATCTCAGCTCGACAAAGCCATAAATGCTTTTTCTAAAGCAGGCAAACAGCTTAATATAATTTAAAATAAGGGGGCATTATGTCTCAAACATTACCAACTATTAAAACCCTAGGCAAATATAAAGCCGAGGTTGGCATTTGGCAAGAAATGCGCCCAATGCCACAAATTGGCGCTGATGATGTGTTGATAAAAATTAACAAAACCGCCATTTGCGGCACCGATGTGCATATTTATAATTGGGATGAATGGTCACAAAAAACCGTGCCAGTTCCGATGACCACAGGGCATGAATATTCAGGCGTGGTGGTGGAAGTTGGTAGCAATGTTAAAGATGTGAAAACAGGACAACGTTGCACAGGCGAGGGGCATTTGGTCGGCACAAGCAGCCGCAATTGCCGCGCAGGGCGGTTTCATCTCGACCCTGATACCAAGGGTATTGGGGTTAATGTACCAGGCGCATTTGCCGAATATCTAAGCCTACCCGCCTTTAACTTAATAAAATTACCCGACGATATTTCCGACGATATTGCCGCAATTATGGACCCAATGGGCAATGCTGTCCACACCGCACTAAGCTTTGATTTGATTGGCGAAGATGTTTTAATAACGGGTGCAGGACCTATCGGCATAATGGCGGCAAACATCGCCAAATATGTCGGTGCAAAAAATGTGGTAATTACCGATGTAAACGACTATCGCCTAGAACTGGCAGCAAAAGTTGCCAATGTACGCACGGTCAATGTCGCTAAAGAAGATTTAAATGACGTTATGCACGAGCTTAACTTAAAAGAAGGCTTCGATATTGGGTTAGAAATGAGCGGCGTTCCCTCAGCTTTCGACCAAATGGTCAGCACCATGATAATGGGTGGAAAAATAGCCTTGCTCGGCTTGCCCGCAGGCAAAGTCGAACTCGATTGGTCGCCCATAATATTTAAAGGTCTAACCATCAAAGCCATTTACGGACGTGAAATGTTCGAAACATGGTATAAAATGATAGCCATGCTACAATCAGGTCTAGACATGAGCAAGCTTATCACTCATCAGCTTGATGTCGATGACTTCCAAACAGGCTTTGACCTAATGCGCTCAGGCAATTGCGGTAAAGTTATCCTAAACTGGCGGTAAAATAAACTTCATAATTTGCAAAGAACCCACTTTAGCCTGTCGAGGGTAAAGAGGGTGAGTAAAAATACATTTTTTACGAAGGAGGGCAAGCGCCCGACCGCGCAGCGTAGCAAGCACGCGAAGGCGTGCGCCCG
>CAZHCZ010000099.1:0-4806 GCA_964531635.1 uncultured Hyphomicrobiales bacterium | reverse complement strand
GGCAAGCGCCCGACCGCGAAGCGAAAGCAAGGGTGCAGAGCACCCGCCCGCAGGTCAAAGAGAGGCAAAGCCGAACATAAAAACCCACAAACAAAAACTCAGAACTTATGTTAATTTCCACCCAAACCCAACATTTTTTCCTTGCATTAACAAAAATATTATGGCATATCAGCCACAACAAAATCTTATGATATGTTTTGTGACGGGTAAACAATGCCCCGACTGGCTCTTAAGAGCGTGCCGCATCAAGGGCAAAACCTATATCATCTGTATATTTAGGTACTGATTATGAATATTCTTCAAACCATCGAAAAAGAACTAGCCGACGAATTGTCTGCAAAACGCCCAATTCCAGAATTTCAACCGGGTGATAC
Organism: uncultured Hyphomicrobiales bacterium; assembly: GCA_964531635.1. Lineage (GTDB taxonomy): Bacteria > Pseudomonadota > Alphaproteobacteria > Rhizobiales > OSC116 > OCS116. Next base: position 4,432 of record CAZHCZ010000099.1, on the reverse strand, counting down.
TCTACGTGTTAACGTAAAAATTAAAGAGGGCAGCCGCGAACGGGTGCAAGCTTATGAAGGTGTTTGTATCGCCCGTACTGGCGGCGGCATTAACGAAAGTTTTAATGTTCGTAAAATTTCTTATGGCGAAGGTGTTGAACGTAAATTCCCACTTTATAGCCCATTAATTGAAAGCATTGTTGTTGTTCGTCGTGGTCGAGTAAGACGTGCAAAGCTATACTATCTGCGTAACTTACGCGGTAAAGCTGCTCGTATTTCCGAAAAGGTTGACCATAAACGCTTGGCAGCTCTTAAAAAGAAATAAGATTATACTATAATTTTTTAGTTTGCAGCGATTACTTGAGAGAGTTGTCGCTGTTTTCATTCCAAAACCCCTTTAAGGAAAATCCATGTCCAAAACATTATATGACAAAATTTGGGATAGCCACATAGCCCACGAAGCGCAAGATGGAACATGCCTGTTATATATTGATCGTCACATGGTGCATGAAGTCACCAGCCCACAAGCATTCGAAGGCTTACGTTTATCAGGTCGCAAAGCCCGTGCACCCGAAAAAACTCTAGCAGTAGCCGACCATAACGTGCCAACAACCCCAATGTTAAACGGTGTAGCTGGTATTGAAAACAATGAATCCCGCATTCAAATTCAAGCGCTCGAAGCCAATGTAGCTGAATTTGGTATCGAATATTTTGCCACCGACGATATTCGCCGCGGCGTAGTGCATATTGTCGGGCCCGAGCAAGGCTTTACTCTACCGGGAATGACCATAGTTTGCGGCGATAGCCACACCGCCACCCATGGTGCATTTGGCGCATTAGCCCATGGCATCGGCACGTCCGAAGTCGAGCATGTTCTAGCCACTCAAACCCTCATTCAATCCAAATCAAAAAACATGCGCGTAACCATTAATGGCTCATTGCCCAATGGCGTTACGGCTAAAGACATTACAATGGCAATAATCGGTAAAATCGGCACGGCTGGTGGCACAGGTTATGTTATAGAATATGCAGGTCAAGCCATCGAGGAACTGTCGATGGAAGGGCGTATGACCGTTTGTAATATGGCAATCGAAGGTGGTGCACGCGCAGGGCTAATCGCCCCCGATGAAAAAACTTTCGCCTACCTAAAAGGCAAACCCCGCGCACCAAAAGGCGAAATGTGGGATAAAGCCATTGCTTATTGGCAAACATTATACAGCGATAAAGACGCAAAATTCGACCAAGAAGTCGAAATGAATGCAGCCGATATGATACCCAATGTCACATGGGGAACAAGCCCGCAAGATGTATTGCCAATTGACCAAACCGTGCCATACCCAACAGATTTTGCCGATGAAGGTCGCCAATTGGCTACCAAACGCGCACTAGAATATATGGGTTTAGAAGCAGGCATGAAACTAACCGACATTAAACTCGACCGCATATTTATCGGCTCATGCACCAATGGGCGTATAGAAGATTTACGCGCCGCTGCCAAAATATTAAAAGGCAAAACCATTGCCAAAACCATAAGTGCAATGGTTGTACCGGGCTCAGGCTTAGTAAAAATGCTAGCCGAAGAAGAAGGGCTCGATAAAATATTTATCGACGCAGGTTTTGAATGGCGCGAACCAGGCTGCTCCATGTGCCTCGCGATGAATGACGATAAACTAAAAGCCTATGAACGCTGTGCATCGACATCAAACCGTAATTTCGAAGGGCGACAAGGCTATAAAGGCCGCACCCATTTGGTGTCACCCGCTATGGCGGCGGCAGCTGCAATTAAGGGGCATCTAACCGATGTAAGGGATATATAAAATGGAAAAATTTAAAACAGTAACAGGCGTCGCCGCACCCATGCCATTAATTAATATCGACACTGATATGATTATTCCAAAACAATTCCTAAAAACCATCAAACGTACAGGCTTAGGCGTCCACGCCTTTGCCGAAATGCGCTATAATGAAGATGGCACAGAAAATCCCGAATTTATATTAAACCAGCAAGGTTACCGCAACGCATCAGTCATCGTAGCAGGCGATAATTTCGGCTGTGGTTCAAGCCGCGAACACGCCCCATGGGCAATCGCCGACCTAGGCATCAAGGTAATCATCTCCACCAGTTTCGCCGATATTTTTTACGGCAACTGCTTCAAAAACGGCATTCTGCCCATTAAGCTCCCGCAAGATAAGGTCGATTTATTAATGGACGACGCCAACCGAGGCGCCAACGCTACCATGACAATAGACCTAGAAAAACAAGAAATAACAGGCCCAGACGGCGGCACAATTAAATTCGAACTAGACCCCTTCAAAAAACAATGCCTATTAGAAGGACTAGACGATATAGGACAAAGCCTAAAAAAAGTTGATGAAATCACCAAGTTCGAGAAACAAATGGCAGTAGATACACCGTGGATTTAAAATAACAAATTCCAACTTTTCATCTGCCACCAAAGGCTAGAATTTATGTTGCATTTACCCACCTCCCATTATATAATAGTGAAATTACAATTTTCGGGTAACTCCCGACTGGTCGAAGCCCTACCCAGATAAAACAGGAAATCTCAAATGCAAACATTGCTCATTTGTTCAGGCGGCATGGACAGCATAACCCTCGCCCATAAAATTGCTAAAGACGGCAATCTTGCACATATTTTAACTTTCGATTATGGTCAACGCCATAAAAAAGAAACCGACTTTGCCCGCCAAGTTGCAAAAAGGTTAGACGTAAAATTCACCCTAATCAACATTGCCAACATTGGTGCAGAATTTACAGGCACAGCCTTAACCGATAATATCGACGTGCCAGACGGGCATTATGCCGCCCAAAGTATGAAAATAACCATGGTGCCAAACCGCAACGTCATTATGCTGTCCATCGCCTACGGTCTTGCGGCAACACACAAACTCAAACGGGTTGCACTCGCCGTACATAGTGGCGACCATTTCATATACCCCGACTGCCGACCAGAATTTATAAAAAGCTTTGCCACTATGCAAAAATTGGCACTCGAAGGTTATGCCGATATAGACATTTACGCCCCCTATGTTAAGCGCACAAAATCCGATATAGCGCTCGATGCTAAAGCCTTAAATATCGACCATCGTCAAAGCTGGTCATGTTATAAAGGCGAGGCTATACATTGTGGGCGTTGTGGCACATGTGTCGAACGACGCGAGGCATTTCATATTGCAGGTTATGTCGACCCAACCCAATATGCCGATACCCATTTTTGGAAATCCGCGGTCAATAAAGGTGATAATAATGTATAAAATATCAAAAGAGTTTCATTTTTCAGCCGCCCATTCATTATCAACATTGCCCAAAGACCACCCCTGTTTTCGCTTACATGGGCATAATTATATCGTAACATTAGAGCTGCAATCCCCTACATTAAACGCCCATGGCTTTGTGGTGGATTTTAAAGGTTTAACAAAGTTTAAAACCTATATAGATGAAAATTTCGACCATCAATATTTAAACGATGTTTTAGGCGACATACCAACCACATCGGAAAACCTAGCCAAATATTTTTACGATTGGGCAAAACCACAATGGGCGCAATTGGTCGCGGTTATGGTTAGCGAAACCGCAAAAACATTGGCAGAATACCGCCCATGAGCAATAAAACCCTACAAGTGGTCGAAATTTTCGGGCCAACAATCCAAGGCGAAGGCGCATATATCGGTCGTCCAACGGTGTTTATTCGCTTTGGCGGGTGCGATTATCGCTGCCTATGGTGCGATAGTATGCACGCTGTCGGCAAACAATATAGCAAAAATTGGCATAAAAAAACCGCTCAACAAATTTTAGATGAAGTCGAAACCTTAAGCCAAGGCGAACCCATTTTAATCACAATTTCAGGCGGCAACCCTGCCCTGCAATCGCTTGGTGAATTGTTAAAAATCGCCAAAGCCCGCGGGCATAAATTGTCTATGGAAACCCAAGGCAGCATAGCAAAGCCGTGGTTTAACCAGCTTGACCAACTCACCCTAAGCCCCAAGCCCCCATCATCGGGCGAGGCAACCGACTGGCAAAAACTAGACGACTGTATCAAAGCCGCAGGCTCTGCCGACACATCGCTAAAAATCGTAATTTTTAACCAAGCCGATTATGCCTACGCCAAAAATGTAAGCACCCACCACCCCAAAACACCCATATTTTTACAAGTCGGCAATGATGATATAGACACAACTAAGCCCGTAAACAAGGCCGCCCTACACCAAAAAATGCGCGATTTAATAAATTGGGTTAATCAGGATAAATGGTATAAAGTAGTAATTTTACCCCAGCTCCACGTGCTGCTCTGGGGCAATGAAATAGGAAAATAGAGAAGGAAATAGGAAAATAGAGAAGGAAATAGGAAAATAAACATGACAAAAGATATATATAAAGACCTAAAACAACTCGGCAGCACCAGTAAATTACCCGATAACCCCGAACAAGATA
>CAZHCZ010000098.1:0-4908 GCA_964531635.1 uncultured Hyphomicrobiales bacterium | reverse complement strand
GGCAAAAATGTGGTAGACAAAATTTTAGGATTTTTATTAGTTATCGTTGCTTTTAATTTCGGCGCGTAAAATTTTGCGCATGTCGTCTATGGGGGATAGGTTTGTATCTTCTTTTATGTGCCAGAACGTCCAGCCATTGCAAGCCGATGCGCCTTGAACCATTGCGCCTACTTTATGGATAGAGCCTGTGCCTTCGCTTACTTCTAACGAGCCATCGGCACGTACTTGTGCGCCTCTATTGCCTTTAGAATCTACCAAAATTGTACCTGGGGTTATCATGCCGCGTTCGACCAATTGCCCAAATGGAATACGCGGTTCGGACTTCTTGCCTTGGCTAACGATTAATGTTTTTTCGTCTAGCGGGTCTATCGCTGCAATGCGGGCTGTGGCGGCTTTTATATAGCTTGATTGTTGTTCAATGCCAATGAAATGCCGACCAAGTTTTTTGGCAACAGCACCTGTTGTTCCTGTACCAAAAAATGGGTCTAGAATAACATCGCCAACATTCGTGGAAGATAAGATAACTCTGCCTAATAAAGATTCTGGTTTTTGAGTTGGGTGGGCTTTTTTGCCGTCTTCGCCCTTTAGTCTTTCGCCACCATTACAGATAGGCAGCAACCAATCGCTGCGCATTTGAATGTCTTCGTTTAGGGCTTTCATTGCTTCGTAATTAAACGTATATTTTGATTTTTTATTTTGAGATGCCCAGATTAGCGTTTCGTGTGCATTGGTAAAGCGGCGACCGCGAAAGTTCGGCATGGGGTTAGATTTACGCCATATAACATCGTTTAACATCCAATAGCCTAAATCCATTAATTGAGTGCCAACACGGAAAATATTATGGTAAGAGCCGATAACCCAAATTGTGCCATTGGGCTTTAAAATACGCCTTGCAGCACTGAGCCAATCTTTGGTAAATTCATCATAGGCTTTAAAGCTTTCAAATTTATCCCAATCATCGGTAACAGCATCGACATGGCTGGCATCGGGGCGGGTTAAATCGCCAGAAAGTTGTAAATTATACGGTGGATCGGCAAAAATCATATCTATCGATGCGGCAGGCAAATTATTCATATGCTCTATGCAATTGCCTTGCAAAATATTATCGACATTTAAAATGTTGGATATTTTTTTACCCATAACGAACCCCTATACTCAATACTTTTAACCACACATGCGGTAGGATTTAGAGCCATTATGCCTAAAGAGGGTAAACAAACTATTTAACTAATGAAATTTATGTTTTATTTTGAGAAATTATAACTTTAATAGGTTTAAAGCTGCGCCTATGATGTGGCGTGATGCCAAATTCTTTAAGCCCTGCTTGGTGCTTTTTTGTGCCATAACCTGAATTTGTATCCCAACTATAGTGCGGATATTGTTGATGTAGGTCTGTCATTATTTTATCACGCGTAACTTTAGCAATTATCGAAGCGGCGGCGATAGAGTAAGAAAGCCCATCGCCTTTTATTATGGCTTGGCACGGAATGTTAAGCTGGCATGGGGTTTTATTGCCATCAATTAAGACATGTTCGGGTTGGGTTTTTAGGTTTGTTATAGCGCGGTACATTGCTAACATACTGGCCTCTAAAATATTTATTTTGTCAATTTCATCTACTGATGCGATGCCAATTGCATAATCACATGTTTTTATAATATGCTCATATAATAAAGCGCGGGTTTTAGCCGATATTTTTTTGCTGTCATTTAATAGACATAAATAGTCGGCATTAAAGTTGGGGCTAAAAATAACCGCACCTGCAACCACCGAGCCTGCCCACGGGCCTCGCCCTGCTTCATCGACACCCGCTATAAATTTTATACCCTTTTGCCAAAGCGGTTTTTCGAATGAAAAGTCGGGTTTATTATGTGGTTTTTGCATTATTTTGCCAAAAAATTGTGGTGGTTGGCAAGGTAAAGTAAAGATAAGGAATTGTAAATATATTCGTAACTTTGGGTAAAGGATAATATAAATACAATTCCTTAAAAGCCTGCGCATTTGCAGACTTAGCTGAGTAGAGTGGGTTTAAGCATTGGCTATTTTGATTGGATATGGATAGCCAATGCTTAAAGGGTATAATTCAATATAAAAAGTAAAGCGGATGAATAACCGATACGGCAATAAAAGTTATAAATGATTATATTGAAGTTATGGCTATTTTACTCCTTTTTGGTTGGCGTGTGTATGTATTTTGTGTGCTTATATAATGATGTATAGATTAATTGCAAAGACAAAGCAAGAACAAAAACGGAATAAACTAAGAAAATTGTTGATTTATGGTTAATTAAAGGTTAACCTCTCTTATATTGGTTTTTATATCGACGGCAATACGATAAGCTCATAAAATGACATCTAAACTGACTATTATAATACCGTGTTTAAACAGTGCTGAAAAAATATTGCCGACATTATTACCATTGGTGGAGGCAACTGTTTCGGGCTTTATTGCGAAGGTGATATTTGCAGATGGTGGTAGCAATGACAGTACCCAACAAATTGCTGACGAAGTGGGTGCAGATTTTATTCCTTGCCCAAAAGGCCGTGGTTTACAGTGCAAAGTTGGGGTGATATATGCCAAGGGCGATTGGCTATTATTTATGCATGATGATTGCGTGCTTGATGAGGGTTGGGAAGCAGAAGTTAAAGCGTTTATTAATGACGAGAGCAATAAAAACAAATGCGGGTATTTTAGGCATCGGTTTGATGATAAAAGTTTAAGTGCGCGTATTGTATCGTTTGGGGCTTATTTGCGCTGTAAATTATTTGCTTTGCCTTATGGCGACCAAGGCTTATTAATAAGCCGTGCCTTATATGAAAAAATTGGTGGGTATGGCGGTTTGTCAATTATGGAAGATGTCGAAATAATTGGGCGAATTAAACACCATATTGGGCGTAAAAATTTAATAATGTTGGAAAGTTATTTAACGACATCGTCGGATAAATATAAAGCAGGGTATTTGCGGCGTGTATTGCGTAATTTTGGGTATTTAATGAGTTATAAGTTAGGAAAAAACCCTAAAGATATTGCCGCTACATATTATAAATAGGAATATATGCAAAATCATTTGGTAATAATGGCTAAGCGCCCAAGCATGGGACGAGTAAAAACAAGACTTGCAAAGAAAATTGGTAATGTTGAAGCCTATAAATTTTTTAATAATAATCTTAAAAAATTAATGCGCAAATTTAGGCAAAATGAGCAGTTTAAACTGCATATCGCAACAACACCAAAAGCAGCTGTTAATGATAGTTTTTGGTTAGAAAATATAAACATTATTGACCAAGGTTCTGGCGATTTAGGGGCCCGAATGAATAAGGCGTTTGTTGAGATTCATACAAAATTTGGTGGCGGGCGGATATTGATTATTGGTTCAGATATTCCTTATATTCAATTGCACCACATTATGCATGGGTTTAAGGTTTTAAAGAATAAAAAAATATGCTTCGGTGCATCAGATGACGGGGGATATTGGTTGGTTGGGCAACGTTCCACGCCACAATTAGCCGACTTGTTTAAGCATGTCCGTTGGTCAAGTGAATTTACACTTTTGGACAGCGTGGCAAATGCCAACCGTGTAGATATTGGATATGCCGAAACATTAAATGATGTTGATAATATTGAAGATTATCGGAGCTATTTGAAGAGCTTGAATTAGACTGTAGTTGGTGGATTAAAAATTTTTTAAAGAGGAAATTAAATATGAGAGATTTTGAAGAAATTAAAGTTAAAACTCTTGGTATAGACCATATTGGTTTATCTGTTTATGACCTTGATAAGACGGTCGGGTTTTTTGTTGAGTGTCTTGGGTGGAATGTGTTTGGCGGGCAGACTGCTTATCCATCTATATATGTTACGGACGGAAACTGTAAAGTTACGCTTTGGAAAATTAATGCCGACAAATTCAATAAATTCGACAGGCATCTGAATGTTGGCTTGCACCATATTGCGCTAAAGGTTGCTACAAGAAAGAATTTAGATATTTTGTTTGAAGCTGTTGCTAATTGGGCAGAAGTTAAAGTAGAGTTTTCACCTGAATTTTCGGGAAATGGACCTAAAGTTCACTTTATGATTAGTGAACCTTGTGGAAACCGAATAGAATTTTCATATGACCCACGATAAATATGCTTATACTTTTTGAATTAAGTTGCTCTGATTTCATTGAAAAATTCAATAGCCTTTGCAGGTTTTTCGTTAGTAAAAAGACAGACCGTTTTAAGTGGAGTTTTATTAATATGTGCTTGGCTTTATGAAATTGTGACAGGCGGTTAAAATAGGTTACACTAATGTGCGCAGAGCAAACATATTTATTGGGTGAGTATGAAACAACAAGTTATCGACTTATGGAAAATTGCGGTTGAGGCATCATTGGGTGAGCAGGCTGTTTTTAATGCTATAAATATGCAAAAACAGTATGATGCCGATATAATAATAGCGGTTGGTAAAGCCGCTGCATCTATGGCTTTAGGGGCTTTAAAGGCGTTAGATAAGAATGATGTTGAAGCCTTAATTATTACCAAATATGGGCATGGTCTTGACGAACTTAGTGCCTATAAAAATGTTACATTGCTTGAAGCCGCTCACCCGATACCTGACCAAAACAGTATTCAAGCTGGTTTTGCATTGTTGAGTAAAATTAAAAGCCTACCCAAACACACAAAACTTTGTTTTTTGGTTTCGGGTGGTGCGTCGGCACTTGTCGAAAATTTACGCGATGGTTTAGCCCTTGAAGATTTGCAAATTCTAAATATAAAAATGATGTCCGCAGGCATGCCAATTGGTGAGATGAATAGACAAAGGCGTAAAATATCCACTATAAAATTTGGAAAATTGCTCGAACAGTTTAATGGTGCAAAGCTAGATGTTTTTTATATTTCCGATGTTGAGGGTGATGAATTATCGGTCATTG
>CAZHCZ010000097.1:0-4939 GCA_964531635.1 uncultured Hyphomicrobiales bacterium | reverse complement strand
GCTGCGCGGTCGGGCGCTTGGCTTTAATTGGCTATGCCAATTAAAGTTTATGTTAAGCCCCTGCGGGCGACCACATTCGTATCCTTGCTGCGCTGCGCGGTCGGGCGCTTGCCCTCCTAATTGGCTATGCCAATTATAGTTTATATTAAGCCCCTGCGGGCGCACGCCTTCGCGTGCTTGCTCCGCTGCGCGGTCGGGCAGTCGCCCTCCTTCGTAAAAAGTATATTTTTACTCATCTTTTTTACTCATCTTTTTTACCCTCGACAGGCTGTAAATATGCTCTGTGTTTCTTTTGCCACCAAGAACCCGCAGCATTTCAGTGAGCGCGAATGGAAGCTGAAGATATAGAAAAGGTGGGGCGACGCGCGGAAGGCAAGAGGGCGGAGCGAACACACGCAAGTGCTGTAACCCAGATTAAAATTGATATAAACCGCATACGCCTAGTAAAAGAAGTTAGCGTTCCTGCAAAGCCTGTGGGTTCTTTAGTGGCAGGCGAAAAGTTTGAGTTTATAAGGAAAATTTTTAAACGTTTCGATAAACTTTTTCACGTTTTTCGTGTTTTTCTTGCGCTTCTAACGAAAGCGTTGCAATAGGGCGTGCGTCTAAACGTTTTAGGCTAATTGGGTTGCCAGTATCTTCACAATAACCATAATCACCATGGTCAAGCCGTCTAATTGCTGAATCTATTTTCGAAATTAATTTACGCTGCCTATCACGCGTGCGCAATTCCAATGCCCTATCGGTTTCCGATGAAGCTCTGTCATTCAAATCAGGGTGGTGAACATTTTCTTGTTGCATAGAGTGAATAGTCTCTTTGCTTAAACTTAAAATATCGTCTTTCCAATCGCTTAATTTTCTACGAAAGTAAGCCAATTGTTTTTCGCTCATAAATGTTTCATCATTCGATGGCACATAATTTTTTTCTAAAATAACGGACATTTTACTCCCACTCCATGACCAAATGAATACAAATATCTCCCAAAGCAAATCAAAAGTTTAACATCTTTGATCCACGTCAATTTTTGGCGACTATACAACCAAAGTAATAAAATTTCAATTGATTTAGGAGACTTAAGTTGAAATTATTTTTAGCTTAATATTCAATTACTTAATAGTAAAATTTATAAAATTTGTTTAATACTTCATTTTTGCGAGTTCAACTTTAGCCCGCAAATCCACTTCTTCTAAAATTTCATTTAGGCCATTATCTTCAAATGATTGGCGTTCTTCGTTAGCAAGCTTAGAAAGGTTTTGTACTTTCTGCTCAGGAATATGCCCACCCAGCAACCCAACTCTAATTTCGGTTAACAATGTAAGCATCTCATGGCTTCTATTCACCGCAATTGTTTGTTTTTTCTTTTGGGCAATTTCTTGTATTACCAACAAGCTGTCAATCGCCGCGACAGGCTGCATGGGCGATAGTGGCGCTGCAACATTAACCGCGGCCACATCTTCATCGGCAACAGGCTGATATTCAGCACCACTGCCCGAAACTTTTTTAGCATTTCGTGTTTTTCCAACCGTCGAAGAACGGTATTGGCTAGGAATAATCACTTAAAAGCTCCTTAACACTCCAAAAACCAAACAATTTGATTCTAAGCCATTATAGTATAATTTGCCTGCCATGCCAATTTATACCTTTTTAATCGGCAAATACTGCCCAACTGCTATTTTTTACCCTAACACGCCTCCACGCAACAACAGCTTAAGCCTTTGTTTTAAATATAAAATAAAACATAAAAGCTAGAGTTCTGTTTTTTGGCACGCTTTTCGCATTATTAAGTTCAAGATTAAATATTTAGAACAAAGATTAAAACCATGAACATTATTCAAATCCCCAGACATCTAATAAGGTTTATATTTTTATGCCTATTTATGGTTACAAATTTAAACGTCACCCAAGCGGCATCACGTATTAAAGACATTGTAAACGTAGAAAATGTTCGCTCCAATAAGCTCATAGGCTATGGTTTAGTTGTCGGTTTAAATGGCACTGGCGATAATTTTGGCTCCTCTAAGTTCACCGAGCAGAGTATGCAAACATTGCTAACAAATTTCGGTGTTAACGCCCGTAATATGGACTTAAGTTCCAAAAATGTAGCAGCAGTAATGGTTACAGCCGAGCTACAGTCTTTCGCGGCAAGTGGTTCGTCGTTAGATATTGTCGTCAGTTCAATTGGCGATGCAAAAAGCTTACAAGGCGGCGTATTATTAGCCACCAACTTACTTGCCCTCAATGGTGTCGAATATGCAGTAGCCCAAGGGCCTATATCCATTGGCGGTTATAAAGCCGAAGGGCGCGCCGCTTCCATTACAACAGGAATTCCCACGGGTGGTCGCATTGCCAATGGCGGTATTGTCGAGCGTGAACTGCCCCTAGATTTTGCCAACCGCTCTTCACTAAAGCTCAACCTAAAAAACCCCGATTTTACCACAGCGAAACGCATAGCCCGTACTATAAACAGCTTTTTAGCCAGCAATATTGCCGTTGCAGTTAATCCCAATACCGTGCAAATAACCCGCGCTAGAAGCTATCAAGGTTCAATGGTCGATTTAATAACCGAAATAGAACAACTCCGCGTAACGGTCGACCAAGTGGCGCGCGTGCTTATAGATGAGCAAACAGGCATTATAGTTATGGGCGGCAATGTCCGTGTTAGCCAAGTGGCAATTGCCCAAGGCAACTTAACCATCGCCATATCCGAAGCGCCAATAGTCAGCCAACCTGCCCCGTTTTCAGACGGTGTAACCACCGAGCTTCCACGCACCGAAATTTCGGTCAACGATAATGGCGATAAAACCCTAGCCGTACTCGAGCAAAGCATTTCTTTGGCAGAATTGGTCGATGGTCTAAACGCCCTAGGCATCGGGCCCAGAGATTTAATTTCTATATTACAATCCATAAAAGCTCTAGGCGCTTTACAAGCAGAATTGGTGGTAATGTAATGAATATCAATACAAATATAGCCAATATTCAGGGCGCATTAAACACTATATCGGTAGAGAAAACTGCGCAAGCAAGCCAAACGTTCAAACAATATCTCGACCCAGAAACCAATAAGCCTCTTTCTATTAGCGCGTTAGATAAACAAAAAATCGAAAAAACCGCCGAAGAGTTCGAAACGATGTTCTTAACCAGCATGCTCGAGCAAATGTATAGCGGCGTAAAGCTCGAAAAACCGTTTGGTGGCGGCAATTCCGAAAATATCTACCGCTCGATGCTTATCGGCAAATATGCCGAAACTATGTCACAAGATGGTGGCATGGGCATCGCCTCACAATTAAAAGACAGTATAACCAAAATGCAGTTGGGAATTTAAAGTCAATGACAAATAACAGTTCACATATTCAAGACCGCAATCAAGCTATGATTTTTTGCACCGATATGCACGAGATTTTAGCAAAGTTGCAAGATGTCCTCAATCAAGAAACCGCCCGATTGCGCGCAAATGACCTAACAATTTTAGCGACTTTACACGAAGAAAAGCAACATTTAATCGAAACATATTCATATTTAGCCAATGTTTTTAAATCAAATAGGCAAAGTTTATCGCAATTCGCGCCCGATAAAATAGCAAAATTACGCATTATTATCGAAAATTTTCAAGAATGTTTACGCCGAAATCATCTGGCAATAGATGCACAACAACAAGTCGCTTTGGGTATAATGGAAACTATCACCAGACATGTCGAAAATCAAAATAGACCAATAACTTACGGCAACCCCAATCAAGCAAAAGCTGCCAAAAGCATCAGTCATACGACTTCATTAGCACTCAATGTTTCAATATAATTTATTTTAATATTAAATAAAGTTTGATTGCTAATATTCATAATAATAAAACACATATTCTCTATCTTTAAATAAATATTCGTGGATGGATATACTGGTGGGCATCATAGAGGAAAAACTATGTATGCAATAACATCAATTTCAAGCAGCACTGCGCCAGTGCCAAGCATCACTGCCGATGTGCAAACACAATTGCGCAATTTTGCCGAACCTCAGCTTGCACCATCAAAACTTACCGCAATAGCCGATAACCCATCTATAAGCGCTGTCGATAAAACAGGCACAAGCAACAGCGAAAACAAACCGCCCCCTCCTCCACCGCAAGATTTCAGCAAAAACCAACAAAAAAAAATCAACGAGTTTAATTTGGTTATGCTAGAGCAATCGCCGCAAAATAGCAGTGCCAGCATTAATAACAATAGCCAACCTCAAAGCTCTAATGCCAACCTTCAAGTGGCAAAAAACCCAATAGCCGCAAGCAAACCTTCTGAAACACCGTATATGGTTATTATGATAAATCAAACTTTTGCCTATATACAAAAATTAATGAATAGCGTAGACAGCAAGCCCCCACCAGAAAAGCCCGAGCCCATCACACAAAGCTAAGCATAAAAAACAACTCATGCCATTTAACTTACCCCTGCGGATTGACTTTTTTAATACCCCACACCATTTAATAATCCATTAACCACATACCCCAATATTTTGTTAACCACACTTACATACATTTCATTAACCACTTTAAATAACAAAGGGTTAAGGTTAAAAATAGTTAACTATAATAGTTAAGTTGTAGTTCACTTTTGCCCCTTAAAACTCACATTATCCAGTCAGAAAGATTGGTCAGTTTAACATTCCAAGAATAGGAAAATATTATGTCAGTCACTCTATCATCAGCCGTTCGCCAAAACCTAATGTCTATGCAAGATACAGCAAAGATGATGTCAGAAACTCAAAACCGTCTAGCGACTGGTAAACGGGTTAACTCTGCTCTAGACAACCCAACAAACTTTTTCACCGCTTCAGCACTCGATTCTCGCGCTGGTGATTTAAACAATCTAATGGACAGCGTTGGTAACGCCGTTCAAACACTAGAAGCTGCTAACAATGGTATTAAAGCCATTCAAAAATTAGTAGAATCTGCTC
>CAZHCZ010000096.1:0-5156 GCA_964531635.1 uncultured Hyphomicrobiales bacterium | reverse complement strand
CTAATCAAACAAAATATCAACCGTAGCTTGGGTGTCGTTAATAGATGTATGCGTAAGCGCAACATCGTGATGTTGGGAAACTGAGGCTGCTCCGCTATTGATAACCCCACTTGCCAAGTTTATTCGTTCCCGCAGTTTTTCAGTGGTTGAAGTGCAGAGCATCATTAATGAAATTTCATCTATTGATCCGCCTTCACCATTTGAGGCGGCTACACTGTCGAGGATTATTCTATTCATTTCGGCGGTGATAGCCAGCAACATATCACGGTCTTCGGGTTTGGCGGCGTTATAGGCCTCGATGATAATATCATGGTCGGACAAACCGCTATCATCAAAATGTTGAATATAGCTTTTGGGCTGCCATTCACTTAATTCACTCAATAAATCGGGCATGTCGCTTATCATATCGAGCAGCATTATAACTTCGTTAAAATGGTTAAGATAGTCGGTTGCCAAATAAGAAATTGCACTAATGGAACGGCTACCATTAATGCGCTGGTGCAGCTCTTGCCCAGAAAGTGTGCTTGAATTATTTAGAGCCGTTGCCTGTTGCGACATTATGCCTATACCCACAAAATTAAGTATTTAACTTAAAAGATAGAATACTTAAAATTGGTTAATATAAACTTATAGATAGGATTTACCTACATAATTGATTGTAGGTAATTTTGTTCGCCGATGCGCTCTATTAATGCCAACCTAGTTTCTAGCCAGTCGATATGCTCTTCTTCATCGGTTAAAATTTTTGTAAATATTTCACGGGTTACGTAATCTTGTTTGCTCTCACACACTGCAACAGCCTCGGTATAAAGGGCTTTGGCTTCATGTTCAGCTTCTAAATCGGCCTCGTGCATTTCTTTAACGGTTTCGCCAATTTTTAGGCTGCCTAAATCTTGCAAATTAGGAAGACCTTCGATTTGTAAGATGCGTTTAATAATTATATCGGCATGTTGCATTTCTTCAATCGATTCTTCCATCATTTTTTTGCCCAAGGTTTCAAAGCCCCAGTCGTCTAATATACGCGCGTGCAGAAAAAATTGGTTGACTACAGTGAGTTCTAACTTAAGAGCTTTGTTTAGATATTCTATAACTTGTTTATCGCCGCGCATGATATTATCCTTTGTTAGTTTAAAATTATTCTAATGTAATGCTAGAGATGAGTCAATGGCTTTTTATAGTCGGTTTGCTTTGTACGGCTTTAATAATTTGTTCAATATTATTAAAGCACTTGCGGCAATTGGGTGTTTGATTTAGGGCCGTAAAACAGTCGTCGACCGAACAATTATTGAGCTTGGCGACACGTTTAAAATCCTTATCAGAAATAATATTACAGTTGCAAATTATCATATTTGGTACAATATTTTAGTTTAAAACCCGCGTGGTTGGAAAAGTAATTTGAACCAATGTGCCCGAGCCTATAGCACTTTGAATGCTGAAATTAGCGCGATTGGCCTCGGACAATGCCTTAGTAAGCGGTAAACCAAGCCCTGTGCCTTGTTTGTCGACCAATGTTGACATATCTAAGGTTTTAAAAGGCTCCATAGCGGATTCTAGTTGTTTTTCATCCATGCCTATGCCTGTATCGCGCACCCTTAAGAGAACCTCGCCATCATCATTGAGCAATGCGCTTATAATAACTTGGCTGCCTGCATCGGAATATTTTATTGAGTTTGATAAAAGGTTGAGAATAATTTGGCGAATTGAGCGCATATCGGCGATAATTTGTGGCAGTGTATCGGAAATAGAATTGCGAATAATGATGCGTTTTTTATCGGCCATTGGCTGCATTAATGCTACTGATTGTAAAATTATGGGCTCTAGTTCTATGGCTTTAAAATTAAGTTCCACTTTGCCCGCATCTATTTTTGATAAATCTAGTAAATCATTTATTAGGCTTAGTAAATGTGTACCGCTTTCATTAATATCATGTGCGTAGCCTTTGTAACGGCTATTTTCTAGTGGTCCAAACTTTTCGTCGCTCATCACTTCGGAAAAGCCGATAATGGCATTTAATGGTGTACGCAATTCGTGGCTGATACGGGCTAAAAAGCCTGATTTTTGAACATTTTCTTGCTCTGCACGTTCTTTGGCATCGCGTAAATTTTTCTCTTTTTTCTTCCAGCGGTTAATGTCTTGAATATTGACTAAAATATCGGAAGGGAAGTTTTTTGCTTCATCTGACGTTAAACGCTTTATGTGAATAAATGTGCTGTGTTTTCCATCATCTTTGCCAATTAAGTCGACCTCGACACCATCTAGGCTTAAGTTTTTATTATTATTTTGCAATACAGAAAACAAATAGTCTTGAAACATGCTTAAATGTTCAGGGGTGACTATATCGCCAATGAAACTATTATTTAATGTATCGGTTGGGGTGTTGATTAGCTTACTTAAATGCGTATTGCTCGACAGAATTTGTTGGTTTTCATCTATAAAAGCCTGCCCATCGAGGTTGAACTGGACAACATTATTATTTTGCGTATCGTTATTGATTGCTTGTAAGGGTTGCGGGGTTGCTACTGAGTGTTTTGGGCTTAAAAAATATTGCAATGCTTTATTGCCTTGCCAATTTATTTTATTAATTTTGGCATTGAAATAATGTTTTTCGTCATTAACCAATAGGCTAATCTCTTGCTCAATGGGAGTGTCGCCAAAGGCATCGGCTTGGGTGTTTATATCTTCCATAGCTTCAATTGAAAGCAGGTTGTAATAGGTGTCGATGTCGGTTTTATCGTCTTTATTTTCGATTAAGCCTAACGTGTGTAAAACTTCTTTATTGGCGAATAATAATGTTATGCCATCTTGTGTTGGTAGAGTGCTAACTAAAGCCGATACTGGGGTTTGGTCTAAAATGAGTTTAAACATATCGACATCATTGCGCCCAAACTTTGCAATATTTTCAGGCGTTGCACCAAAGGCGGGGACTATGTTATCGGCAATTGAAGTGTCGGCAATAGCTTCATCTTCGGCTTGCGTTTCGGCTTCAATTTCGATTTCGACTTCATCTTCCATTTCGATTTCGGCTTCATCTTCCATTTCGATTTTGACTTCAGTCGTAGGCTCTGTTTCGGCGTTTAGAGTTTGTGCGAGTGAGGCGAAGTTTACGGCTTCGGTGTCACTTAGGTTGGTTTCTAATGTTGTAAACTCAAGCTCGCTTGTGGTGAGTTCTGGCTGCTCATCTTCTATCAGCTCGGCAGGCTTTGTTATATCATTTTGTTCGAGAGCTTCTAATTTGGCGATGCGGTCAGTTAGGGTTTTTTCATAGTTGCGTTCATCGGCAACATCGCGCAAGCAAACAAGGATATAAGAATTGTTATTTTGAGAAATATTAAGCGTTAATGACTTTGCAACAATGGAGTGGTTGCGGTCGCCAAAACTGGTGGTTAAGTTAGCGTTTAGGTTGACAATGCCGTATTTTAGGCATTTTTTTATTAAATTTTCGGCAGGTTTTTTATCTTCATCTTGTGTAAACCAGTCGCTTAAGTTATTCGGTTTTAAAAACCCACTATCGGCAGAGGTGAAAATTTCTTGGCAGGTTTGGTTGGCATAGTTAAACTTACCATCGGTGTTAAACAGTGCCAATGCAACGGGGGCATTGTCTAATATCTGTGTTGCAAGAATATTAGTTTCGGGTGTGGGGGCATCGGGAGTGTCGGTTTGCGGTTTTTCACTGGCTTTGGTCACTTGAATTAAAGTGGCGGTGCGGTTGTTGGTGGTTTTAATTTGCTCAAATTGGCAATTGGTGCTCTGCTCGATGTCGATTGAAGTAAAATCTACCGACATATTTATGGCTTTTGATGTGTCTTGACTTAGGCTTTGTGCTTTGGAAAACTGCTTAGCTATTGGGTGGCTTGGTGTAAACAATGTATCAAGCAAGTCTAGTACGCTTAATTCTTGCCAAAATGTTACAGCGGATTTGTTTGCCCAAATGATGCGCTTGCGCTCATTATCCCACGCCCATGTGGGTGTGTCGGAGTTTTCGAAGTTGGTTTCTATGTCTTTTAGGCTACGCGTAGACTCTATACTCATTACTCTTACCTTTAGAACTCAAGGAAATATTAACCCTTAATTAACCAGAAATTGCACCGCAGGTAAAGCGGGCATTGTATCTATAGTTAAGATTTTGTCGTTAAGGTTAAACGTTAATTATTTTATTTACGGCTTTTTTTGCTATTTTTTTTAGCAATTTGTTCGGCTTCGGTTGCGGCGGCTAGTAGCTCGGCGGCTATTTCGCGCGCGTCTTCGGGGTCAAAATCCATCGGCAGGTCGATATTTTCGCCAATTACATAGATACGGACAAGACCGTCGGACGTTGCACCCAATTGTAAATCGGCTACGGCTTCGGTGGAGGAATTAATGCCCATAATTTTCTCATTTTTAATTTTACTACTTATTTATGTAAGCATAGTGCAGGAGAAAAGAAAAGTCATTGTAAGTTTTTTTATAAATATATACATATTTGTGGGAGAAAATGGAATGTGACTTGCAAAGTAAGTGATTTGGGGCTAAATAATCTCAAACTTGCTTGGTAAACCTAAGTGAGTTAAGTGTGCGGCTGTAGCTCAGTTGGTTAGAGCGCCTGATTGTGGATCAGGAGGTCGTTGGTTCAAATCCCGCCAGCCGTACCATTTTACCATTTACTTTTAAACTTTATAAAAATGCAAATGAAGCAGGTCGTTGCAGCGGTTGAAGTTTATATTCTTAAAAATTGTTTATGATTTTTGGACTGAGTATGGATTGTTTAATGGGCGTAAAGTCAGGTGAGCTGGTTTTTTGGTAATACCCCCCTTTTTAACGGGTGTTCAAAGTAAACCGTTTATGCAGCCTTGGCTTATATCGATAACA
Organism: uncultured Hyphomicrobiales bacterium; assembly: GCA_964531635.1. GTDB lineage: Bacteria > Pseudomonadota > Alphaproteobacteria > Rhizobiales > OSC116 > OCS116. Next base: position 311 of record CAZHCZ010000096.1, on the reverse strand, counting down.
TTGGCTTATATCGATAACATTGGCTTATATCGATAACAGTTCTCACTGATCGTGAAAGCTTGACAAGCCGCCCGTATGCTTAATATCTCCTTGTATACAGCAGCTTTGACTAAAGTGCGCCGAAGGGGCGGCTTTAGCACACTCTCTCTAGGGGGGTACCCACAGCAAGACAAAGTCTTACAGATGCACAGGGTGGCTGAGACGCTTATTCTTAAACCGCAATATGAAAATGATGCAATTAATTAATATTCTATGCTTATTCAAATGTTTTAATTGAAGATAATAATATAAATTATATCCACAGATTTAGA
>CAZHCZ010000095.1:0-5164 GCA_964531635.1 uncultured Hyphomicrobiales bacterium | reverse complement strand
CATGCAACGAGTGTGGGCATTTTTGGTAACTGCTGGAATGCTTGTTATGATTGCCTCGGCAATGGCGGCAATGGCGGTTATGATGATGGTTATGACGATGGTTACGACGATGGCGGCAACGACGGTTATGACGATGGTTACGACGATGGCCATAATGATGGCGGTAACGACGGTTATGACGATGGTTACGACGATGGCCATAATGATGGTGGCAATAGCGGTTATGACGATGGTTATGGCGATGGTTATGGCGATGGTCATGACGATGGACATGTCGATGGTCATGATGATGGTGGTTATGGCGATGGTCATGATGATGGTGGTCATGACGACAAGCCAAGCAAAAACGGTGGCTAAGAACGCATAAATATAAATATTACTATGGCGGTATTTAACAGTACCGCCATTTTTTATGTCTTAAATATCAAAACTAGCCATTATAGGCACATGGTCAGACGGTCGTTCCCAATCTCTGGTATAACTTTCAATACTACATTCAACCAAATGGTCAGCCAATTGTGCCGAAACCAACAAGTGGTCAATTCTAATTCCATGATTTTTTGGCCAAGCACCTTTTTGATAATCCCAAAATGTATACTGATGTGGTTTAGCAATAGTGGCATCAAAACAATCAACAAAGCCAAGGTTTCTTAACTGCCTAAATTTTTCACGAGTTTGCGGCAATATAAGTGCATCACCTTGCCATCTTTTGGCGTCCCAAACATCATCATCACTTGGTATAATGTTATAATCACCACCAAGTAATAGTTTTTCTTCATGCTCAAGCAATGTTTTTGCATGAGCAATAAGCCTATCAAACCACCTTAGTTTATAAGGGTATTTTTCACTATCAACAGGGTTGCCATTGGGTAGATATATCGAAGCCACGCGAATAGCCTCATTTTCAAGGCTAATCACCGCTTCAATATAGCGGCTTTGTTCGTCCTCATCACCTTCGACCAAAAACGGCAAACCAGTAATAACTTCATCAATAGGGTGCTTAGAAAGAATTGCCACACCATTGTAAGTCTTCTGCCCATGAGTGGCGACATTATAACCTAAGTCTTCAAAAATTTCGCGCGGGAACTTCTCATCAGTCATCTTCAATTCTTGCATTAATAAAATATCGGGTTTAATTTTTTGCAAAAACTTAACAACATTAGGGTGACGAACATTAATGGAATTCACATTCCAACTTACAATTTTCATAATTAACTCTTTCTATAAAACCGTACGGCATAACCTGATTCATGCTCTATTTGACCAATAGCGTCAAAACCTAAGGCAAGGTGGAACGCATGTGAACTTGGGTTGTCGGGCTGAGTATTAACTTCAGCTGTTAGCGGTATATTTTGCGTTCTGGCTTCAGAAATTGCGTAATCATATAATAATTTACCAATTCCAAGCCCGCGCGCATCTTCAGAAATTATTATTCTATCAACATATAAATGCCGCACATTATTAGTATTATGCCAGTTGTAATTTCTACTTTTATACTCTGCACCTTCGCGGATTAATATTACAACACCAACGGGCACATTGTCTTTGGTTGCAACCATTGCCGAGTACCAAAATTGCGTGTCTTTTAAAAAGCCATCTGCGGTTTTAAAGTCAACTGCTGGCACACATGCATTGTTTAACTTTACCAGCCAATTCATATTATCGTTGTTTAATTTAATTAATTTTATCAATGAGTTACCAACATTAGTTAATTCATTACATAGAGAATGAAACGCCACACCCACATTCAGCTGCTGTATTGGGGTTGGTAATTTTAAACGCCGCTCCCGCTATATCATTAACATAATCTATAGTCGCATTTTCTAAAAATGGCAGGGATGTAGAATCAATTAAAATCAGCGCATTACCAGCCCCAAGTATCAAATCATCATCATTTATCTCTGTCACAATATCATATTTATATTGGAAACCAGAGCATCCACCGCCTAAAATACTAATCCTAAGCTTGGCTTTACCTGCTTCTTTGGTAAGAATTTTTTCAATTTGGCTAAAAGCATTATCGGTCGCAATAGGGTTTTGCATAAATCACCTCGATGGTTTATTACTAGAGTTAGACTCAATATAAGGTATTTTACTGTGAATTTTAACCCCAAAAATTATGAATCTTTACTTATGCCCTATGCGCAAAAAGCCAGCATGAGTAAAGGCCGCCTATATGCTGAGCCGACAACCGCGCATCGCAGTGCATTTCAGCGCGATAGAGATAGAATTATCCACACCACCGCCTTTAGGCGCTTGCAGTTTAAAACCCAAGTTTTTGTAAACCACGAAGGTGATCATTTCCGCAATCGTCTAACCCACACAATAGAAGTCGCACAAATTGCCCGCACTATATCAAAGGCTCTATTCCTAAACGAAGAATTAGCCGAAAGCCTAGCCCTATCGCATGATTTAGGTCACACTCCTTTCGGTCATTGCGGCGAAGATGTCCTGAATGATTGCCTAAGCGACATTGGCGGCTTTGAGCATAACGCGCAAAGCCTAAAAATTGTTACAAAATTAGAACGGCGATATGCCAATTTCGATGGTCTAAATTTAACATGGGAAGCCCTAGAAGGTCTTACCAAACACAATGGCCCGCTATTAGATGCCAATGGCAACCCAACAAAACGCTATAAAAAAAATGGCGTGCCAAGGTATGTTGCAAAATTTTGCAAAGAGTTTGATTTGGAAATAGATAAGTTTTCAAACCTAGAAGCCCAAGTCGCGGCTTGTGCCGATGATATTGCCTATAATAACCACGATATTGACGATGGACTCCGCGCCAACCTATTCGTGTTTGAGGATTTGTTCGAACTGCCAATCTTTGGCGATATTCTCCGCGACGTTAAAAATAAACATAAAAATATCGCAGTAGAGCGCCAAATATACGAGGCAAACAGAAAACTAATCACTATAATGGTCGAAGATATCATTAGAAACACGCAAAAAAATATTCAAAAACACAATATTAAAACCACAAATGATGTCCACAACGCCAAATCCGCAATCGGCAACTTTTCCGATGAAATATTACAGGCGATTAAAATGCTACAAGAGTTTTTAATGGAAAATATGTATCGTGCAAAAAGCGTTGCAAAAGAACGTGTAGCCGCTGCACAAATTCTTGAAAATTTGTTCGAAAACTACCATAAAAACCCAAAAAATTTACCCATCGACTGGCAACATAACAATGACGATGCGTCAAAACGTAAAATAGGCGATTTTATAGCAGGCATGACCGATAGGTATGCCATAACCGAACATCAACGATTATTTGCCAACACACCACAAATGCGTTAAAAGCATCACAAAACAGCTTATTAGAAAGATATTCATGGATATTTTTGTTCATTTTAAATCAATTATCGTTAAAACACTTGAGAAAATGGGTCATAAAGACCTAGATTTCACCCGCATTAATACCGAACCCCCACGTGATAAAACCCATGGCGATATAGCCACCAATGCCGCAATGGTTCTGTGTAAACCTTTAAAAATGAAACCACGAGATTTAGCGGAACTCATTGCCAAAAATCTTGAACAAAACACCGATATAGAAGCCGTACAAGTCGCAGGTCCGGGCTTTATAAATATCACAGTCGCCCACCAATTTTGGACATCACAATTTGCCCAAGTCACTCGCGACGGTTTAAATTTTGGCAAACCAAAACCACACAATAGAAAGCTCAACCTAGAGTTCACCTCAGCCAACCCAACAGGTCCTGTGCATATTGGGCATGTGCGCGGCACAGTCTTTGGCGATGCGCTGGCAAACCTACTCACTTGGTCAGGCTATGATGTGCATCGTGAATATTATGTCAATGACGCAGGCAGCCAAGTGACAACCTTAGCCCGTTCTGCATTTTTGCGCTACCGTGAGGCATTGGGCGAAGATATTGGTAAAATCCCAGAAGGTTATTACCCCGGAGAATATTTAAAACCAGTCGGCAAAACCCTTGCACAAGAATATGGCGATAAACTAAAAAACATGGACGAAAAAAACTGGCTACCCCTAGTCAAAGACCAAGTTATGCAAGCCATGATGCAAATGATAAAAACCGATTTAGCCCTGCTAGATGTTAAGTTCGATAATTATTTTTCCGAACGTACCCTACATGAAGCTGGCGCAATTAAAAAAACTCTAGCCGATATGCGCGCGCGCGGTTTAATATATGAAGGCGTTTTACCACCACCAAAAGGTCAATTGCCCGATGATTATGAAGAGCGCGAACAAACCCTATTCAGAGCTACCGATTGGGGCGATGATATTGACCGCCCATTGGTAAAGTCCGATGGCTCATATACATATTTTGCTGCCGATATAGCCTATCACCGCGATAAATATCTACGCGGCTTCAATGAACAGATAGACGTTTTAGGCGCAGACCATGGCGGTTATGTTAAACGCCTAAAAGCCGTCGTGCGCGCAGTGAGTAACGATGAAGCCACGCTCGATGTTAAAATTTGCCAAATTGTAAAATTATTAAAAAATGGCGAAGTTCAAACCATGTCAAAACGTTCTGGCAATTTTGTAACCCTAAGCGATTTATATAAAGCAGTCGGCAAAGACCCCATTCGGTTTATGATGCTCTACCGTAAAAACGAAGCCCCGCTTGATTTTGATTACGATAAGGTTACCGAAAAAAGTCGCGAAAACCCAGTGTTTTATGTGCAGTATGCCCATGCAAGGGTCTATTCTATTATGCGCCAAGCAAAAATAGCGATGCCCGATTTCGATGTCGAAACATTTGATTTTAGCACAGCAGATTTAAGTTTGCTAACAAACGACAGTGAAATCAATCTAATCAAATCCTTACTAAACTGGTCAAAAGTAGCATCAAGCGCCGCCGAATTTCATGAACCGCACCGTATTAGTTTCTATTTGTACGATTTGTCGGCAAATTTCCACGCCTTGTGGAACAAAGGCAAAGAACTGCCACAATTACGCTTTATAGTCGATGATAACAAACAACTAACTCATGCGCGTTTGGCAATGGTACGCAATGTTGCACATATTCTTAAAGCAGGATTAGATATTCTGGGTGTAGATGCACCAAAAGAGATGAGATAAAGCAAAACGCACTATATATTGGTTATAAACATAGTTGTTTATGTTTTATCAAGGCGCACATGTGTAGGCTTTCGCAAAGCTAAAAATAGC
>CAZHCZ010000094.1:0-5224 GCA_964531635.1 uncultured Hyphomicrobiales bacterium | reverse complement strand
AATAACCTTGGGTGCAAACAGCTTTACCACTGTGCGTAAAATAATAGTTCCTTTGATTGGGCCCGCAATTTTAGCCGCTTTAACGTATAGTTTTGTACGGGCAATTACTGCGGTAAGTGCCGTTATCTTCCTTGTTAGTGCCAAACATAATATGGCGACCTCATTCATTATAGGCAGGGTTGAAAATGGCGAGTTTGGTATTGCTATTGCTTATTCCACAGTGCTAATTGTCACTATGTTAACGGTGATTTTATTGCTGCAATTCATTATTGGCAAACGTCGATTGCGTAAAGAAAACCGCCTTCAAAACCATACCAAAGTAAAAACAGTGCAGGCTTAGTCTTAACCAATATATGAGGAGAATTTTATGTCTAATGGTGAAATAATAGGGTCTGTTCGGTTTGAAAATGTGGTTAAAAAATATGGTGATGTTGTTGCAATAAAAAACCTTTCTTTGAATATTATACCTGGTGAATTGGTGACTTTACTTGGTCCTTCTGGCTGTGGGAAAACGACAACTCTAAGGTTAATTGCTGGTTTAGAATCGGCGAGCAAGGGCAAAATTTTTATTGGCAATAAAGATGTTACTTACCTTTCGGCAACCTACCGAAGTGTTTCAATGGTTTTTCAATCTTACGCATTATTTCCTCATATGAGTGTGCTTGAAAATGTTTCTTACGGACTTACCGTAAGCTCAACTCCCAAAAAAGAGGCGTATGATAAGGCACGAGACGTATTGGCCATGGTCGGTTTAGAAGGGTTTGGCGAGCGGCTGCCCTCGGAATTGTCTGGCGGGCAACAACAGCGGGTAGCGGTTGCTAGAGCGGTAGTGCTTGAACCAGAAATACTTTTGCTCGATGAACCTTTGTCTAATTTAGATGCAAAATTGCGACGGCAGGTGCGTGAGCAAATTCGAAAAATTCAGCAAAATTTGGGCTTAACAACTGTTTATGTGACGCATGACCAAGAAGAGGCTATGGCAGTATCAGACAGAATAATTGTAATGAAGAGCGCTGAAATTGCTCAAATGGGAACGCCAGATGATTTATATAACACCCCAAATTCGGAGTTTATTGCAGATTTTATTGGTGATGCCAATGTGGTTGATTGTGAGGTGACTTCTATAAAACTGGGGATTGCTACAGTTGAAATTGCAGGCATGAAACTAAAAGTTCCGACAAAGCAAACGGCTGCTTTTAATGCGTCTTTAGTTATTCGCCCTCAAAATATAACGCTTGCTCGTGTTAGCAATAAAGATAGAATTAAAGGCAATGTTACTTACGCAGCTTACTTAGGAAACCAAATTCAATATACGCTCGACACTGCTATAGGCGAATTATTTGTCGTTGATAACAATATGGTTGATATATTTAAAGTCGGGTCTGATATTCATCTAATTTTAAATGAAAAGAAACTGGCATTGGTGCCTAAATAAGCCTCTTCAAAAAATTATACTATAATTCTAGAGGAACGGTCTTTTCGGGGTTTAGGAGGTTTTTTGGGTCGAGGCTTTGTTTGATTTTTTGCATTAGGGCGAGTTCTAGGGAAGATTTGATTTTTTTCATATCTTCGTATTTCATTTGTCCTATGCCGTGTTCGGCGCTGATTGAGCCGTTGAAATCTAACACCAATGCGTGAATTTTATCGGCTAATGTTTGCCAGTGGCTTAGGAATTCTTGTTTATCCATATCTTTGGGTTGGCTGATATTATAATGCAGGTTGCCATCGCCTATATGACCGAAGGGGACGGGGCGGGCGTTGGGAATGGTGGCTTCTACTATTTTTTTTGCCTTGATTAAGAAACTGGGAATATCGGTTATCGGGACGCTGATATCGTGTTTTATACTGCCGCCTTCTAGGCTTTGTACTTCGGACAGCATATGACGTAGATACCAAAACTCTTTTGCTTGGGTTTTATTTTGGGCGATTGTGGCGTCTTGAATTAGCGACTTTTCGAAAGCTTGTTCTAGGATATTGGTGAGTTGCTCATCGCTTCCTGTGGTTTCTAGCAATATATACCATGGGGTTTTTTCGGTGAGAGGAAAGCGGGGATTGTCACCGTGTTTTAATACAAAATCTATGCCGATTTGGGGTATGATTTCGAAGGTAATGACTTGGTTATTGGAGTTTTGTTGTGACAATGTTAGTAAATCTACTGCATCTTGTGGGCTGTTGATGGCGCAAAATGCTGTGGCTATGTTTTTTGGTTTTGCGTAGAGCTTTAGGCAGGCTTTGGTAATTATGCCCAATGTGCCTTCTGAGCCGATGAATAGGTGTTTTAGGTCATAGCCTGTATTGTCTTTGCGTAAGGATTTTAGTCCGCTCCAGATTTCGCCATTTGCCATGACAACTTCTAGCCCTAGCACCAAATCGCGCATATTGCCGTATTTTAGCACGCCTGTTCCGCCTGCATTGGTCGCAATATTGCCGCCAATTTGGCATGAGCCTTCTGAAGCTAGGCTTAGTGGGAAAAATAGGTTTTCATCATCTGCCGCTTGTTGGACTTGTTGTAATGTTGTGCCTGCACCACAGGTTAGGCTTTGGTTGGATTTTGAAATTTCAATAGTGTTGCTTAAGCGGCTTAGCGACAGGATAATTTCTGTGCCGAGCTTGGGAACTTGCCCACCGACTAGACCTGTATTACCGCCTTGGGGGATGATGGGCAGGTTGTGTTTGTGAGCATATTGCATGACTTTTGATACTTGCTCGGTATTTTTGGGGCGCAGGACGCAGCGGGTGGTTGCGTGGTATTTTTTGCGTGGTTCTTCGGTATAGGGTTGGGTGCTGTCTTGCGTGGTTAGGACGTGTTTTTGGGTTAATAAATTGGTAAAAAATTCTATGTGATTATTGTGCATTATTGTGTGCTTTATTTTGGTGCGGCGGCGCGGTTTAGACGGTCGTTTATGGCTATGCCCAACTCGATGTTGGGTATGGGGGCTACGGCTATTGTTAGTTTGTGTTTTGCACAATAATCATCGAGTTTATGCAACATGGCGAATAGGTTTTGCGCGGCTTCGGTTAAGCTGGCGGTTGGGCTTAGGTTTAATGTGTAGGTGCTTGGCGGAGCGTTTTTGCCGAAATTTAGATAGGCCTCGGATTTATTTGGCAGCTTTACATTCATTCTTAATTTGGACTTAGGGGCATAGTGGCTGGCCAGTAAACCTGGTGAAATGAGTGTGTCGGTTGCGCTTTTTATTGTGGTGGTTTGCTTGATATTTGTATTTAAAACTGTATTTATATCATCAATATTTATACTGCCTGGGCGGAGGATTTTTACTGGCTTGTTGGGAAGGACTGATATTACCGATGATTCGACACCAACAAGACAGGCGCCGCCATCTATAAGCATAAAAATTTTATCGCCTAAGCTTTGTTGGACATGTTGTGCCAAAGTCGGGCTTATGCCGCCTGAAATATTGGCGCTGGGTGCGGCTACAGGAACATTGGCTGCGGCAAGCAATTGGCGCGAAATAGGGTGGGCGGGCATTCTTAGTGCGACTGTGTTGCCATTGGCACTGACTAGGGGTGATAAGGGGCAGTTTTTTGTGCGCGGTACAATGAGTGACATAGGACCTGGCCAAAATTTATTGGCTAGTTTTTTGGCTCTTTCGTCAAATATGCCATATTCATAAGCTTGTTCTAAGCTTGTTATGTGGACAATGAGCGGATTATTGCTCGGGCGAGTTTTGGCTGTGTATATTTGTTTGACTGCGGTGCTGCTGGTGGCATCTGCCCCTAAGCCATAGACAGTTTCCGTCGGGAAAGCCACGAGTTCACCGCGCCTTATGGCTTTGCCCGCTTCTTTTAAATTTTGCTGATTGGCGCGTAAAATCTCGACCATAAGTGCAACTTTGTTATTAAATTAAAGTTTTTAATAAATTAGCTTGCTTAAATGGGCATAGCAACCGTAAATTAAAAAAACATTATTTTGGGAGGCATGATGACTTATAAAGCCGCGATTGAGGATATTAAATTTACTTTTGACCATGTTATTGGGTTTACCAAGCTGGTAAAAGAAGCACGGTTTAGCGACCTTTCGGACGATTTGGTTGATGCTGTGTTGGGCGAGGCGGCTAAATTTGCTGAGAATGAAATTGCGCCGTTAAACCAAATTGGTGATGTCGAAGGGGCTAAGCTTATAAAACATGCCAATGATTATAATGAAATTAAAACCGCTACAGGCTGGAAGAAAACCTATAAAGCATGGTGTGATGGCGGTTGGGCAAGTTTGCCGCATGGGGTTGAATATGGTGGGCAGGGCTTGCCTTGCGTGCTTTCGGTATCGGTTCAGGAAATGTGGAACGCCGCTTCTATGGCTTTTGGTATTGGACCTGTATTAACTCAAGGGGCGGCTGATGCGATTGCGCATATGGGCAGTGACGCGCAGAAAAAGGTTTATTTAGAGCAGATTATATCGGGCAATTGGACCGCAACTATGAATTTAACTGAACCTGATGTTGGTTCGGATTTGGGCATGTTGGCTTGTAAGGCTATGCGTGATGACGATGGTGACTTTAAAATTTTCGGCACTAAGATTTTTATTACTTATGGTGAACATGATGTTGCGGAAAATATTATTCATTTGGTTTTGGCTAGAATTGAAGGTGCGCCTAAGGGTGTAAAAGGGTTATCTTTGTTTATTGTGCCTAAATTTTTGGTCAATGAAGATGGCTCACTTGGTGCGCGCAATGATGTTGAGGCGATTGGAGTTGAAGAAAAAATGGGCATACATGCTAGCCCGACCTGTACTATGGAGTTTGGGGGCAATAAAGGCGCTAAGGCTTATTTAATTGGAGAAGAAAACAAGGGCATTAACGGCATGTTTATGATGATGAATTCGGCACGGTTAATGGTTGGAATTCAGGGCGTGGCGATTGCCGATAGGGCATATCAACACGCTTTAAATTATGCCAATGAACGTAAGCAGGGGCGGCGGGCAGACACCCCTTTGGGCAAAATGACTTTGATTAAAAACCACCCTGATATTCGGCATATGTTATTAAAGCAACGGTGCTTTACGTTGGCTTCGCGGGCTATTTGTTATCAAACGGCATTGTCGCTCGATTTGGGTGAAAAGGCTAATGCTGACTTTTTAACGCCGATTGCTAAGGGATATTCGACCGATATGGGCAGTGAAGTGGCATCTTTGGGCGTTCAAATTTTTGGTGGCATGGGTTATATTGAAGAAGCGGGTGCAGCACAGCATTATAGAGATGCACGCATT
>CAZHCZ010000093.1:0-5847 GCA_964531635.1 uncultured Hyphomicrobiales bacterium | reverse complement strand
CTTTTTCCATAACATCTGCAGTTTTAAATAATGTTTCTTCGTCGAAGGTTTTACCAATTAACTGTAAGCCCAAAGGCAAACCGTTTGCCGATATGCCCGCAGGGATAGAGATGGCCGGTAAGCCAGCCATATTAACGGTTACGGTGAATATATCGTTGAGATACATTGCCAGTGGGTCGCCAATATTTTCGCCGATGCCGAAGGCAGCACTTGGGGTCGTTGGGGTTAGTAAAACATCTACTTTTTGGTAAGCACGGTCGAAATCTTGTTTAATTAATGTACGAACTTTTTGCGCCTTTACATAATAGGCATCATAATAACCTGCTGATAAAACATAAGTGCCGATTAAGATACGCCGTTGTACTTCCTCGCCAAAGCCTGCCGCGCGGCTGTTGGCATATTGCTCGTCAATATTTTCACCTGCGACACGCAAGCCATATCTTACACCATCATAGCGCGCTAAGTTAGATGAGGCTTCGGCTGGGGCAACAATATAATAGGCGGGCAGAGCGTATTTTGTGGTCGGCAGGCTGACTTCGGAAATTATTGCGCCTGCATCTTTTAACCAATCTATGCCTTGTTGCCATAAGGCTTGAATTTCTGCTGGCATACCATCGACTTTATATTCTTTTGGAATGCCAACTTTTAAACCACGAATATCGCCTGTTAGGGCTTTTTCGTAATTGGGTACGGCTAAATTTACGCTGGTGCTGTCTTTAGTATCGAATGATGCCATGGACTGTAGCATAATTGCAGAATCGCGCACTGTGCGGGTGATTGGCCCTGCTTGGTCGAGGCTAGACGCAAATGCTACTGTACCCCAACGTGAGCAACGCCCGTAAGTTGGCTTTATGCCGACTGTGCCTGTAAATGCGGCAGGTTGGCGAATAGAGCCGCCAGTGTCGGTGGCGGTTGCGCCCAAACATGCACGCGCGGCAACCGCGGCGGCAGAACCGCCAGATGAACCACCCGGTACGAGCTTTGTATCGTCATTTGTGCGCTGCCATGGGTTTACCACATCGCCATAAAAGCTGGTTTCGTTCGATGAACCCATTGCAAATTCATCGCAATTTAATTTGCCCAACATTACCGCGCCATCTGCCCACATATTTGCGGTAACAGTGCTTTCGTAAGTTGGCGTAAAATTGCCTAATATTTTTGAACTGGCGGTGGTACGCACGCCTTTTGTGCAGAATAAATCTTTAATGCCAACGGGGATACCTTCTAAAATACCGCCCTCGCCTTTTGTCAGTTTGGCATCGGAGGCTTTTGCCATTTCTAGCGCTTGTTGTTCGGTGTTTAAAATATAGGCATTTAATGCTTTTGTTTGTTTTTGTGCATCTATGTATGCGGTTGTTAGCTCAACTGCGCTTATATCTTTATTGCGTAATTTCTCGCGGGCTTGGCTTAAAGTTAAATCTAATAAATTGCTCATAATATATGCCTATTCAATTACTTTAGGAACAAGGAAAAAACCGCCATCGGCAGCTGGGGCGTTTTTAAGAATATCGTCAGGATAGCCACCATCGGTAATAACATCGGCTCTTAGTGGCTGGGTCATATCTACGGCGCTGGTTAATGGCTTTACGCCATCGGTATTCACTTCCGACAATTGCTCAACAAATTGTAGAATTTGATTAAGCTCGCCTTCTAAGTTGTTCACCTGCTCATCACTTACTTTTATACGCGCCAAATTTGCAACTTTGCGAACAGTGGCTTGGTCTATGCTCATTAGTATTCACTCCTAATTTAAAGACTCATAATAATTATATTTATACCTACATAGCAAAGCTTTTGCACCCTTACAATCAAAGCATAGGGTTTTAACAAAAAAACTTTGCATTTTATAAAAAATGGGCTGTTAAATAGGTCTAGACCCATCTCATTTATTTTTAATATTTATGGACATTAGTTTTTAAAAATCTACAGTTTTAATATAATTAAATTTTGGAGGGGCTATGTTTGATAAGAGGAGAATTGCTAATTTAAGCTTTTTGATTATTGATGACAATCAAATGATGGTTAGAATTATACGCACCTTATTGCATGGGTTAGGCGTACATGATGTTTATGATGCCAGTGATGCGGCTGCAGGGTTTGAGGAATTGCGCAATTCTGACATTGATATTATATTGTTAGACAATTTGATGGATACAATAGGCGGCATTGAATTTGCCCGAATGATAAGAAATGCACCTGATAGCCCCAACCCGCAAATACCAATTATCATGATTTCGGCTTATGCCGAAAAAGCGCATATTTTACAGGCGCGAGATGTTGGGGTTAACGAGTATATTTGCAAACCAATAAGTGCCAATACGTTAAAGCAACGAATATTAGGAGTGACTGAACGACCTCGTGCTTTTATTATTAGCCCAAAATATGTAGGACCAGATAGGCGACGGCAAAAACAGTCGCCTTATAAAGGGGTGGAGCGGCGTAACCAAATGCAAAATTTGGACAATAGTGAAGCTAAGCCGCAGACTAAGGCTCTTGACCATAATTTAATATAACCGATTAAATTAAGTTGTTTTCTATTACTTCTACTAAGTTTGTTGTGTGGCTATAGAATAAATGCTCGTTAATTTTGGGTTGTGTAATTGTGATTACTATAAAAGTCTATTCTACAAAACGAGTATATCGTTTGGAGGCCTCACCCGGAATCGAACCGGGGTACACGGATTTGCAATCCGTTGCGTCACCACTCCGCCATGAGGCCTTTAAAAACGTAGAGAAACAAGGTGGTGATTTCTACCTGTGATTTAATTGTATTGCAGTAAAATGTCAACAAAAGAACAAGTTAAGCCACATATTTATAAGATATGTTTTTGAATGCGGGTTATATATTTATCAATATCGGTTTTTATTGTGCCGATATCTGAAATATTAAACCATTTTGCATCTTCGACTTCTTCGATCTGACGCTTAAGCTTTTCTGCCGATGAACCTATAAAAAGATATGTAAAATCATGGTGGATATGTGCCAGTTCGTTTTTTTTATCCGAATGGGGGATATTGTGACTGTCGATTGAAAATGGTACATCTGGATTTGTGGGGTTATTATGCCACGGATGTAAGGTGAAATCTTTTAGGGCTGTTTCTTCGGATATTTCGCGCATGGCTTCTTTATGCAGTTCGCCCCTGCCCTCGATATGCCCGCCAGGTTGTAGCCACATTTTTAAAAATTTGTGGTTTATAAGTAGAATTTTATTTAAACTTTTATTTAAAACCACACCACTAGCGGTAATGTGCCCTGTAAAATTTTTTCGGCTAAAAATATCAGCATTATCGTCCAATTGAGCAAATAATGTTGGCGCAACATAACCATCTTCAACACCGTATATTTTTTGATACTCGGTAATGAGCTTAAGCAAATAGGCATTGTTGCGCATGTTTTATATCAATCTACTTTGCTCTGCCGCCGCCGCTATAAATGACACAAATAGTGGGTGCGGCTTAAATATTTGCGATTTAAGCTCGGGGTGATACTGCACACCAATAAACCACGGATGGTCATTATATTCTATCGTTTCGGGTAAAATACCATCGGGCGATAGACCAGAAAAAACTAAACCTATTTGCTCTAATTTTTCTTTATAATTTATATTGACTTCATATCTGTGTCGATGGCGCTCAGAAATATTTAACTGCCCATAAATTTGAGCAATTTTGGAATCTTTATTAAACACACAATCATATGCGCCTAACCTTAAAGTGCCGCCAATATCATCATCGTTTGTACGTTCTACTTTTTCATTGCCCTTGAGCCATTCGGTCATAAGACCAATTACAGGGTGCGGGGTTTCGCCAAATTCGGTGCTGTTTGCGTTGTCTAGCCCAGCCAAATTACGCGCGGCTTCAACCACCACCATTTGCATGCCTAAACATATACCAAAAAATGGAACTTTATTTTCACGAGCATATTTTACGGTCGCAATTTTACCTTCCGAACCACGTTCACCAAAACCACCAGGTACTAAGACAGCATGGGTCTGACGCAGTAACTCATCGACATTATCGTCATTAATATCCTCGGAATTTATCCATGAAATATTGACCTTAAGACGGTTTGAGATGCCACCATGAACCAATGCTTCTTTGAGCGATTTATAGGCATCTTCTAGCTCGACATATTTACCGACAATGGTAACATTCACATGACCATCGGGGTTGGCGACTATTTCTGAAATTTTGCGCCATTCGCTTAAATTTGGCTCTGGGGCATCGGTAATATCAAAGGCTTTAAGTACAGCGGCATCTAACCCCTCGGCATGGTATGATAGGGGAACATCATAAATACTACTGACATCAAGTGCTTGTATAACGCTGTCTTCACGCACATTACAAAAAAGTGCAATTTTACACATTTCTTTTTTAGGTATTTCGCGGTCACTGCGGCAAAGCAAAATATCGGGTTGAATGCCGATAGAACGCAATTCCTTAACACTATGTTGAGTGGGTTTGGTTTTAAGCTCACCTGCCGTTGGAATATATGGCAACAAGGTTAGGTGAATAAAAATAGCACCGCCACGCGGCAATTCATGACCCAGCTGGCGAATCGCTTCGAAAAATGGCAGCCCTTCAATATCGCCGACTGTGCCGCCAATTTCACAAAGGATAAAATCTACATCTTCGGCATTATCTCGGGTAAAGTCTTTAATCGCATCGGTCACATGGGGGATAACCTGCACTGTACCGCCATCATATTCGCCGCGCCGTTCTTTTGCCAACACTTGCTGGTAAATACGCCCTGCGGTAATATTGGCTTTTTGGGTTAAGTGAACGCCTGTAAAGCGTTCATAATGCCCTAAATCGAGGTCAGTTTCTGCACCATCGTCGGTTACATACACCTCGCCATGTTGGTAAGGTGACATTGTCCCTGGGTCTACATTCAAATAAGGGTCGAGTTTGCGGAATTTCACAGAAAAACCACGAGACTGGAGTAGTGCTCCAAGAGCCGCTGAAGCCAGCCCTTTACCGAGTGAGGAAACCACACCGCCTGTTATAAAAATAAATCGCGCCATGGAATTGCAGAATATACACTTTTTCAAAAATTCCAAAGAATAAATTAAAAATTGTGTAGTTTTCAACTTTATTAAAAAACATATTTACAAAAACACATAAATGTTAATAAAATAAAATAAAGCTTTGTATGATTAATATTGGATGAAAGAAAACTATGCACTCTAATTATCACCTCGATCGCTTAAGTTTTTTAGTTATTGATGACAATACCTATATGCGACGCATTATTTGCTCTATATTGCATGGTGCAGGCATTCGAAATGTTTACGAGGCCGAAGATGGGGTGTCTGGTTTTGAATCTATTGAGAATCATAAGCCCGATATTGTTATTTTAGATATGGTCATGCCGATATTTGATGGTCTTGAGTTTTTAAAACTTATTCGTACACCAACCAATCCTCATGCGTTTATTCCGGTTATTGTAATTTCGTCACATTTAGAGAATGATAGAATAGCGGCCGCGCGCAATGCTGGTGCTAATGAATTTTTGGCAAAGCCAGTATCGGCTGAGCAATTGTTAAACCGCATTATTAATGTTATTGACAACCCAAGACCTTATGTTAACGCGCCTGGCTATTTTGGCCCTTGCCGCCGCCGTATTCAAGCGCCAATTAAGTTCGATGATAGACGAAAGAAAAATGATGAAGAATATTTAGTACCAATGGCATCGCAGGAGAATTAATACCCTAAAATAACTCTGAGTGACTGCCGCTTCTGACAAGAAATAAATCGGTTTGAGTGAATTTATAAATTAGCAACCAATCAAGCGTTAATTTGCAATGTGAAATAACTGCTATGTTTACTTTAAGACTTGTTTTTTCA
>CAZHCZ010000092.1:4265-5886 GCA_964531635.1 uncultured Hyphomicrobiales bacterium | reverse complement strand
GCAACGACCTTATAGCCTCAACCGCCAACTCTTCGGGGTTCAAATAACTTAATATCCTAACTTCACCTGCTTTAGGCTTAAGCTTAGCGAGTTTTCCTTCTTGCGGGCTTAGTGGAATAGAGGCATATACATTATAGCCCAAACTCTCTAGTTGCTCTATGCTTTCAAGACCTTTATTTAACATTTTACGCAATAATACAATAGATACCGCCAAAATAAACCCAATTAAAACAGCAACAATAGCAATTATGGGTTTTTGAGGTTTTATGGCTTTGGGATGAACAATTGTAGGGTCAATAACCCGAATTGAGCCTAATGTTCCAGCTTTAATTATTTGCAATTCTTCATATTTATTAAGTGTTTGAAGGTGTATTTTTTGGCTGAGTTCAACATCCCGCTGAAGTTTATATATATTATACTGCTCGGTTGGTATTTGTGAGGTTTGGAATTCGACCGCATCACGTTTGTTTTCAAGGTCGGTTTTCTTGCGTATAAATTCAACATATATAGGGTGTTGTTTTTTAAATTTACGGGCTAATTCAGGCTCTTGTAAATTCAATTCATTAATAGCTTCTTCTATTTTTAAAGATTGATTTAGCAACTGTTGAGTTTGCAGAGTTAAATCGACAGTTTTATTATTTAATCTATATTCATAAATATTGTTTTCAGCTTTTTCTAGACTTCTACGGGTCACTGGTAGACGCTCTTCAACAAAAATCAGGTTTTTACCCATTTCAAGGTTACTATGTTTAATATTTTGCTGCTGATATGTGCCAATAACATTATCGATAACTTTAACAATTCTTTCTTTATCAGAACCCTCTAAAGAAACAGTTACAATACCGCTTTTTTTACCCTTTTCAGAAGCCGATATACCACGTACAAGTTCATCAATAATTAAAACTTGGTCAAACCTAACTAAAGAAAAATAAGTACCTACACGTCCAGTTAACCTGCCCAACTGAATATCAATGGCGTAATCTTTGTTATTAAATTGTTTGCCAACTTCACCTTCTAATATTTTATTATCACCTAAATTAAGGCTATACTTATCATTTTCTAAAATAATAATATGAAATTCTTTTTTATATAATGCGTCTGGAACATTGAATTGATTGACAATTATTTCTTCTCCACCCCAAGCATAACTGCTAAAAAAAGGAAATAAAGGTTTAGCTATACCATTATTTTCACCATGAATACGGTAAAAATAATCTCCAATTATCGGAAAAGTAAGTGGTTTTGCTTCAATAGTTAAATTGTATTTTTCAATTGTTGGAACTAATACTTTACGCGACTTTAGCAGCTCAAGCTCGGTTACAGTTTCTGTTCCGCCACCGCCACCGCCACCAAAAGCCTCCGAGAAATCAGTCAAACCCGAAAGACCATTAGATTTTGTTTCAATTTGAATAAGTGCATTACCGCTATATATAGGCGTGGCCATAATGGCATAAGCAACACCAATTGCGCCCGCTATAAGGGTTATAAATATAATAAACCACTTGCCTGCCCAAAGTGCGCGGATAATTTCGGCGATGTCGACTTCATCACCATCAACCTGTGATATTTGTTTATTTTCACTCACAATTTATTCCTAATGCTAAATATTATTTAAGTTTTT
>CAZHCZ010000092.1:0-4165 GCA_964531635.1 uncultured Hyphomicrobiales bacterium | reverse complement strand
TTTGTTTATTTTCACTCACAATTTATTCCTAATGCTAAATATTATTTAAGTTTTTCAACCCAAATATTGGTTGATTTTTTAATAAGTTCAAACACATGCTCATACATTTCAAAGCTTTGTTTATACGGATCAGGTATTTCTGTATTGTCTAGCCATTTGCCAACTAAAAATATTTTACCCTTAACACTTGGGTCAATAGCCATTACGGCATCAATATGACCTTGTTCCATTACTAAAATTAAGTCATTTTCACGGCAAATATCGGCGGTTAATTGCTGTGATGTATGTTGCGTACAATTAATACCTAACGGGCTGGTTAGTTTAATAGAATTTTCGTGCATTGGCTTGCCAACCAAAGCATTAATACCAGCTGAGGATATGTTTTTAGTTGGCAAAGCATCTTGCAACAACACATCAACTATCGGGCTACGGCAAATATTGGCAACACAAACCACTAATATATTATTAAACATCTATTTCCTTAAAACTTTCAATCCAGCGCAAATTAAAATGCTGCACCAACAGCTGCTTGTGTACTAATTATTTCTCTAGTTGAAGTCAATGACGGCCTTACAACTGAAAGCAATTGGTTCCATTTGACAATAGGTGATTTGGAAACATATACAACATCTTCCGATTTAAGTTCAAATTTAGATGCCAATACCATCGCCGCCATATTGCTTAAATCTAACAAATATACTTTTGCAACCTTACCTGCCATTTTACTATCTCTAATTACATAGACTGCGCTGGCATTGGCGGTGATTTCATTAATACCTCTAGCCTTGCCCAATGCCTCGGCAAGCGTAACCCCTTCTGGGGTAATTGGTACAGGTTGTGGACTTGCCACTTGCCCCATAACATAAGCATATTTTGGTTTTTGGCTAGGCACATGAATTTGATCGCCATCACGCAGTAGAATATTTTGCCGCATATCACCAAAATGCAATAACGCATATAAATCTATTATACGGCGTTGTCCCTTGCGTATCACCACAACATCCGATAAATTTGCACGTGGAGTAGCGCCGCCAGCTAGGTTGACGGCATCGAGTAAAGTAATGGCTTGACCTTGTAATGGGATTGGTAACGGTCGTGCGAACTGCCCAGTAAGGTGAATTTTTTGCGAAGCATATTTAAGCACAGAGACATCTAATTGTGGTTGTTTAACATATTTTTTTAATGCTTCACCTAGGCCTTTACGTATTGCAAATATAGTTTTTCCTGCAACTTGATAATTGCCAACAAACGGGTAAAAAATAAAACCTTTACTGTCTATTTGAAAGCCTTTTACAGGAATTACAGATTCTCTCGTACCCAAATTTAACAATTCAGGATGTTCCCAGACAATTATAGTAAGTACATCACCTGCGCCAACTTTATAGCTATAGTTTTTAACTTGTTGCTCAAGTTTAAAGTTACGGTAAGGCTTGCGCGCTTTTACAGCAATTCCTCTAGTGTTTTGAGCAGTAATCTTTTGAAATTCAATTTGCTCAACGGTAATAGATGGTGTTTGGTTGCTAAGCTTTTTATCTGCGGCGGAAATAAAAACTTCACCACCAGGCACTAATGTACAAGCCGAAAGAATAGACAATAAAAAAGCAACAATAGAAAACTTTACAAAACGCATAACTCAACCATCATATTTAAAAACTACCCTTCAAATAAAGTATTTTTATTGAAATGTCGAATCAATATAACGTGTAAGGAGTAATATTCCCTAAGAAATATCATAATCTACTACCAATTTATTGGTCAGTGGTTTGGCTTGACAGGTTAATATAAAACCCGCGTCAATTTCTTCTTGTTCTAGCCCTGTTGTTACGGCCATCGACACTTTACCTTCTAACAATTTGGCGCGGCATGTGCAGCATATGCCGCTTTTACAAGCGAAAGGCAAATCCATCAACGCATCATTGCCTTTGTCGAGAATGTTATCTTTACTATTCATTTCAATAGTTTTGCTGTCACCATCGGCGATGATGGTTACTTTTGCAACAAACCCTGTATTTTGGTTGATATTTACTATAATTTGTTCGTCCGCAGGCTGGTTTTTGGTGGGTGCAGTAACCACAAAATTTTCAGAACTTATATTTTTTGAACTCACTTTCAAGCGCGATAATGCTTGTTCAGTACCCTCCATCATCGGTTTAGGACCACAGATATAAAAATGCGATATTTCTTGCGGTTGGGTAAAACTAGAGATAAGTGTTTCAACTTTTTTGGTGTCCATCATGCCCGAAAAAATTTCACTTTCAACCTCTTCATCCGACAATATATGGCAGATATTAAGCCTGCTCATATACGTATTTTTTAAACCCGCAAGTTGTTTACGAAAAATAATAGATATACTGGTTCGGTTGCCATAAAATAAGGTAAAAAGCGAATAAGGGTTTTGATTCAGTACGGTTTTTAAAATAGACAATATCGGTGTAATACCACTGCCGCCTGCAATGCCAACATAATGCGGCACAATATTATTGTTAGCGGTATTGTTGTGAATAAATTTTCCAGTTGGCGGCATTACATTTAAAATGTCACCTTGTTTTAAACTTTCATTGGCAAAAGTCGAAAAACGCCCTTGTTTTACTTTTTTAACACAAACCCTCAACTCACCGTCATTCTGCCCCGTACAAATGGAATATGGTCGGCGTAAGTCTTCACCATTAACATCGGCGCGTAAGGTTAAATACTGCCCCGCCTGAAAATTGTATTTCTGCCGTAAATCTGTCGGAACATGAAACGCAATGGATACCGCGTCCGCCGTTTCTTGGGTTATGTTGCTTATTTTTAATTGATGAAATCCAAGTTTTTTGTTCATATAGATTATACCACTTTATATACATTTAAAATAATCAAATGGCTCTAAACAACTCTTGCACCGATACTGTGCTTTACATGCTGTTGAGCCAAATTCTGCCAATTTTTCTGTGTTGTCCGAGTTACATTGAGGGCAGTTTACCTGAGTAATGCCAAATAAAGCCGCACGCCCTGTTTTAAGGTCTGAGCTTTTGCCTATTGGTGCGGCAATGCCATATTCTACTAGTTTTCTTAGCCCATCTTCACTCATCCAGTCGGTTGTCCAAGCGGGGCTAAGGCATAAGGCAACTTTGAGCTTATCAAAACCCGCCTCCCTAAGTGCTATTTCAATATCAAATGCAATCATGCTCATGGCGGGGCAGCCTGAATAGGTTGGCGTAATGGTAACGAATAAATCACCAGCAAGGTTAAATGAAAGCGCCCGAAACACTCCCAAATCCATAATGGTCAACACTGGAATTTCGGGGTCACAAATTGTTTCAATAGCATTATAAGCTTGAGTAAATTTAGCCTGTTGGTTGGCGGGCAATTTAAGAATATCTTGCCTGTTACACACTATAAATTGCGCATCATCATGCGTGGTGCCATCGGTCACCAGTTCAACATCACCAATAATTTTTTGACTTACGGACATAGGTTAAATTACCATTGAGAATTGGGGTAAGTGCGTTGCACCCACTGCAATTCAGTTAATATATAACCCAAATATTCACTATGCTGCCCGTTGCGACCACCCGTTCTCATAAATACATCTTGGTTAAGTTGCAAAGTTGCGATTTTAAAAATTTCTTTTACATCGCTCAACCAATCTTCATATATATCCTGTGGGTCAAAAGCAATAGCCTGTTCAATTAAGCTCAGTTCAACCGCATCAGTTTCAAACATTTCAGCGGTAAAACGCCAAATTTCGTCGGCAGATTGCTGTATTCTTGCATGGCTTTCTTTTGTACCATCGCCGAGCCTAATAACCCATTCAGCGCTATGGCGCACATGATAAGCGGTTTCTTTTTCGGCTTTTGTAGCAATAGCCGCCAATGTTTTATCGGCACTATTCATCATTTTTTGCCAAAATTTATGCATGAATGTAGTGTAAATAAACGCCCGCATAATTGTATAGCCAAAATCACCATTTGGCTGTTCTAACAATAGTAAATTTTTATATTCATGCAATAGTTTTAAATAAGCCAATTGGTCTTCATCACGACCCTTACCCTCGACCGTTGCGGCATAACTATAAAGACTTCTGGACTGACCTATAAAATCAAGCGCGAAGTTAGACAAAGCAATATCTTCTTCCAAAGTGGGGGCTTTGCCTGTCCACTCCGAAATACGATGACCAAAAATC
>CAZHCZ010000091.1:0-6139 GCA_964531635.1 uncultured Hyphomicrobiales bacterium | reverse complement strand
ACTAACTTTATACACCCCGAGTTTTCGTTTGCCACTAAGAACCCGCAGCATTTCAGTGAGCGCGAGTGGACGTTGAAGATGCAGAAAAGGGCGGGCGACGCGTGGCAGGCAAGGGCTTAAGCCCGCACGCAAGTGCTAACAGTGAGCTTAAGCCAACGTATAAATGTGAAAACCCCCAGCTTTGGCAGGAGCGCTAACTTTCTTTCACTAGGAGCCTGCGTTTTACATCAATTCCAATTTTTAGGTTACAGCAAGGGAGGTGCCCTGATATGGCTATCGTGGAGTTGAAGCTGTTGTTTTTTGATTAGCCCCTGCGGGCGCGAACATTCGTTCGCTTGCTACGCTTCGCGGTCGGACAGTCACCCTCCTTCGACAGGTTGCAGGCGTATCATTGAATTTTTTGTTTAAGAATTTGGATTCTATTATAAGCGTTAATTATGGTTTGTTGGTCTATTTCGCCATTTTTTACTGCGGTTTTTATTATTGAATGTACCCATGAGCCTAGCGAAGTGTTTATGTTTTTTTGTGAGGATAGCATAATTAAATCGGTGCCTGCATTGACGGCTTTTATTATGGCGGTTTTACTGGTGTAATTTTTGGAAATTGCGCCCATTGCCATATCGTCACTAACCACAACGCCTTTAAAGCCTAATTGCTTGCGTAGTATTTGAGTGATAGCTTTGTAGGATAGTGATGTGGGAACGCGGTCTTTATCGCTCATTATATCTAAATAAACATGTGCCGACATAACTATGTCTGCCGCTTGCCAATTTATTAGGTTTCTATACGGCTCAAGCTCGCGCTCGTTCCATGTTTTGCTAATATTTGTAAAGCCTTTATGGGTATCTGCTGCCGATGAGCCATGCCCAGGGAAATGCTTTAATGCGGTTAATATGCCTGCTTGTTTGTGACCTGCGACAAACATATAAGCATATTCAGATACTTGCTTAATGTCATTGCCATAAGAGCGTTCTAGTTTGGCGATGATGGGGTTAGATTTATTCACCTCCAAATCGACCACTGGCCCGAAATTGACGTTAAAACCAAAGTTCTTTATGTATAATGCCGTTTCGTAATATTTTTCATAGGCTATATTTTGACTGACCTTGGTCATTTGTTTTGCCGATGGTAAAAATGGTACGTCTTGGGCTTCGCGCAACCGCCTAACCTTGCCACCTTCTTGGTCGATAGTTATTAAAGTTTTATCGCTCGATGCCGACTGAAAGGCTTTTGTTAACGCGGTAATTTGTTTTGCCGTGCCTATATTGCGACTTAAAAATAATATACCACCAACCTTTTTATTGGCAATATCCTTAGCCAAAGCTTTGGCACTGCTTGAATTTATATCTTTGCCTTCAAAGCCGACTAAAACCATCTGCCCTATCATTTCATCTAACGTTACAGCCTTTGCAGCGGTCAACCCTAGGGGTAAGGTAATAAATAAGGTAAGGATTATAGATATTAGTCGGTTCATTATGTTATATGCCTTTTGGTGCAGTGCGGGTGCGTTTTAAAATAAGCTTGTTTAGAGCGCTTATATAGGCTTTTGCAGAAGCGATTATGGTATCGGTATCGACCCCTTGACCTATTGTTTGTTTGCCGTCTTCTTCTAGCCTTACGCTTACATGGGCTTGGGCGTCTGTGCCTTCGGTTACCGATTGCACTTGGTAACGCAATAGGTTTTGGCTGTCGGTGGTTAAAGCTTTTATGGCGTTATAGGTTGCATCGACACCGCCATCGCCAGTGGCAACATGGTTTTTTTGTTTGCCGTCTATATCCAAAACCAAAATTGCCTCGGAGGGGCGGTCGGTGCTTACTGCTACTTCTAATGACACAAGTTTTATGCTCTCATTGCCTTCGTAAATTTCATTATCAATAAGGGCTATAATGTCTTCGTCATAAATATTTTTCTTTTTATCTGCCAATTCTTTAAAACGGGTAAAGGCATCTAAAAAGGCGTTGTCGCCCAATTCATAACCTAAGTTGGATAATTTGTCTTTAAATGCGTGACGACCTGAATGTTTACCCATGGTTAGGCTGGTGGCTTTTACGCCGACGCTTTCGGGGGTCATAATTTCGTAAGTTTCGGCGTTTTTTAACATGCCATCTTGGTGAATACCACTTTCATGCGCAAAGGCGTTTTTACCGACTATGGCTTTATTATACTGCACAGGAAAAGCCGCCACTGCCGATACTAAGTTAGAAGCGCGCACCAACATTTTTGCATCAATACCTGTATTGTATGGCAAAATATCATTGCGCGTGCGTAAACCCATAACAATTTCTTCAAGTGCAGCATTACCCGCACGTTCGCCTAAGCCATTAATAGTACACTCAACCTGACGCGCACCACCCTTTATGCCAGCGATAGAATTTGCCACGGCAAAACCTAAATCATTGTGGCAATGGGTCGAGAACACCACTTTATCGGCATTGGGTACGCGGTTTATTACCATTTCGAACATACTCTTATACTCGTCTGGCATAGTGTAGCCGACCGTATCGGGCAAGTTAATGGTGGTTGCACCTGCTTTTATGGCGACCTCTACTGCACGGCATAAAAAGTCATGCTCGGTGCGGGTGGCGTCTTCGGCTGACCATTCGACATCGTCAGTATAAGTTTTTGCGCGCATAACACTGGCGGCTATTTTTTCGATAACCTGTTCTGGCGACATGTTTAATTTATATTTCATATGCAATGGGCTGGTGGCGATGAAGGTATGAATACGACCTTGATTGGCATGCTTTATCGCTGCCCCTGCCCTGTCTATATCATTAAAACTGGCGCGGGATAGACCGCAAATTACTGAATTTTTAGAGTTTTTGGCAATTTCGCTTACGGCTAAAAAATCGCCTTCTGAAGCTATGGGGAAGCCTGCTTCGATAATATCGACACCCATATCGTCCAGCAAAGCTGCAACTTCGACTTTTTGTTCTAAAGTCATCGACGCACCAGGGCTTTGCTCGCCATCGCGCAAGGTTGTATCGAAAATTACTACATTATCGGGGATTTGGTCTTTTGAAATTTTTGTCATAATAAACACTATAATTAGATTAATTGGAATAATTGAATATTGAGTGCTAAAAAGCCGCAGTTAAAATTTTGTTTAACTGTCCCCTAAACATTTGCTTAAATTTATTTGAATAAACTTTAGATGCTTAGGGGTTAATAAGCAGCAGGAGAAGCAGTGTGGAGAGTGTAGCAGTGGCAAAGAGTGCAACGCGCATAGTATTCTTATCGTCTGCTTTGCGGGCAGCGATGGCGCGGGCGGTTGTTTTATTTTGGTGTTTTCTATAATGAGTGTTCACTTAAGAAAATTCCTCTATTGCTCAAAATTGCTCAAATTTAATATGTTTCAGCTTATTGAATTTTTTGCACAATGCAACATAATTTTTACAGGATATTACAAAAACATTAATTTTAAGTGTAATCTGTTTCAAATTGATACGCTTTTATAGTTAACGCTGGTTAACGAATATAACAGACATGATAGTTTTACCCAAAAAAATATTATAAACATAAAAAACTATTGGACAGACGAATAAGCCTAGCATATAAACCGCACAACAGACGCAGATAAACAAAGCGCACTAAGTGCAATGTTTACCCGCCGACGGGCCCTTAGCTCAGCTGGTAGAGCAACTGACTTTTAATCAGTAGGTCGATGGTTCGAACCCATCAGGGCTCACCATTTTAACTTATTGATATTATTATGTTTTTTTGTTAAATAACCTTTGGCTTCTTATAACAACTTATTGAATATACTAATGAATTTAATGTTGATTTGAGATAATATCAGAATAATTTTAAGCAAACCTATTGTCTTACCCTCTTTTTATGCTACTTTGGTTTTAGGGATGGAAATTTACTATGGGTGAAAACTTAACCTAAATTATATTAAACAACATTATTTTAAACAACAAAGGGAGATTGTTATTATGATAGTAAACAGACGTAAGGCGCTTACATTGATGGGCGGCGTTGCCGCTGCATCTTTAATTGCTACGCCAGCAATATCTTTAAACCGCAAAATTAAAGTTGGCGCGTTGCGCTTTACCAGCCATTCTGCAAGTTTTATTGCAGTGGAGAAGGCATATTTTGAGCAGGCTGGAGTGGATGTAGAATTAAGATTTTTTCAAGCGGCAACACCCATGGCAGTAGCAATTGCATCGGGCGATATTGATTATGCGGTTACTGCAATTTCTGGCGGTCTTATTTCGCTTGCTGGCAAGGGTGCTATTAAAGTTATTGGTGGTTGCCTTTCTGAAGAAGATGGCATTGATGGGCAGAAAATTATAGTTTCTGATGCTGCGTTTAAGGCTGGCCTAACATCACCGGCTGGGCTTGATGGAAAAACATTTGGCATGACAACTGCTGGATCATCTTTTCATTTTATGGGGTCTAAAATTAGCGCCAAAGAAAATGTTTCGATGAAGTTTAAGCCATTACAAAAAGTGGGTGCAATTATTGGTGCGCTTAAAACGGGTCAAATTGATGCATGGTCTATTGTGCCGCATATTGCAAAGCCTCTGGCTGCTGGCGGGGCTGTTCATATCATTGGTAATGTTTCGGATTATTTACCAGACTACCAAGTCACTACAGTCTTCACCTCCACCAAAAATGCGAGCAATGAAAAGGATTTAACTAAGAGTTTCCTTGCTGGATTTTCTAAAGGTGTTGCTGATTATAATGCCGCAATGGTCGATAAAACCCTTGGTGACGATGGTATGAACGCTATGGTCGATATTATCCATAAATATGTTTATGCAGATCGCCCGCGTGAAAAAGCAGCGCCTTCAATTATAAATGGTTCTATGCGGTTGAACGCTGGTGCTGCGCTTAATGTTGCATCGGTAACCGAGCAGTTGGATTGGTTTAAATCTGAAAATCTTGTGAATAGTGATATTACACTAGATACATTAATTGATACCAGTTACGTTAAAACAATTTAGAAATTTGTTTAACACAATCAAAAATATAACAACCCGCGATGTAGTAGCCTCGCGGGTTTCTTGGGGTAATTGATGGATATTCGCCTATCTAATATAAATCATTCTTATGGCACGGTTGAAGTTTTGAAAGACTTGTCATTAAATATTGATGCGGGTAAGATTATATGTATTGTCGGCCCTTCGGGCTGTGGGAAATCTACCCTTTTGCGGTTTATTGGTGGGTTGGAACGCCCTACATCTGGTGAGGTGTTACAACTTGGCTTACCTCCAGCAGATTCATTAAACCCCATGACTTTCATTTTTCAGGATTTTGCGTTGCTTCCATGGCGAACAGTATATGGAAATATATCCTTGGTATTGGAGGATCATAATATTAGCAAAGCGCGGATAAAGCATATTATTGATGACGTACTTAAGCGCACTAAATTGGATGATTTTGCCGATGCGTTGCCTAAGCAACTTTCTGGCGGCATGAAACAAAGGGTTGCCATTGCTCGAGCGTTGGCGGTTAACCCTGCGGTAATGTTGATGGATGAGCCACTATCTGCGCTGGACAGCCAAACTCGAGAGTTATTAATTGATGATTTGGTGAGCTTATGGACAAGAAAACCATTTACTGCGGTTTATGTAACTCATAATTTAGCCGAAGCAGTGCGTTTGGGGCATTCAATTGTTGTATTGTCACGCCGCCCTGGGCAAATTCGTGAAATTATTTCTATAGATATGCCATTAGCCGAACGAACTTATGGCAACGCCGAATTAGAAAAGCAACAAAAATACCTTTGGGATATTATGCGAGAAGAAGCTGAAGCCGCGGATTCGGAGTTATTGAATGTCTAAGCCGAACAAACAAAACGTCGCTAAGCCTGTCGTTTATAGAGGCGGCGGCTTCGCACCTAAACACCATCGTTGGATTGGTTTGTGGGTGTTTATTTTACTGATTTTTCTAGCCGAAGTTGGCACGAGATCTGGTTTTATTTCAAACCTAACTTTGCCAAGACCATCTGATGTTTTTAACACATTTGTTGAATTGTATAGCTCGGGGCTGCTTTGGGTTCACTTAACGCCCAGCTTAATGAGGTTGGCGGTTGGTAGCCTTATTGGTATCAGTGCGGGTATTACTATTGGTTTTATGATTGGGTTGTTTTCATATGTACGAGCGGGCTTAGTGCCGCTTGTTGCGGCT
>CAZHCZ010000090.1:5563-6148 GCA_964531635.1 uncultured Hyphomicrobiales bacterium | reverse complement strand
AAATACGCCATAGCATCGTCATTTATAGAAATTTGCGGGTCAATATATGGCGGCTCATAGGCTTGGACTTCCGCAAGCGTTGGTTCAATATAATTATCATCACCAATCTTACCTTGTCCAAATTTAATTAAAGCATAATCCATGTTGTTCTCGTCACATGGAATTGTTCTATTGCCATCAATAATGGCTTCGTTATTTTCTGAATATATCATAATTATCTCCTATAACCCTGTAGCGGCAGCAACAGTGCCAGTTAAATTTCGCATTGATGAATTGTCATTTACTCTGCCATATCTAAACCCATACTTAGATATGAGGTTTACTGTGGGCACAGTGGCCACTCCTATGATAAGATTGCTCTCTATAGTAGGCAGACTTGCTTTCTCCACCTTAAACGTTATCATTCTAAGGTTATGCGTACCGCCGCCATTGCCGATATAAACATTTAAAAAAGTAGTAATTTCATAATGTCGTTGGCATTTCGCTAGTTCAACTTGTGGGTGAGGTGGAATAACTGGAGTTGCTACCGAGCCAAATTCTAGTTTTAGGTTTTTAAATGAATAAGCTGTAGTGTTGCCACTATTT
>CAZHCZ010000090.1:0-5553 GCA_964531635.1 uncultured Hyphomicrobiales bacterium | reverse complement strand
ACCTATATAAAAAACAGCAGAAGCTCCAGCTGTTATTGTAACAAACTGTATTCCTACACCAGCAGTAATTATACCATTTACACCTCCCACCCAAACTTCAATATCAACGGAAGGATTTTCGACAGAAATTGTTATTTTTCTATTTTCCCAACCTGCGGTTTCGAATGTTTGTTTGTATTGACCTATAAGTGTAACAGTGCCATCGACTGCGGTCGTTATGTTTGCACCTCCAGCAAACCATTTCCACCTATCTCGCGCAAATAAACCTACAATAGCGCCATTACCTTCACCACGTTGGTCAATAGTAAAGTCGGGGTTGTCAAGTAGGTTAGAGTTATAAAAAGTAGCATCACCGCATTGCTGAATATTCTGTAATATTGGCAAGAGGGCAGTTAAATCACCGCTCAATGCATTTAATTCTTGTTCTATTGTCATAACTTACATCCTATATTATGCGCCAATTGTTGCGCTTAAAGTGTCAATTTTAGTTATTAAGCTATTCATTTCTGCAATTAGGCTTGAAAAATCACATTGGTTAACATCGTCTTGAATTGTTAGATATTTTCCACTGCGCCTATGGCGAATTTTTAATAAATTCATTATTGCGCCCACGCTATTTTTGCATCGCCACCTAAACAACGCATATATAAAAGTTCACTGGCATTAATGGTCGGTGTATGCTCGTTTTGCGCGCGGATAGACATAGATGTCTCGGTCGTTGGCGTTGCTGTTCCAATATGATACTGCACGCTATAAGTCGCGCTTTGATTTTGTAATATAATTGCGCCAGTTGCATTTAAAACCTGTTGCCAATTGTCGCCTTTAGTGATGAGCTGCTCTCCAGTCATAATATTCTCCAATAATAATGGTCTTGTGCAGCAATCCTGCTTAAGACAAAAAACCCCGCATAAGCGAGTTCTTAATAATAAATAGGTTTTATAAGGGTGGGGATTACTTTAAATAGCTGTTGCATTAAAAATAGAAACAAAACAGTGATTTAAAACTGTTTTTTGCATTCGTATTTAATAAAGTGGTGACCTCGACAGGAATTGAACCTGTGACCCCCAGATTAGGAATCTGGTGCTCTATCCAACTGAGCTACGAGACCAACATTTTCATATTTAGCAGACAAGTTGCCGACAAGCCATTAAAAAAACTATCCATTAACAGCAGTTTACAGCCAAACAAAGACGCTAACATTATAGCCCTTTTGCATGTTCTCTACATTTTCTTCTCATTTGTCTAATTTATATTGACCTAAAGCAAACAGCATCTATAATTTACCTCGTACAATAATTACTCTGAAGTCTTTTAACCTAAGTTCATTTGTAAGAATATGGTTTTTAGATCGGGGTCATAAGTGGAAACGCTATGGTCTCCCGTTTGGAAAGGAGTGTAGATGAAACACACGCTTATTGATGGTTCAATAGACCCTAAAATAACGCCTATATTCGGTCATAAACTTGAGCTTAATGATAAATTCGGGCGCGTATTTCCGTATCTTCGCTTATCAATAACCGAAATGTGCAATTTTAGTTGCGATTATTGCCTGCCCAATGGCTATAAATCCACTAAATTCAGTAACTTTTTACAGCTGCCCGAAATTAAAAATATAGTCCGCGCCTTCGCCGAACTTGGCACGCATAAAGTTAGAATTACAGGCGGCGAGCCGACTTTACGTAAAGATTTTACCGATATTATCAGAACCATCTCAACCACAGAAAATGTCGATAAAGTTGCCTTAACAACCAATGGCTATAAGCTTCAAGAAAATATAGCCAAATGGCGCGATGCAGGCTTAACCGCCCTAAATGTAAGTGTCGATAGTTTAAACAATAACCGTTTTCATAAACTCACAGGTCACAACAGATTGCCCGAAGTTTTAAGCGGAATAGATACAGCATTTTCGGCTGGTTTTGAAATCATTAAAATCAATGCCGTATTGTTAAAAGATGTGAATGACATAGAGCTTAATCTGTTCTTAGAATGGGTAAAAAACAACCCACTAAGCGTAAGGTTTATAGAGCTCATGCAAACCAAAGATAATTTGGCATATTTTAATAAATTTCATATTTCAGCAACCAACTTGCAAAACAAATTGCTACAACAAGGCTGGAGTATTAAAAAAACAGCACCAGATTCTGGGCCTGCGGTGGAGTTAGCCCACCCCGATTATTTAGGCTCAATAGGCATTATAGCACCCTATTCCAAAGATTTTTGCAAAGGCTGTAATCGCTTGCGTGTAACCTCAAAAGGTAATTTACGCTTATGCCTATTCGGTAATCAAGGCACACCTTTACGTCATTTATTACAACATGAACAGCAATTAGATGAACTAAAACAGACTATTATACAACAACTTAATTTCAAACAATCATCGCATTTTCTAGCCCTAGGTGATGCAGGCTCAACAGTAAATTTATCGACTATTGGTGGTTAATAATGACAAAAAACTTAGCAGACTTCTTTAGCAATAGTAAATATCATATGGCAGATATTAGCCGCAAAGCCCTTACCCGTAGACAAGCGATAACCATGGGGCGCATTTATGTTGGCGAGGTCGGCTTTATCCATATTAAAAACGAAACTCTCCCCAAAGGTGATGTGCTTAAACTCGCAGAAATAGCAGGCGTGCAAGGTGCTAAAAACTGTTGGCAACAAATACCCATGTGCCACCCATTACTGCTCGACCATGTTGCAATATATTTAGAACTAGAGCCAAAAACCCATAGCGTTGTTGCCTACGCCATTGTTTCGACCACGGCAAAAACAGGCGTCGAAATGGAAGCGTTAGCGGCTGTTAATGCCGCCCTACTAACCCTTTACGATTTAACCAAACCAGTAAACCCAGCCTTAAGCATTGGCGATATTCGTTTGTTGGTTAAAAAAGGCGGTAAAAAAGACGTTTGGGTTCACCCCGATGGCATTCCAGAAAAACTACAAGATTTATTACCAACAAAAAACAACACTCCATTAGCCAATATAACCGCCGCCGTCATAACCATGAGCGACCGCGCCAGCAAAGGCGAGTACGAAGACCGCTCAGGCAAAATACTCACCGAGAAATTAGAATTTTATGGCGCAACAGTAAAAGATTACAAAATTTTGCCTGATGATGAAATAGCATTAAAAACCCATGTTTTATCACTAATAAACACAGTAGATGTTATTTTTACCACAGGCGGCACAGGGCTTGCCCCGCGTGATATTACCCCCGACACAGTCGCAAAAATTGCCGATTATGAGGTTGCAGGAATTGGCGAACTATTACGTTCCTCAGCAGCAAATCATGTGCCAACCACATGGCTTTCACGCTCCAATGCTTATGTTATTAAACAAACATTGGTGGTTTGCTTACCTGGTAGCACGGGCGCGGTTAAGGACGGTATCGAAACCCTAAAAGAGCTACTACCCCACGCCATTGGGCATGTCCAAAACAAAAATATGCATGGGTGAACTATGATTTCTTATGATGAGGCCTTAAATTTAATTAGAGCCCAAGTTAAAGCAAAACTCCCCACGGTTAATTTGCCAATAGCCGATGCCTTAAATGCCGTTTCGGTACAAGATGTTATTTGCGATTGTTATGTATCGCCTTTCGACAATTCTGCGATGGACGGTTTCGCGGTGCGCTATGCCGATTTGCAACAAGACATATGCCAGATGGAGGTTTTAGGCTCTAGTTTTGCGGGTGATGAAATAGGGAAAGGTGTTTATGGCGCGTGGGAAATTATGACAGGCGCAGGAATGCCCGACGGGTTTGATACAGTCATAAAAATTGAAGATACTTCCATACTAAAAACTGAAAAAAGCGGAAAACCACTGCAAATAAGGCTCAATATTGACCCAAAAAGCATTATTTTTGAAAATAATATCCGTAAAAAAGGGCAAGATTTTAAACCTGACGATGTCATTGTTAAACAAAATGAGATTATAAACTCGGCTCATATTGCCGCTTTGGCATCGGTTGGCATTGCGAAAATTAAATGTTACCAAAAGCCCCAAATCGCGCTGTTAAGCACGGGTAAAGAGATAATTGACGACCCCAATCAAGCTTTAAAATCAGGACAAATTCGCAACAGCAATGCACCCAGTCTAATGGCAACATTTGTCGAAATGGGGATAAATGCCAATTATTTAGGCACTATTGCAGATGAGGTAAAAATCTACGAAAAATGCCTAAAAAACGCATTAAAAACGTCAAATATCATCATTTCTACAGGTGCGGTTTCGATGGGTCGGCATGATTTTATCCCCGATAGCTTGCGCGAACTGGGTGCTGAGATAATTTTTCACAAATGCAAAATCCGCCCTGGCAAGCCAATATTATTCGCAAAATTTCCACCAACAATAAACAACCCAAACGGAGTTTTTTATTTCGGGCTTCCGGGAAACCCAATTTCGGCAAGTCTAGGCTTAAGGTTTTTTGTAGCCCCACTGCTTAAAAAACTACAAAACCGACCCAAAGAACAACCTATTAAGGCTTATTGTCTTAATAAAAACAGCAAAAAACACAATCTTAAAATGTTCTACAAAGCCTTTGCAAGCCTAGATAATGGCAAACTAG
The DNA here is from genome assembly GCA_964531635.1 of uncultured Hyphomicrobiales bacterium. GTDB lineage: Bacteria > Pseudomonadota > Alphaproteobacteria > Rhizobiales > OSC116 > OCS116. Next base: position 986 of record CAZHCZ010000090.1, on the reverse strand, counting down.
GAGTAAAAATTTTACAAGGGCAAGAAAGTTTTAAAATCAAATCGTTAATACAAGCAAATTGCTGGGCGGTCATAGATGAAAACCAACATGAAACATCGGCAAATGAGTTGGTTAATATCTACCCAATAATCGACAATAACTGGAGATTTTAGAGAAAAATATGCAAATTACCATTCAAACATTTGGCGTATTTAGGCAATTCGGGCGTAAAATTTTACTCGATTTAGAACAAAATGCCAAAGTTTCCGATATCCGAAAACCGCTTGCATTGGCATTGGGCGATAACAATGTTGGCTTTGATGTTGTAGGACTTATAGAAAGCTCACGTTTTGCGACTGAAGATAGGATTTTAGCGGAGAACGCGCTTTTAAAATCGGACGTTCTAATTACAATCCTACCTCCTGTTTCTGGAGGTTGATTATGAGTAAAATTTATGTAGATATTTGGGATATAACCGATAAACCACTCGATGCAATGGCGGGGCTTGCTTATGTAACTGAAAAACCCAATGGTGCTGAAACTGTTTTTGTCGGCACAGTTAGAAACCACAATTTAGGCAAAAAAGTATTGGGCGTTAGCTATGATGTTTTTATTCCCTTAGCCAAACAAAATTTCTTAGAAATCTGCCAAGAAGCCCAACAAAAATGGGGCGCTTCGCTCGACTTTTATGTAACCCACGCCCAAGGTCGTCTAGACATTGGCGGTGTAAGCATTGTCATTGCCGTTGGCTCACCACACCGCGATGAAGCCTTCAAAGCCTGCCGTTATGTTATCGAAGAAATAAAACTCCGCTCGCCCGTTTGGAAGTTAGAACATTATGCCGATGGCGATAGTCAATGGACAAAAGGCTGCGAATTATGCGAGCATACCCATGACTAAAATCACCGCAGTTATTCTAGCAGACGGAAAATCCACCCGCATGGGGCAAGATAAAGCCAAACTGCTAGATTTAATGCAGCATATGCGCCAAATATTAAGCCAAGCAG
>CAZHCZ010000089.1:0-6239 GCA_964531635.1 uncultured Hyphomicrobiales bacterium | reverse complement strand
TTTGAAAGTTTATATGGAGGATCTACATAAATAAAGTCAAAAATTTCCTTATTAAAACCTTGCATCAATTCGAAGCAATCTCCAAATAATAGATTGGTTCTAGGTGTAATTTGTGATGAGCAATTCAAAAATTTTTCCTCTTTTAGATGCAGTAGCGTTTATCACCCTTGATGCTTTAACTTTCTTTATTTCAAAATTAGCATAAATTTCTTCGAAAAAGTTATCGCCATTAGCACTCATTGGATCAGAATTACTAAGCATTTGTTTTATATTTTTTTCACTAAGATATTCAAATTGTTCAGCAAGCCTTATTTGCTCACTATCACTAAACGCACCACTATACGCATTAAAACTTGAAGTTTTATTTAATGGTCTATACGGGGGGTCATAATATACAAAATAGTCATTATTTATTTGCTCACATATTGAACTAAAGTCCGCATGAATAATCTCAGCGATTTGTAATGCGTTCGAAACTTGGTAAATGTTTTCAGAATTTAGGATTTTAGGGTTTTTATAACTTCCTTGGGGAACATTAAATTCTCCTTTTTTATTAACCCTATATAATCCATTAAAACATGTTCGGTTTAGGAATATTATTAAAGCAGCTCTTTCGGCATTTAATTTGGTATATTTAATTTTTCTATTTGCGTTAAACTTTTCTCTAGCCTTATAGTAAAATTCTTTTTGCCCTTCTAAAGAATTTGAAATATAAATACTTTCAATATCTGCTAGTTTTTCAATAACGGAACAGGGCTTATATTTAATAGTGTTATATAATAATATCAATTCTTGATTATTATCTAATAAAATAGCTTCATCTATTAAACCATTATTATATAAATTAAAAAACACCGCCCCCCCACCAATAAATGGTTCTGCATATTTTCTAATTGATGTGCCAAAGCCAGTAGGCAAGTTATTCATAATATAAGGCAACATTTGCCTTTTTCCACCAGCCCACTTTAATATTGGTTTAGCATAAGTTTCTTCATGGCATTTAAGATTTGTTTTCATATTTTTAACTAACTTATAATTGCAAATTTCACCAAACTATATATTTTATTGTTTATGGAGTTTCATTTAACCGCCCCATCACCGTCTTTCAAATAATTTTTCAATATCGGCTAATTTTAGCTCTACATAGGTTGGGCGGCCGTGGTTGCATTGACCGCTGTGGGGTGTGGCTTCCATGTCGCGTAGTAATTGGTTCATTTCATCGGCATTGAGTCGTCTGCCCGAACGCACCGAGCCGTGGCACGCCATTGTTGACAAAATATGGTCTATTTTTTGTTTAACCTTAAGTTCCTGCCCAAGCTCGCTTAAATCGTCTATAATGTCTTTAACAAGTTTCTGCACATTGCTGCGGCTTAAAATGGCGGGTATTTCGCGGATAATTACACTGTCTTCGCCAAAACTATCAAGACATAGCCCCATATTTTCTAACTCATCTTTTGCCCCCATTATCAAGGCGAATTCTTCTAGGGTCAGTTCAACAATTTCGGGTATCAGTAAAATCTGCCGTTCTATTTTGGCTTCGTGAAACATAGCTTTCATACGTTCATAAACAATGCGTTCATGCGCGGCATGTTGGTCGATAATAATCATACCCGTTTGGCTTTGGGCGATAATATAATTTTCGTGCACTTGCGCCCGTGCTGCGCCTAACGGCAATGCCTCTACGGTTTTCTCAACTGGCATATTATGCGCGCGGGCATCGGCAGATGGCGCATAAACTTCACTTGGCATTACACCGCCTGCCACTTGGTTTTGGCGTTGCGAATAGGTTTTATATTTATCAAACCCACCACGCGGCACATCTGGCGGAGTGGTATAATCGTCATTTTGTTGTTCATTCAACTGCTCTTGGCTAAACATTGCCACAGCGCCTTGACCCAGCGAATTGGCAGCACGGTGTTTGGCATCGGCAATCGCCTGTTTAATAGAGCCAATTATTAAACCCCGTACATAAGATGCGTCCTGAAACCGCACTTCAGATTTTGCGGGGTGAACATTCACGTCAACAAATTTAGGCGGAACGGTTAAAAACAATGCCAAAAGCGGGTAGCGCCCACTGGGTAAAAAATCCATATAAGCGGCTCTAATCGCGCCAATAAGGGTTTTGTCTTTAACAGGTCGCCCATTAACAAACATATATTGCATTTGGGCATTGCCACGGTTAAGTGTCGGCAACGAAATATAACCTTTTAAATGAATTTCAGCCTTTTCAATAACATCTTGCCCACGTATGGCGTCTATCCATAAGGCGTTTTCTCTAAATTCTGCACCCATAATTGCCCCAAGGCGTTTTTTAAGTGCATTTTCGTGACTGCCTTGCTCGGCAATATAGCGGGTAGGCTTGCCAGCACCTGTTTGCACGCTAAACCCAATATGCGGGTGCGCCATAGCAAAGCGTTTCATCACATCCATCACCGCCATATTTTCAGCCCGTTCAGATTTCATGAACTTAAGCCGCGCGGGGGTTGCAAAAAATATATCTTCGACCCTAATTATAGTGCCTTTATTGCACGCGGCTGGCATTACAGGGGTCAACACTCCACCTCTAAGCGTTACAACATGCCCAATATCGGCGTTTTCTTGCCGCGATGTTATCGACATATCACTAACCGCACCAATAGATGGCAACGCCTCGCCCCTAAAACCAAAATGCTCAATGGTTAGCAATTCATCATCGGGCAATTTACTGGTGGCGTGGCGTTCTATCGCCAGCATTAAATCATCTGCCGACATGCCGTAACCATTATCAATAACCTGAATAAGCTTTTTACCGCCCTCAATTAACGTCACATCAATATGAGTTGCGCCTGCATCGAGCGCATTTTCGACCAATTCTTTAACCGCACTGGCAGGGCGTTCGATAACCTCACCCGCCGCAATGCGGTTAATGGTAATATCAGGCAGCCGCCTTATGTTATTGATAAATAATTTACTCATGCACTTTTATCGCGCGATTCTTACTAAAAAACAACAATTAACTGGCATTTCCAAACTTCTTTATTGATGCTAAGCCAACGCCTATAATAATTAAAAACACGCCTGCTGCGCCATCTATCCAAAGCATTGCTTTTGCTTTAACCCATTTGGTAAGTTTTAAACTGAGTAAAATATAGGCAAATAAAACACAAAATTCTAAAATTCCCGAAACAACTGCCAATATTAAAAATTGCATAGATAATGATATTTCTGCCGCCAAAGCAGGGCTAACAAATTGCGGCAAAAGCGCTACAAAAAACACCAAGTTTTTGGGGTTAGAAGTCTGAATAATAAACCCCCGATAAAATGCCGATTTGCTGCTCATTTTTACCTTATCAACCCGTTGTCCATCGGCTTCATCGGCGTTTAATTTTGCGCCTTTAAGCAAAGGCAGTAACAATGTTACCCCCATATAAACCAAATATGCCGCCCCTATATATTTTACAATTGCAAATAATGTTGCCGAAGCAATAATAAGCGCACCAACACCAAGAGCTGAAAGAATAAAATAAAATAAATTGGCCGTTAGAATACCAGCCACGCCCCATATTCCTGCACCAAACCCATGTTTCATAGAATGTGAAATGGTTAGCAATACAGCAGGGCCGGGTGAGATGCTCAACAATGTTTCGGTAACAATAAATAAAATAATAAGTTCTAAAAATGCGGGCGGTAAAAACTCGGTCATATATGCTCCTGTTGGTTCGCAGCCTAACGCTTATAAAAATAATATCAATTGTAAAATTTATGATATAACCCATATAAGTTATAAAGGAGAAATATTATGAACGGATTTTTTGGCGACCAACCTATAAAAGTGGTTATTAAACTTATTTTATTATCCTTGCTTGTTGGGTTTATTTTAAAAGTGCTAAACATCACGCCTATTGGCTTGTTTGAATGGCTAATCGAGAACATCGCGTATATTATAAATGTTAGCTTTAATAGCATTGAAAAAGTTATGGGATATATTATAACAGGCGCAGTTGTGGTTATACCCATATGGATTTTTAAACGCATAGGCGAAAAAAAACGTGACGAAAAAATCAAAAGTAAATTCGATAATCAATAGAATGCCCGATATTTTCAATCTGGTTAAACCCCTATTGTTTAAGCTAGAACCAGAACAAGCGCATAAAGCGGCACTTGTGGCATTGCAAGCAGGCTTAGTGCCTGCAGGCAAGTTAAATAATAACGGGTTAAGTCAAAAAGTGTTTGGTTTAGACTTCGATAACCCGATAGGTGTAGCCGCAGGGTTCGATAAAAATGCGCAAGCTAGTAATCAAATTATTAAAATTGGCTTTGGTTTTAGCGAAATTGGCTCGGTTACCCCGCGTCCTCAAACTGGCAACCCAAAACCTAGGCTGTTCCGTATCGAGGAGCATATGGGCGTTATTAACCGCATGGGCTTTAATAATGACGGGCATGATGTGGTTTTATCACGCTTACGCAATGCTCGTTTGCAAAAACAAGGCGGGCAGATTGGCGTTAACATTGGCGCGAATAAAGACAGTGCCGATTTTATTGCCGATTATGAACAAGGTATCGAAAAATTTTATAATGTTGCCGATTATTTTGTCGCCAATATTTCAAGCCCAAACACAGTCGGTTTACGGGCATTGCAATCTAAAGACGCATTACAAGAACTACTCTCTCGCTTGTGCCAAACGCGCGAAAAAATGCAAAGCAAAGTTGGCAAATATATACCGCTCATTTTAAAAATTGCCCCCGACCTTATGGACGAAGATATAACCGACATTGCCAACATCGTTACGGCAACGAAACTAGATGGGGTGATTGTCGCCAATACAACAATCCGCCGTGATTTTATTGTCGGGCATGTTCACGAAGCCGAAGCAGGCGGATTATCGGGCAAACCACTGTTTGAATTTTCTACCCACATGTTAGCGCGGTTTTACCAAGCCACCAATGGGCAAATACCGCTTATAGGCACAGGCGGAATATATGATGGCGCAACGGCCTACGAAAAAATTTGCGCAGGCGCAAGTTTAGTGCAATTATACTCATGCCTTATCTATACAGGTGTCGGTATTATCGACGAATTACGCCAAGGCATTTTAGCAGGTTTAAAAGCCGATGGCTTTGACAGCATCAACCAAGCCGTTGGCAGCAAAGCCGATTTTTGGGCAAATAAGGAGTTTTAATAATGAGTGTAACCATTTATCATAACCCAAGGTGCAGCAAATCTCGCGCGGCATTGCAATATTTACAAGACAATAAAATAAATTTTAATATTGTCACTTATTTAGATGGCGATTTAACCAAAGATAAATTATCAGACATTTTAAAAGCCCTCAATCTATCGGCAAAAGATGTTATCCGTACAGGCGAAAAAGTTTATAAACAATTGGGCTTGAACAAAGATGATGACGAAGAAAAATTAATAACTGCCATAGCCGAAAACCCAATATTGCTAGAACGCCCAATTTTGGTAAAAGGCAATAAAGCCGCCATTGCTCGCCCATTAGAAAACATATTCGATTTGTTCAATGGTTAAAATACATCGCGCCTAAGCTGAGGAATACGCGAATGTAGAGTAATTCCGCGGGTGAAAAGCATAATAATTAATGCCGCCCAATGCCCATTATTGCCCCAAATATCAATCAAAATATACCAAGATACAAAATATACACACAAGCTTATAAGCATCATGTTGCGCATATCTCTGCCGCGTGTTGCGCCTAAAAACACGCCATCAACCGTATAACACCATGCCCCAACAATAACCGCAACTGCAGGCCAAATTAAATAACTTAAAGCCGCACTGCGAACAGCAATATCTTGGCTCATAAAGTTAATAACAAACTCTCCAAACAACAAAGCAATGCCTGCTAAAATACCCGCCATAACAAACGCCCATAACAGAGAAAGATAAAAAGCACGGTTGAATATTTTGCGGTTTTTAGCCCCGACCGACTGCCCAACAAACACCTCGGAAGCGGTGGCAAAACCATCTAAAAAATAAGCAAAAACTATAACAAATTGCAATAATATTGCATTCGCCGCCAGCAAAACATCACCCATATTGGCGCTTTGCACGGTAAAAAATGTAAAGCTTATGGTGAGCGCTAACGACCTAATCATAATATCGCGATTAACTGTAATCATACGCAATGATTTATTGTGGTTTAGAATATCGGCTTTATTACGGTTAAAAAATGCAGGCTTATAAATAAATAAAATAATAACAATAGAAACTATAAAAGCAATAACTTCTGCCGCCC
>CAZHCZ010000088.1:0-6416 GCA_964531635.1 uncultured Hyphomicrobiales bacterium | reverse complement strand
TAGTTGAGCAAGATATTCGCAATCTAGCCAGTGTTTTGAAAGAAATTTTATGAGTAAACAGCGTAATATTTTAATAACAGGAACAGATACTGATATTGGCAAAACTATATTTGCTGCAGGGTTAGTGGCAGCTCTTGATGCAAGTTATTGGAAGCCTATTCAGGCAGGGTATGATGATGGTACAGACAGTGATATTGTGCAAAAATTTACCGATGCAGATATAGCGCCCGAGGCATATATGCTTAAACTTGCCGCATCGCCACATTTTGCGGCGGAAGAAGAAAATATTAAAATTAATGCCGATGAAATTATTATCCCGCGTCTAGCGCATGGTGGAGATTTGGTAATTGAGGCAGCAGGCGGGCTAATGGTGCCTATAAACCGACCATCAGCGAATAATGCAGGATTATTGATGTTAGATTTATTTGCCAAATGGAGGGTGCCGACGATATTATGTGCGCGGACATTATTGGGTACAATTAATCATTCATTATTATCAATTAAAGCGTTGAAAGATGCTAATATTCCGATTATAGGCATTATATTTATAGGTGATGAGAATAAAGACAGCCAAAAAACAATCATAGAATTTGCGGGCGTAGCAAATTTGGGGCGGTTGCCCCTCATTAAACCGCTTAATAGAAAAAACTTAGCAATGGCTATGGCAGATAATATTCGTATAGATTTAATAAGAGCAGCGTTATGATAAGTGGCAGCAAGATGGTAGGGTTTGGGCATTATGTGCCTGAGCGTATTGTTAAAAATGAAGAAATTGAACAACGGCTTGGCTTAGGGGTAGGGTGGATTGAAAAACGTTCAGGCATTTTAGAACGACGCTATGCTAGTGATGAACAGGCTCTAACCGACATTGCCCATGAAGCAGGCTTAATGGCAATTGAGCAAAGCGGCTATGCGGCGAGTGATTTTACGATGTTATTATTGGCGACCAGCACACCTGACCATTTATTACCACCATCGGCACCTCTATTGGCTCATAAGCTTGGGCTGGTTAATGCAGGTGCGATTGATATGGCAGGGGCGTGTAGTGGGTTCTTATATGCTTTAACTATGGCCGATGGGTTCGTTCGTACACAAAACAAACCAGTATTAATTGTCGCAGCAAATATTTTAAGTCGGCGTATTAACCCCGATGAAATAGCTTCAGCAATTTTATTTGCAGATGGGGCAGGGGCGGTGGTGCTAGCACCTTGTGATAATGTTAGTGAAAGTTGTATATTATCTTCTAAATTGGTATCCGATGCGAGTGATTATGATTTGATAAAAATCCCAGCAGGGGGCTCACGTCAACCTTTTTCCGAAGACACACCGCTTATGGATACACGCATGAGTATTAAAAACGGGCTTAAAGTTTTTTCCCATGCGGTGGATATGATGACCGAGGTAAGCGAGTTCTGTTTACACGAGGCGGGCGTTAATGCCGATACGCTCCAGCATTTTATTCCTCACCAAGCCAATATACGCATTATAAATAAAGTGCGCGATAATTTAGGCATTAAACCTGAAATTGTTGCAGTGAGTTTGGATAAATATGGCAACTCTAGCGCGGCTACAATACCCCTTACATTGTCGTTATACAACCAACTGGGGGCAGTAAAGCACGGGGATTTGATTTTAATGGCAACAATTGGCGCAGGCTTTATTGGCGGGGCAACTGTTATTAGAATCTAATTTTTTTTGAATATTCTTGATTTTAACGCCAATTATGCTTGATTGACATATAAAAGCGTGGCATAAGCCACAAATATTATAACACATTGTCTACTTTGTTTTTTTGTGGGCTTTTTATTGTTGGTGATTAAAATGGCTAAGACTAATCCTATTAAATTTGCTAAAGAAGTGCAAGCTGAAACCAAACGTGTGGTTTGGCCAACACGTAAAGAAACTATAGTAACCACTATTATGGTGTTTATTATGTCCGCTTTGGCGGCCACTTTCTTTTTGCTTGCGGATAAAATATTTGCATGGGGTATTAACATTCTTTTGGGTGCTTAATCGTTTTTCAATTTATAAAGATGAATATTAGGATTTAAACATGGCAAAACGCTGGTATATTGTACAAGCCCACTCTAACTTTGAGAAAAAAGTTTCAGAGGCGATTACGCGTGAGGCAAAGCGTAAAAATATTGAACATTTATTTGAACAAATTTTAGTGCCGACTAAAGAAGTTATCGAAATTAGACGTGGCAAAAAAGTTACATCTGAACGCAAGTTTTTCCCTGGTTATGTATTGGTTAAAATGGAAATGACCGATGCGGCACATGTGCTCATTAAAGATACGCCTAAAGTTTCTGGCTTTTTGGGCGCTAATAATAAGCCGCAACCGATTAGCGAAAAAGAAGCAATGCGCATTATTAATCAGGTCGAGGAAAGTATCGAATCACCTGAGGTTACAATTACATTTGAAGTGGGCGAGGAAGTTAAAGTTTCCGATGGTCCATTTGCATCATTTTCCGGTCTTGTGGACGAAGTTGACGAAGAACGTCACCGTCTTAAAGTATCGGTATCTATATTCGGTCGGGCAACCCCTGTCGAACTTGAGTATAGCCAAGTTGAAAAAGTTGCGGTTTCGTAAGTTTTTAAATTTGTCTATGTAAACATGTGGGAGGAAGTTTAACATTGTACATTGAGCGATGTTGTTAAACGACCCAACCACTTTAACCCTTCAGCTCCTTATGATATAAGGAAGGGAAACTAAAATGGCTAAAAAAGTCCAAGGTTACTTAAAGTTGCAAGTGCCAGCCGCTAGCGCAACACCTTCACCTCCAATTGGTCCTGCCCTAGGTCAGCGCCAAATTAACATTATGGAATTCTGTAAGGCATTTAATGCCAGAACAGCCGATATGGAAAAAGGCATACCTTGCCCAACCATTATCACTGTTTATCAGGATAAATCATTCAGCTTCGAAATTAAGACTGCACCTGCATCTTATTATTTGAAAAAAGCTGCCAAAGTAAAGTCTGGTTCAAATCACCCTGGTCGTGAAATGACAGCGACGGTTACTATGGATCAGTGCCGCGAAATTGGCGAAGCTAAAATGAAAGATTTAAGCGCAAACGACATTGAAGCTGCTGCATTAATTATTGCAGGTTCAGCACGTTCAATGGGCTTTAATGTGGAAGGTAAATAATTATGGTTAAAGTTGCAAAACGTATTGCAAAGTCACGCAAGGGTATTGATTCTAATACTTTATATGCTTTAAGCGAAGCTGCTAAGCTTGTTAAAGCCAGTGCATTAACAAAATTCGATGAAACTATCGACATTGCTATTAACCTAGGTGTTGACCCACGCCATGCCGACCAAATGGTTCGCGGTGTGTGTAATTTACCTGCAGGTACTGGTAAAGAAGTTCGTGTTGCTGTGTTCGCACGTGGCGATAAGGCCGAAGAAGCCAAAGCCGCTGGTGCTGACATTGTTGGTGCTGAAGATTTAATGGAAGCCATTCAAGGTGGTAAGTTAGATTTTGATAGATGTATCGCGTCGCCTGATATGATGCCAATTGTTGGTCGTTTGGGTAAAATTTTAGGCCCTCGTGGCATGATGCCTAACCCTCGGGTTGGTACGGTTACGCCTAACGTTGCCGAGGCTGTTAAAGCCGCAAAATCTGGCTCTGTAGAATTTCGTGTTGAGAAAAACGGAATTATTCATGCTGGTGTTGGTAAAGCAAGCTTTTCAGAAAGCGATATTCTTGCCAATTTAAAAACAATTATTAATGCTGTAATTAAAGCCAAACCTTCGGGCGTTAAGGGCACTTATCTACAGCGTGTAACCATCAGCTCTACTATGGGGCCTGGTATTAAGATAAATTTGTCAAGTGTTAATGATTAACTCTTGACGAGAGTGATTTGAAGGGGTATAGCCCCTTCATTGTTGCTTATATTAGAAATTTATTTTTTAATATAGGCAGTCCTGTCCAAGACTACGGGTTGGTTTTATTCATTGTAAAACCATTAAATCGTATGAGCCGGTAATAGATTGGGGCAAACGGAATTTTGATGATTATTTATAATCGTCTTATGGTTTGACTTCTTAACCTTAGGGACAGGCTTTGTAGGTTGTTTTAGATGTATGTCTTAAACAATTAAAGCCAACGTGGTCGTTGCATTTTGCAATGGACACATAAACTGGAGAAAGCTAGTGGATAGAGCACAAAAAGAGACGCTTGTTGCATCATTACATGACATATTTTCGAATAAAGCTGTGTGTGTTGTTGCCCACTATAAAGGTCTTTCGGTTCAGCAAATGACAGAGTTGCGTCGCAATTCTACTGCTGCTGGTGCTACTGTTAAAGTGGCAAAAAACCGTTTGGTTAAGCTTGCTCTAAAAGGCACAGATATGGAAGGCATGACCGACCTATTTGTAGGGCAAACCGTTATCTCATTTGCAGATGATGTCATTGCCGCGCCAAAAGTTGCCGCTGCATTCGCAAAAAATAATGAAGATTTTGTTATTTTAGGTGGTGCGATGGGTTCAACTATTCTTGATAGTGCCGGTGTTAAAGCTCTTGCAGCTCTACCATCGCTTGATGAGCTTCGTGGGAAGCTTGTTGGTGTTATCAATGCTCCTGCTACAAAAATCGCTGGTGTGCTTGCTGCACCTGGTGGTCAACTGGCACGGGTTATTGGCGCTTATGCCGATAAGGGTTAAGTTTACTTAAGGCTCTTGTATAGAAAATTGGTCAGTATGACCGCAAAATTAACGAAGTATCAAATCATAAGGACATAAAAATGGCTGATATTGAAAAAATCGCAGAAGAACTTTCGACTTTAACTGTGTTAGAAGCTGCAGATCTTGCTAAGCTTTTAGAAGACAAATGGGGCGTTTCTGCTGCTGCACCTGTGGCTGTTGCCGCTGCTGCTGGCGGTGCTGGCGAAGCTGCTGAAGAACAAACTGAATTTGACGCTGTTCTGGTATCATTTGGCGAAAAGAAAATCGCTGTGATTAAAGAAGTACGTGCAATTACAGCCCTTGGTCTTAAAGAAGCAAAAACACTTGTTGAATCTGCTCCTAAAGCTGTTAAAGAAGGCGTTACTAAAGAGGAAGCTGAAGAAATTAAAGCTAAACTTGAAGCCGCTGGTGCGACTGTTGAAATTAAGTAATTTACTTGATTGTTATGTTAAGGGTAGGGCTGTTTTGCTCTATCCTTAATATTTTTGGTTATAAGGCTTTAATAAATATTGTTTTGTTAAACGAATCTCTTATATTAGGCTTGATAATCTGTTTAAAATTAAACCGCACTCCAAAATTTCTAGAGCATAGAGGTTTTGGAGTGCGATTTGTGCTATGTGACATGTGCATTTTTAAATGCAATTAAAATTTATGTGAGGATCGAATATGGCTAACACCTTTACTGGTAGAAAACGTATCCGTAAATATTTTGGAAAAGTTAAAGAAGTGGCGCAAATGCCCAATTTAATTGAGGTTCAAAAATATTCGTATGATCAGTTTTTACTTATGAAGGAGGCCGAGGGCGGTCGTCCATTACAAGGCTTGCACTCGGTATTTAGTTCTGTTTTTCCGATAACGGACTTTTCTGGCAATGCGATGATGGAATATTCTCGCTATGAATTTGACAAGCCCAAATTTGATGTCGAAGAATGCCAACAACGCGATATGACATACGCAGCACCGCTTAAAGTAACTCTACGTCTTATTGTATTTGAAGAAGATGAAGAAACTGGCGCGCGCAGTGTTAAAGACATTAAAGAACAAGAAGTTTATATGGGCGACATTCCGCTCATGACTAAAAATGGTACATTTATTGTTAATGGTACGGAGCGGGTAATTGTTTCGCAAATGCACAGAAGCCCTGGTGTATTTTTTGACCATGATAAAGGTAAAACTCATGCTTCGGGCAAGTTGTTATTTGCCGCGCGGGTTATTCCTTACCGTGGTTCATGGCTCGACCTTGAATTTGACCCTAAAGATATTGTTAATGTGCGTATTGACCGCCGCCGTAAATTGCCTGCAACCACTATGTTGCACGCTTTGGGCATGTCGGACGAAGAAATTTTAGACACATTTTATGATAAAGTTTTTTATACCAAAATTAAAGATGGTTGGAAACGCGCATTTATTGCAGATACGTATAAGGGTGCAAAACCTTCTATAGATTTAGTCGATGCCGATACAGGTGAAGTTGTGTTTGCAGCGGGTGCAAAAATTACCGCTCGCAAATTAAAAAAAGCCGAAGAATCTGGTCTTAAAAACTTATTCTTTAGCGATGAAGATTTGTTTGGGCATTATTTGGCTGAAGAAGTTGTTAATACTGAAACGGGTGAAATCTACGTTGAAGCGGGCGATGAAATTGATGCCGATGTTTTGGCGGTTCTAATTGAACAAGGTTACAAAAAGCTTCCAATCTTAAATATCGATCATGTTAATGTTGGACCTTATA
>CAZHCZ010000087.1:0-7122 GCA_964531635.1 uncultured Hyphomicrobiales bacterium | reverse complement strand
CGTGATTTTATACCGCCAAGCGAACCTGATATATCATAAACCGAAACTCCATTGGGCTTTTTAAGAGTGTTTGTTTTACCCAACATATTAAATTCAACATCATATATAACCCCTTGCTCAAGCTCAATATCCAGCCCCATAAAAAACACAAACAAACTTATAGCTACAATGATTTTCAATGCAGGCTTATTTTTAAGTTTAAATTTGTTTTCCCATTGTTCCTGACTTTTATAAAACTTATTATGAGCGTCAGTATAATGGTCATAATTATTGTTCATCGAATAAACATTGCCTAAAGAGTTCATAATATAGCTTAATTGCTATTAAGGCACGCATAGCACCCGCCTTTAGGTGCGCCCCGTGTAGGCTTTTGTGTGCGAAAAATAGCCTCGAACGAAATAAATCATATAACCAATCATTTTATAATGATTGGTTATATGGTATTACTAAATAGGCTTAACAAATTATTAATATTGTAATAATATGGCTAAATTTTGCTTTTAATGGCATTTTGTGCTGCTGCAAGCCGCGCAACGGGCACTCTAAATGGCGCACAAGATACATAGTCTAAACCTAAATTTCCATAAAAGTCGATAGACTGCGGGTCGCCGCCATGCTCGCCACACACGCCAAGCATTAATTTTTTATTGCCCCTACGCCCACGCCGAACAGCAATTTCAACCAATTCTCCAACTCCATCTTTGTCTATAGAAACAAATGGGTCATGCGGAATAATTGCTCTGCGGGTATATGAATTTAAAAACCGTGCGCTGTCATCGCGGCTAATGCCGTAAGTGGTTTGGGTTAAATCGTTAGAACCAAAACTAAAAAAGTCCGAAATTTCGGCCAAATCTTCGGCTCGCAAAGCGGCACGCGGCAGTTCAATCATCGTGCCAAATTTAAAAGCAGGGCGCGCGCCTTCAATATTCGCAACTTCATCTGCAAGTTTTTCAATGCGCTCGCGCAAAAACACAAGTTCAGCTTTGGTCGAAACAAACGGTATCATAATTTCGGGCAATACAGCTTCACCTGTTTGTTTTTCGGCTAAAATAGTGGCTTCAAAAATTGCCCGCACTTGCATATCGTAAATTTCGGGGTGGGTAATTGCCAACCGACAGCCGCGATGCCCCAGCATAGGGTTGGTTTCCGATAAAGCATCTAACCGCTCAATAATGGTCTTATAATTAACCTCTAATGCTGCGGCTGTTTCTTCAATATCCCGTGCGGTTTTGGGTAAAAATTCATGCAAAGGTGGGTCAAGCAAACGAATGGTTACAGGGTAGCCCGACATGGCTTTAAACAGTTCGACAAAATCTTGACGCTGCATTGGTAAAATTTTATCCAGTGCGCGTTTGCGCCCAATTTCACCTTCGGCCAAAATCATTTCGCGCATAGAAACAATGCGCCCTTTTTCAAAAAACATATGCTCGGTGCGGCATAAGCCAATGCCTTCTGCACCCATTTTTTGAGCTTTTATAGCCAGCTCGGGCGTTTCGGCATTGACTCTAATTTTTAAATCTCGTACTTCATCTGCCCATTTCATAAGGGTGTAAAATTCGGGTGTAAAATTCGGTTCAATGGTTGCCACTTTACCCGTATAAATAATACCCGATGTGCCATCAATAGTAATTGTATCACCTTTGTGTAAGGTAAAACCCGAGGCGTAAAGTGTTTCGTTTCCCAAATCTATTTTTATTGACCCCGCACCTGTAACACAAGGGCGTGCCATAATTCGAGCGGCAACTGCGGCATGGCTTGTTGAACCACCGCGCACAGTTAAAATTCCCATAGCGGCGTGTATTCCGTAAACATCTTCGGGGCTGGTTTCGGTTTTAACCAAAATAACATTTTTTCCAGCTGCACGTCTTTGCTCGGCTTCTTCGGAGTTAAACACAATTTCGCCCGATGCCGCACCAGGGCTTGCAGGCAAACCACGCGCTAAAATAGTTTTTTTAGCCTCAGGGTCGAGCGATGGATGTAACAATTGTTCAATCGACTTTGGGTCGACCCGCATTAAAGCGTCTTGTTTGCTAATAATGCCCGATTTTGCTAAATCGACCGCAACAATAAGCTCGACTTGGTCGCTGCGTTTAGGGCGTACAGCTTCTAGAATATACAAAACCCCATCTTCAATGGTAAATTCGACATCCAACATATCGCCAAATACCTGCTCAAGTTCGGTTGCGGTTTTAACCAGCTGTTTAAACATTTCTGGCATACGCTCTTCGAGGCTGGCAACGCGACTGTCATTGGCTTTGTCTTTAACAGTTAAAGGCTTAGGCGTTCTATATTGCCCAATAAACTCAGGCCCTTGAGCATAAGTTAAATACGAGCCCGAAACCACCGCTTGCCCAGTATTAGGGTTACGGGTCTGAATAAGCCCAGTAGCACTTTGGTTGTTTTTATTGCCAAATACCATGCCTTGAACTATTAACGCCAAGCCAATATCGTCAGATATATTGTTAATTCGCCGTTGTGACTTTGCCCTATAACCATTCCAACTTTCAAATGCGGCACCAATTCCGCCGATTAGCTGCTGATAAACATCTTGTGGAAATTCTGCACCTGTTTGCTCTTCAATGCAGGTTTTATAACGGTCAATTATTACCTGATAATCATTGCTTTCAAATTCACTGATAGAGGTTAGTCCGCCAGCGGTGCGCACCTCTTCAAATATGTCTTCAAACAAATCTTCCGCAATATTTAAAACAGCAATTGAATAGCTTTCAATGTAACGCCGATAACAATCGAGCGCAAATCGCAAGTCGCCAGTTTCGTCGGCTAGGGCGGCACAAGTTTGGTCGTTAAGCCCCAAATTTAAAATGGCAGGCATTAAACCTGCCAAATGCACAGGTGCACCAATGCGTATAGACAGCAATAACGGGCGTTCATGGCCACCAAAACTGCGCTTAAGTCGTGTTTCAAGCTTTTCAAGCCCAGCTTTAATTAAGTGGTCTGAACTATCGGGCAACTTATTGCCTAACGCATTAAATTTGCGCGAAAAATCGGTGGTTAAAATAAACCCAATAGGTACGGGGTAGCCCAATTCAGTCATCTTAGATAAAGATGCACCTTTAAGCCCAAGCATTTCAATGCGCTTAAGCTCGCTCCAATCTGTGCCATCTCCACAGGCAAATAAACAAATTTCATCGGCTTTATTCATTCGGTCTTGACCTTAATCACCCTTCAACACAGCTAAAATCGGCAATTGTTAATGTTGCTTGGCGTATCATTGCCAATAATTTTAAACGGTTTACTCGTATTGCACTGTCATTATCATTCACTTTAACATTTTCAAAAAATGCGTCAATAGGCGCTCGAAGTTTTGCAAGCTCTAACATTGCACCCGCAAAATTTTCTTGTTTAACCAACGCCTCTAAAGCCCCAAGATTATTGTTAATAGCGGTAAATAAGTCCTTCTCAACATCAAGAGCAAGTAACTTCCCATCAACATCACTGCCATAAACAATGCCGTCTTTTTTCTCCTCGATGCGTAAAATATTAGCCGCTCGTTTAACACCGACAAGTAAATTGCTACCATCATCGGTGTCTAAAAACGCATCTAATGCCCGTGCGCGAATTGTTACTAAAACAAGGTCATTTTGTTCTTTAAGGGCAAATACGGCATCCATTATATCATGTGCAATGCCCTCGCTTTTCAAATAAACCTTAAGCCTATCAACAAAAAATTCTAAAAGTTCATTGGGTATATCTAACCGAATATCGCGTTCTAAAACAATACGAATAATCCCCAACGCCGCACGGCGTAAAGCAAATGGGTCTTTCGAGCCACTTGGTTTTTCATCAATGCTCCAAAACCCCAACAGAGTATTAAATTTATCGGCCAATGAAACGGTTAACGCCACTTTATTTTCAGGCACAGTATCGCTTGGGCCTTGTGGTGCGTAATGCAAAGCAATTGCTTCTGCAACCTCGGCATCTATACCCTCAACAAGTGCATATTGCTGCCCCATATAACCTTGCAATTCGGGCAATTCACCGACCATATTGGTGAGTAAATCCGCCTTAGAGAGTTTGACCGCAAGCTTGGTTTTATCCAAATCGGCATGGGTAAACTCAACCAGCATTTCCGCCAGCTCTAATATGCTTTCCATGCGCCCGAACTGGCTGCCCAACTTGGCATGAAAAGTAATGTTTTTAAGCTTATCGACCCGCTGTTCAAGGGGGGTCTTTTTGTCGGTTTCCCAAAAAAACTTAGCATCCGACAAACGCGCCCTAATAACCTTTTCATTGCCCAAAATAATGGTTTTGCCACCATCAGCCGCAATCATGTTAGAAACGGCAACAAAATGATTGCTCAACACCCCGCTTTTAGGGTCAATAACCGAAAAGCATTTCTGATGCCCTTTAATGGTTTCGATAATTACACGCGGTGGTACATCTAAAAACTCAGGTTCAAATCTACCCAATAACACTACTGGATATTCTACTAAGCCAGCAGTTTCTTCAATTAACGCCTTATCTTCAATTAACTCTAAACCCTGTTCGGCACATGTTTTTCGTGCATCTTCTAAAATCATCGCCTTGCGGTTATTGGCATCTAACACCACATTGGCATTTAATAATTTACGTTTATAGTCGTCAAAATCAGCGACATCAAAACGGCTATTGTTTAAAAATAAATGCCCTTGAGTGCTGCGCCCCACTGGCACATTTTCAATATCAAACTCAACAACATCGCCATTAAACAAGCAAATAATGCTTTGTAAAGGGCGCACCCAACGTAAGTTTCCATTGCCCCAGCGCATAGATTTTGCCCACGGGAATTTACGAATAAGCGCGGGCATAGCGTCTGCAATAATTTGCCCAGTGGTTTGTCCAGTTTTTTCTATAATGGCAACATAAAACCGCTTGCCTTTTATTTCTTGCTCGACGCATTGTTCAAGCGATACGCCTGCTCCGCGTAAAAACCCCGCCAAAGCTTTTTCAGGCGCACCAACTTGAGGCCCTTTACGCTCTTGTTTAACATCGGGGGTCGACAAAGGTACATTATCAATTTTTACACAAATCCGCCGTGGTGTAGCATAAGTTTCAACTGCGCCAAATTTAAGCCCTGCATCGGTTAAAAACTGAGCAACCAAACGTCCCAAATCTTTACATGCGCTATCTTGCATCCGTGCAGGAATTTCTTCGGAAAATAATTCGATGAAAAGTTCGGCCATTATTTACTCCCTCTACCAAGTGGGGTTTGTATCCATAAATCGGCACATTTTTTTGCCAATGCCCGAACCCGCCCAATATAAGCTTGGCGTTCAGTAACCGAAATCACCCCGCGCGCATCTAACAAATTAAACAAATGCGATGCCTTAATACACTGGTCATAAGCGGGTAATGCCATCTTATAATCATTACCCAGTGGGCTTGGCTCATTACTGGCATCGACAATCGCCTGACATTCTTTTTCGGCATCTTCAAAATGTTGCATTAATAAATCGGTGTTGGCGACCTCGAAATTATAACGGCTATATTCCTGCTCATTTTGCAAAAACACATCGCCATAAGTAATTTTTTCATCGCCACTGCGCCCATTATAATTAAGGTCATAAACATTATCGACCCCCTGAACATACATAGCCAGCCGTTCAACGCCATAAGTCAATTCGCCCGTTACAGGCTTGCAATCATAGCCTGCAACTTGCTGAAAATAAGTAAATTGGCTTACTTCCATACCATCGACCCAAACTTCCCAACCTAAGCCCCAAGCGCCAAGTGTTGGGCTTTCCCAGTCATCTTCAACAAACCGAATGTCGTGGTTGGCTTTATCAATTCCAATAATCGATAAGCTTTTAATATATAGCTCTTGAATGTCTTTAGGCGAAGGTTTTAACACCACCTGAAATTGGTAAAAATGTTGCATTCTATTGGGGTTTTCGCCATATCGCCCGTCCGATGGGCGGCGTGATGGCTGAATATATGCGGCTTTCCAATCATTGGGGCCTAAGGCGCGCATAATGGTGGCGGGGTGAAAAGTCCCTGCGCCCACTTCCATGTCGTAAGGTTGTAAAATAGCACAGCCATAATCGGCCCAGAAATTTTGCAACGCCATAATCATGCCCTGAAAGCTATTTTCGGGACGCATATGATAATTTATATCAGAAGAGTTGGAGTGCATATATAAACCTATTTATTTTAAATCTATAAAATAAATAGCCTATAAACTTAATTTTCTGAAGGAATATTTAACAATATCAACATATGCTACTTTTTAACGCGGTAAACACCACTAATTGGGTCACGAATAAGCTTGGGCATGTTTTTCATTTTAACCTTGGCTTTTGCAGCAGCACTTGCGGCTTTGCCTGCTATATTTTGCGCGGTTTTTACCTTTTGCGAAAACCACTTATAACCCTTATAAACCCCCGCAGCAGCAACCACCGCAATCAATATCTCAGGCATATCCTTTAAACCTTAATGTTAAATTTTAGTATCTTAATTTATATAGGAATTAAAGTTTAAAATTACAAGTCAAGATATTATTTATAAAAACCATTCATTTTAACAATAGGGTTAATATTATGTAAATACATATATAGTACATGTTCTATAGAATTAGTTCTATGGACCGTAATATGTTAGTTAGAGTCAAAAAACCCATTACTAAAAACAATAAAACATTTATTGTTGGTGGCTTATCTGCGTTATTAGCGGCTTGCAATAATGCATCTGGTATATTGCTTGGCGATGTTACAGGCCCAATATCAAATGGCGGCAATATAATCGCTGCCAGTGTAACCATCACTGGTACAGCAACCGAAGACCAAACCCTAACCGCCAGCAATACCGATATAGTCGACACAATCAGCTACCAATGGCAACGTGGTGGGGTTGATATTGGTGGAGCGACAAGTTCAACTTACACGCTTGTTCAAGCCGATGTTGGTGCAGCAATTACTGTAGTTGCATCTTATACCGACTTACAAGGCACAACTGAAACTGTAACCAGTTCTGAAACCAGTGCTGTAGTAAACGTAAATGATATAGGTGTTGTTACAATTTTAGGAACAACAACCGAAGATGAAGTCTTAACCGCACAAGTTGTTGATGAAGATGGTTTAGGCACAATTGCTTATCAATGGCAACGTGGTGGGGTTGATATTGGTG
>CAZHCZ010000086.1:0-7265 GCA_964531635.1 uncultured Hyphomicrobiales bacterium | reverse complement strand
ATGTCGGTATAAAACAGGGCGAAAAGGGGCAAATTATAGTAACCCCTCAATCGCAAACCAATATCGACAATATCTATGCGGTGGGTGATGTAACAGACAGAGCCAACCTAACCCCTGTGGCTATTCGCGAAGGCAATGCCGTTGCCGAAACCTTGTTTAACAACAACCCCACGGCAGTAGACCATTCGCTTATTCCGACCGCAGTTTTCAGCCAACCAGAAATTGGCACAATTGGTCTAGCCGAAGCCCAAGCGCGTGATAAATACACTAAAATAGATGTCTATATCTCAAAATTCCGTCCAATGAAAAATGTTTTATCGGGCAGCGATAGTAAAACCATGATGAAGCTAATTGTCGACCAAAAAACCGATAAAATTCTAGGCGTTCACATTATTGGCCCAGATGCAGGCGAGATGATACAGCTTATAGGTATATCCGTACGTATGGGCGCAACCAAAGCCGATTTCGATGCCACAATGGCAGTCCACCCCACAGCGGCTGAAGAACTGGTAACTATGAAAACCCCGACACGGTGATAGCGAGTAAAGCTTTGAATATGTTTTATATGTTTCTCTTTTCTTCCGTTCGCTTGCGCTCTCTTTGACCTGCGGGCATGGTGGTCGCCGGCAGGGCTATCAGAGAGCGTAGCCAACTAAAAAAACAATCAATTATTGCCCATGCCTCATAAGTTATGTTATAGAATTATAGTGAGCAGTTTAAAAGGGTTTAAAAATGAGTAAAACATGGACACCAGATAGCTGGAGAAACAAACCTGCATTGCAGATTCCAGTTTATCCTGATAATAAAAAATTAGACGAAGTCGAACAAAAATTAAGTAACTTTCCGCCATTGGTATTTGCTGGTGAAGCGCGGAATTTAAAGGCAGAGCTTGCGCAGGTTGCTCGCGGCAAAGCATTTTTGTTGCAAGGTGGCGATTGTGCGGAGAGTTTTGCCGAACATAATGGCGATAATATTCGCGATTTTTTCCGTGTTTTATTGCAAATGTCATTAGTTTTAACCTTTGGCGGTTCATGCCCTGTGGTTAAAGTTGGGCGTATTGCAGGTCAATTTGCTAAACCTCGCTCTGCTCCTGCCGAAACTATTGATGGCGTAGAATTGCCATCTTACAAAGGCGATATAGTCAACGATATTGGCTTTACCGAAGCAGGACGCGCTCACGACCCTGATCGTCAATTGCGCGCTTACCGCCAATCGGCCGCGACATTAAATTTATTGCGTGCTTTCGCAAGTGGTGGTTTTGCCGATATAGAGCAATCTCAACGCTGGAATTTAGGTTTTTTAAAGGGTACAGAAGCTGGCGACCGTTATAAAAAAATGACTGATAAAATAGAACAAGCTATTTCATTTATGCGGGCTTGTGGCGTAAGTTCAGCCAATACAAACCAACTTAGAACAACCAATATTTACACCAGCCACGAGGCTTTATTGTTAGGTTATGAGCAAGCTCTAACCCGCATTGACAGCATTTCGGGTGACCATTATGCTACATCAGGTCACATGCTTTGGATAGGCGATAGAACCCGCCAGCCAGACCATGCACATGTCGAATTTTGCCGTGGCGTACAAAACCCCATTGGCATTAAATGTGGGCCAAGCCTTGACCCTGATGAATTGCTACAATTAATCGACATTTTAAACCCTAATAATGAAGCAGGGCGTATAGTCTTAATCTGTCGTTATGGTGCAGATAATGTAGAAAAGCATTTGCCTCAACTTATTCGTAAAGTCGAAGGCGCTGGGCGTATTGTTGTTTGGTCATGCGACCCGATGCACGGCAATACTATTACTTCAAGCACAGGCTATAAAACCCGCCCGTTCGATAGTATTTTGTCTGAAGTAAACCGCTTTTTCGATATTCATAAAGCCGAAGGTTCATATGCAGGCGGTGTTCATTTTGAGATGACAGGTAAAAATGTAACCGAATGCACAGGTGGTACAAACAAAATTTCAGATGACGACCTATCATCGCGCTATCACACTCATTGTGACCCGCGCTTAAATGCCGACCAATCGTTGGAATTGTGTTTTAACATAGCCGAGCGTGTATCAAACGAACGCTAGTGAGCCTATGCCATTTTATCGACATTAGCCCCCATGCCAGCAGGTGCGGGGGCATTTTGGCTTTTAACCATATTCATCGCTTGGTCTAACATTCCAACCATAGCTTTTTCTTGTGCGACCGCCATTTTAACCATGGATACCGCCATAATTTGCTGTGTTTGCACTTGCGCATTAACTGCCGATGCAACTGATAACCCTGAAATATTCATAAAACTATCCTTTATTAAAATCTATAATAAATGAAATAACTTAAAAAAAACTTACAATTAAATATAATTTTCTTCGACAGTGTGCTAGCTTAAATCCAACTCGGGCAAAACATGCCCACGAAAGGACATTAAGTTGAACAAAAACACCAGTATGGGCAGTAAGCCCAAAGGTGTTGGACGTCACGATAAATACAAACCGCAAAATAATAATTTTGCTAATGATATTAATAAGTTAGATAAGGAAAAAACACAAGAAACAACAAAAAAACAGAATTCACATGCTAATAATTTTAACAAAAAATCTAATTACGATCATGTAAAATCTGATATTTCAGGTGGTAAATCTAACAAACGTGATAATGCAACACAAAACCCGAATGATAAATCGCGTCAGCGCAATGCGGCTGATAGCGCTCCGCCTGCGCCTGCGCGGGTTAATCGAGGGTTTTTAGAACAAAAGGCAAAGCGCCAAAAACAAAAATCCGAACAGAGCGAGCATAACCGCCCAAAACCAATAATTTATGGTGCGCTAGATTTAGGTACAAATAATTGTCGGTTATTGTTGGCAAGACCGCAAAAACGTGGCTTTAGAGTTGTCGATAGCTTTTCACGCATTATTAGGTTGGGCGAAGGCTTAAGTACAAGCAATAAATTGTCCGATGAAGCGATGGACAGAACTATAGAGGCCTTAAAAGTCTGTAGCGAAAAAATGGCATATAGAGGCGTGCATAAATCTCGCCTTATTGCGACCGAGGCCTGCCGACGTGCTGAAAATGGTGCAGAATTTATTCATAGAGTTCATGCTGAAACGGGCTTAAAACTCGAAATTATTGAACAAAAAGCCGAAGCTAAGCTTGCAGTCGCAGGCTGTGCCGCATTGTTAGACGAAAAAAGTAATTATGCTTTGGTATTCGATATTGGTGGTGGTAGCTCCGAGCTAATTTTGGTCGAAATTTCACCAAAAAAGCACCACAATCAAACTCAAAAGTCGCCATTTCACCCCAATTACCGAATAATAGATTGGACAAGCTTGCCGATTGGTGTTGTTACCTTATCCGAAAAATTTGGCGGCGTAAATGTTACCCAAAACATTATGCAAGACATGGTGGATTATGTAACCTCTTTGCTCAACCCATTTGAGCAAAAACATCAAATTTCTAAAAAGGTTAAAACTGAAAAATTTCACCTGCTTGGCGCATCAGGTACAGTAACCACTGTTGCTGGTATTCATTTGAAATTAAAGCAATATGACCGCCGCCGTGTAGATGGCTTTTGGCTCGAAAGCGCATTGTCTGTCGGAGTTACAAATGAATTGATAGATATGGAGTATAAAGGCCGTGCTAAACACCCTTGCATTGGCACAGAACGAGCGGACTTAGTGTTGGCAGGCTGTGCAATTTTTAATGCGATATACCAATGCTGGCCCGCTGAGCGCACTCGTGTTGCGGACAGGGGTTTAAGAGAAGGCATATTAACCAATCTTATGAATAATGATTTTATTAAACACAATAATAATTCAAGAAAAATGTAGGGCAGTATGGCACAAAAAAAAGGCAATTCATCAAAAGGCTCACGCGAACTGCATGTCAGAGTAAAAAGCGCAAAAGGTCGTCGTTTATCTTCAAAACTATGGCTAGAACGCCAGCTAAACGACCCTTATGTCTTAAAGGCTAAAAAAGAAGGTTTTAGAACCCGCGCTGTTTTTAAATTGTCTGAAATAGATGAAAAATACACGCTGTTAAAGAAAGACATGCACGTTATTGACCTAGGGTGCGCACCCGGTGGGTGGCTACAATATACGAGCAAAAAAATTGGCATAGAAAAAGGCAAAGGTCTTTTAATTGGTATTGACTTACAAGAGGTCGAGCCTATTATTGGTTGCCATATAATTCAAGGTGATTTTCTAGAAGAAGGCATGATGGATAAGCTTAAAAAATTTATTCCAAATGGTAAAGTCGATATGGTTATGTCTGACATGGCGGCATCATCGACAGGTCATAAAAAAACCGACCATCTTAAAATTATAGGACTGTGCGAGTCGGCTTTATGGTTTGCCCGTCAAGTGTTAAACCCTGAAGGTGTCTTTCTGGCAAAAGTTTTACAGGGTGGTGCAGAACGCGATATATTAATCGACCTGCGTAAAGATTTTAAAGTGGTGCGGCATGTTAAGCCTAATGCCAGCCGTAAAGGCAGTAGCGAAATGTTTGTTCTTGCAACAGGTTTTAGAGGCGAGAATTAAAATGCCGAGCTTAAGAGCAATGCAAAATTCCGACCTTAATGCGGTAAAAAAAATTTACAATTATTATATAGAACACACGCATATATGTTTTGAAACAGAACCTTATTCTGACGCTTATATGCAAGATTGGTTCCAGCAATTTGATAATAAAACCCGCCATCAAGCTTGTGTTGTGACCGAAAACAATCAAGTTTTAGGCTTTGCTTATAGTAGTAAATTCAAACAACGCCCCGCCTATGATACAAGTGTTGAGTTTACCGTCTATTTAGACAAATCTGCAACAGGGCAGGGGGTGGGCAAAATGCTCACTCAACATTTAAAAAGTGAAATGCAAAACCAAGACGTAAAACGTGCCTATGCTGTTATTTCGCTGCCCAATGATGCGTCGGTCGGGCTACATAAAAAATTTGGCTTTACACAAGTTGCACATCTAAGCCAAGTCGGGCGTAAATTTAACAAATTTTATGATGTAATTTGGCTGGAATGTGGGTTTTAACTCTTTAATAATCACATAATTAAGGTGAATTTCTATGAATAACCGTAATAGTGAAGTAATTTATGTCGGAGACCCCATGTGTTCATGGTGTTGGGCTATATGCCCCGCCCTTAAAAAACTGCAGGCATATTGTGCCGAACAAAATATACCATTTAGAATTATAGTGGGCGGCCTGCGAAATGGTGGGGCGGATATGTGGAACGATAATTTTAAAAATTTCTTACGCTCGAACTGGCAGAATATTACCAAAGTTTCTAACCAACCATTTGGGTATAAATTACTCGATAAAAAAGAGTTTGATTATAATACCGAACCCGCTTGCCGTGCTGTTGTATCGGCTAGAGAACTTCTTAAAGATAGCGATAAAAACAGCGAAATACTCTATGCTTTTTTTGCTGAAATTCAAAGAAAATTCTATGTTGAGAGCGAAGACCCAAAACAGCACGAGTTTTACCGCGATTTATGCAAAAACATTAATATAAATTTCGATGAATTTATAGCTGCTTTTGAAAGCCAAGACATTAAAGCAGAAACAAAAGCCGATTTTGAATTGAGCAGAAGTTGGGGTGTTAACAGCTACCCTAGCATATTATTCCAAACAAATAACACCCGCTCTGTCGTTGTTTCTGGTTTTGTTGAACCACAAGAAATGATAGACATAATCGAAAAAAAGTTGAAATAAAACCACAATACTTGTGATATTCTATAAATAAACCTTTACATAATGGGTTGAATGGGACTATTTATCTGTGTCAACACACCAAACTAGATTGAGGTTGACCAATGAAACAAGCCCTTACATTTGACGACGTTTTACTCCTACCCGGAGCATCAGATATTTTACCAGGGCAGGTTGATACCAGCACAACATTATGTAAAGACTTAGGGCTTTCAATTCCTATTCTTTCGGCAGCGATGGATACAGTTACCGAAGCAAGGTTAGCCATCTCTATGGCGCAAAATGGTGGCATGGGTATTTTACACCGCAACATGACAGCCGAACAACAAGCTCGAAACGTCGAAAAAGTAAAAAAATTCGAGAGCGGCATGGTTATCGACCCTGTAACGGTTCACCCAAAAGTGAGTTTGTCCGAAGCCATGCAGGTTATGAAGTCGCGTAAAATTTCGGGCTTACCAGTGGTCGAAGATGATGGCAAATTGGTCGGCATATTAACCAACCGCGATGTTCGTTTTGCCACCAACCCCGACCAACCTATTTACGAGCTAATGACCAAAGACAATTTGGTTACAGTACAAGCGGGCGTTTCGCAAGATGATGCCAAAATACTATTTCATAAAAACCGTATAGAAAAACTTTTAGTGGTTGATGATGACTATAAATGCGTAGGCTTAATTACCGTAAAAGATATGGATAAAGCCAAAAACTTCCCCAATGCTTGTAAAGACAGTTTAGGGCGGTTGCGTGTAGGAGCTGCCACAACTGTGGGCGAAAAAGGCCTGTATTATGCTAAAGCTTTAATAGAAGCAGGCGTAGATATGCTGGTTATCGACACCGCGCATGGTCACAGTGCAGGGGTAATAAAATCGGTAGAGGAAATTCGCAAGCTTTCTAATAATGTAAAATTAGTTGCGGGCAATGTAGCCACTGCTTCTGCCACTCAAGCCTTAATTGCCGCAGGTGCCGATGCCGTAAAGGTTGGTATTGGGCCAGGTTCAATTTGCACCACGCGTATTGTTGCAGGTGTTGGCGTTCCGCAGCTTACGGCTATTATGGATTGTGTCGAAGAAGCCAATAAATATGGTGCGACCATTATTGCCGATGGCGGCATAAAATATAGTGGTGATTTTGCCAAAGCTATTGCCTCAGGTGCGGCCTGTGTTATGGTCGGCTCTATGCTTGCAGGCACAACCGAAAGCCCAGGCGAAACTTTTCTATATCAAGGCAGAACATATAAAAGCTATCGTGGCATGGGCAGTGTTGGTGCAATGGCAGGCGGCTCGGCCGATAGATATTTCCAAGAAGAAGTTGCAGATACTCATAAATTAGTACCCGAGGGCATCGAAGGTCAAGTGGCGTTTAAAGGCTCGGTCGAAAGTGTATTGCATCAAATGGTCGGAGGCTTGCGGGCTTCAATGGGCTATGTAGGCGGAAAAAACATAAAAGACTTCCAAGCAAAAGCCGAATTCGTCCAAATCACCAGCGCCTCCCTTCGCGAAAGCCACACCCACGACGTAACAATAACCCGCGAAGCCCCAAATTACCCAACTAAGATGTAGA
>CAZHCZ010000085.1:0-7327 GCA_964531635.1 uncultured Hyphomicrobiales bacterium | reverse complement strand
AAGAGATTTTTATGTGGTGCAAAAATCCGTACGCGGGACAGGGTTTAACCCTGAAAATCTACCTGAATTTGTTAACAAATCTATAGCCGAAATGGACTTGTTTTCTCCGCTAGAATTTTGCGATACCAACAGTGCGCGTGGTGAATGTTTGCGTTAGCTTTCTTTCACTAAGCGTGTGCAGGTTATATCAATTCCAATTTTAGGATACAGTAAGGGAGGCATCTTGGCAGGGCTATCGTGGAGATAGGTTATTGAGCTTTTACCTTACGTTTAATTAACGCGTGGGGGTGGGCTCATCGGTTGAATAGTCGTAGAAGCCTTTGTTGGACTTTACACCTAGCCAGCCTGCTTCGACATATTTTACTAAGAGTGGGCAGGGGCGGTATTTGCTGTCGCCAAAGCCTTGGTGTAGGACATTCATTATTGATAGGCATGTGTCTAGGCCTATAAAATCTGCCAATTGTAATGGTCCCATGGGGTGTGCCATGCCTAGTTTCATAACGGTGTCGATGCTTTCAACCGTGCCGACACCTTCGTATAATGTGGTAATGGCTTCGTTAATCATCGGCATAAGAATGCGGTTGGCGATAAAGCCGGGGAAGTCTTCGGAGGTGGCGACAATTTTGCCGACACTTTGGGCGAAATTTTTGGAAATGCTGAACATTTCGGGGCTAGTGGCTATGCCTTTTATTATTTCGACCAATTTCATTATAGGAACTGGGTTCATAAAATGCAGACCGATAAAATTATGTGGTCGGTCAGTTGTTGCTGCGAGTTTGGTTATTGATAAGCTCGATGTGTTGGTGGCGAGCAGGCAGCTTGGTTTAAGGTTAGGAATGGCATCGGCAAAAATTTTAACCTTTAAGTCGAAATTTTCGGTTGCGGCTTCTATCAGCAAATCGGCAGTGTTTAGTGACTTTAAATCGGTGGTTTGGCTGATGTTTTTTAGGGCATCATCCATTGCTTGTTGGCTGATTTTTTGCTTTTTTACTTGGCGGGTTAAGTTTTTTTGAATTGTGGTTAAGCCTTTATCGAGTGCTGTTTGTGCAACATCGACAAGCAGAACTTTATATCCCGCCAAAGCAGTAACATGGGCAATACCATTGCCCATTTGCCCAGCACCAATAATGGCGACCTGTTTTATACTAGTCAAGTGCTGCTTCCAGTTCTGGCAGGGCATCGAATAAATCGGCGACTAGACCATAATCTGCCACTTGGAAAATGGGGGCATCTTCGTCTTTATTTATAGCGACGATTATTTTACTGTCTTTCATGCCTGCTAAATGCTGAATTGCGCCTGAAATGCCAACGGCTATGTAAAGGTCGGGAGCGACTACTTTGCCAGTTTGCCCGACTTGGTAATCGTTAGAAACATAGCCCGCATCGACCGCAGCACGTGAAGCACCAATGGCGGCACCGAGTTTGTCGGCTATTTTTTCGATAAGCACAAAATTTTCACCACTGCCCATGCCGCGCCCGCCTGAAATAACAATTTTGGCAGATGAAAGCTCGGGGCGTTCCGATGAGGATAATTCGGCACTTACA
Organism: uncultured Hyphomicrobiales bacterium; assembly: GCA_964531635.1. GTDB lineage: Bacteria > Pseudomonadota > Alphaproteobacteria > Rhizobiales > OSC116 > OCS116. The sequence continues at coordinate 5,782 of CAZHCZ010000085.1, read as the reverse complement.
AATGCGCTATTATCGGTATCACTAAGGGCATTACCAGTTGTAACTTCGGCACTACCACTAAGCTCAGCTGTAGCAAAAGCGGTGGTTCTGACGGTAATTACAAGTTTATTGTCTGTTGTTTCTAGCGTTTGAATGGCATTGCCAGCATAGATAGGGCGTTTGAAACTTTTGTCGGATAATATTTCGATAACATCGGAAATTTGCATAACGTCTTGTAAGGCGGCAACGCAGGGCATAAAGTTTTTAGCAGTGGTGGTTGCAGCGGCAATTAATGTGTTATAGTCGCTCATCATACCATTAATAAGTGCGGTTAGGTTTTCGGCTAATGGGTGCGCGTAGGTTGCATTATCAATTAAAATAACCTTACTAACGCCTGTTATTTTTGCGGCTTCATCGGCAACGCTTTGGCAGTTTGAACCGACAACCAATGCGTGGATATTGCCAGTCAATTGACCTGCTGCAGTGGCGGCTTTTAATGTGGCTTCATTTAGGTTTGTGCCATTATGTTCAACATAAAGTAAAATGCTCATTATATTGCTCCTACAGATTTAAGTTTGCTGACCAGTTCGGCGACATCGGCAACGATAATGCCTGCTTCGCGTTCCTTAGGTTCGCTGATGGATAGTGTTTTATGACGCGGAGTTAGGTCAACACCATAATCTTCTGCGGCTTTTTCCTCTAATGGTTTGCGCTTGGCTTTCATAATATTTGGTAGGCTGGCATAACGCGGTTCGTTAAGGCGTAAATCGGCAGTTATAATGGCAGGAGAGGTAATAGAAATGGTTTCTAAACCGCCATCTATTTCACGTGTAACCAGAATTTTATCGCCATCAATTTCGACCTTTGAGGCGAATGTGCCTTGCGGGCGGTTGGTAAGCGCAGCGAGCATTTGACCCGTTTGGTTGCTGTCATCATCTATAGCTTGTTTGCCTAAAATAACCAAATCTGCACCAACATCTTCGGTGGCCTTGGCGAGGATTTTAGCAACGGCTAAAGGTTCGACCAACATATCGGTTTTGACTAAAATAGCACGGTCTGCACCCATTGCTAAGGCAGTGCGCAGGGTTTCTTGGCATTGCGCTACACCGATGGATATGGCGATAACTTCATCGGCTTTGCCTGCTTCTTTTATTCTGATGGCTTCTTCTAGTGCAATTTCATCGAACGGATTCATGCTCATTTTTACGTTGGCAATATCGACATTGCTTTCATCGGCTTTAACTCGAACTTTGATATTATAGTCAACAACACGTTTGACTGGAACTAGAATTTTCATAACTTTTCTTTCTTTTATATTAGCCCCTGCGGGCGCTTACATTCGTAAGCTTGCTGCGCCCTAACGGACGGCCTCAGTCGGCAAGCTCACCAACTGTGTTGGCTCCAGGGGTTATGCGGTTACTTTGTTTTTACTTTACGCACATACCAAGTTGCCTGAACTTAACTTTATCAAAATAATCTGTCAATCATATCTAAGATATTTGTTGGTTATTTTATAAGTTTGGTGATGGTTGGGCTTATGTGCATGCGGAAGAATAGAAGAATGAAAGCTATGCCGAATAAAAACCCGCCTATATGCGCCCACCATGCGACGGCTTGGTCGGTTAGGGCGAAGCTGGCATATATTTGATAGGCGAACCATGCGCCTATAGCTGCCCATGCGGGGATTCTTATAGGAATGAGCCAGAAAAGCAATATCCAAATATGGGCTTTGGGGTGAATAAGAAGGTAGGCAGCGCCAATGGCTGAAACAGCACCAGATGCGCCAATTAATGGCGTGTCAGAACCACTTAAAATAGTGGCATGGAGCAATGCGGCGGCAATGCCACCCAATAAGTAAAAGGCTATATAATTAAACCGTCCTAAAATATATTCTATATTATTGCCGAACACCCATAATATAAGCATGTTACCAACAAGGTGCATGAGGTCGCCATGTAAGAACATATAGCTTATGATGCTAAAGCCCGATGTCGCGGTAAAAATTTCAGGCGGCAGAATTTTATCACCCCAAACGATGCTTGGTATCATACCGAAACCTATAGTGGCGGCATGAGCAACATCATTAAATAAACCATTTTGAAATAAAACAAATATTGCAACATTAAGGGCGATGATGCCCAGAGTTATATAAGCGACATAGCTCTTAGGTGTAGGGTTTTCATCGGCTATAGGTATCGCCATTATATTAGCCTCTGCGGGCGCTTACATTCGTAAGCTTGCTTCGTTCTAACGGACGACCTCAATAGGCAACTCACCACTTCGCGTTTCGGGGAATTATATAACCACTCTGCAGCTTGGGTGCTTAGTTTATAAGCAGTATTAATTGTTGCCATTATCTGTTTTTTGCGGGTTGCCATAGGGTATCGCCTGCGCTTGTGGACATGTTTTCGAAACGACTCAGGACAAATAGTAAGTCGCTTAAACGGTTGATATATTTTAGAGCTTCGGGGTTTGTTGTTGAACTTTGTTGGCTTAATAATTCGGCTATATTGGTTTCGGCGCGGCGGGTTACTGTGCGGCAAATATGCAATTGGCTGGCGAGCTTTGTGCCTGTTGGCAATACGAAACTACGCAAAGGTTCAAGGTCTTGATTAAAAAAGTCGATACTTTTTTCTAATTGCGTGACTTGTGAGGGGATAATGCGCAAGGCTTGGTTGGGTTGCTCATCGGCAATTATTGGGGTCGATAAATCTGCACCCAAGTCGAATAAATCATGGCTAATATTTTGCAATAAGCTGGTAATTTTTTGGCTGTGTTTTGCCATATGAATTGCCATGCCGATATGGCTGTTAAGTTCATCTATTTCACCATAGGCTTTTATTCGTATATCGAACTTAGGCACGGTTTTTCCAGAGCTTAGCTTGGTTGTGCCTTTGTCGCCTGTTTTGGTGTAAATTTTATTGAGTTTGACCATTTTAATTTCGGAAATATAAAACAAAAACAATGACTAAAACAACCAATAGCCCTTGTACTCCAAGCCGCCAGCGCATCATGCTTTGTGATTTAACATTTTTACCGCCTTTAAGCATTGTCCACAGCCCAATGCCTAAGACAATTATTAACAAAACCATTGCCGCATAAACAATATAAATAAAACTTTCGCCCATTATTAAATAACTCCTTGATATAGTAATCCATAGCGTATCACAATTAATGCATTTTGTTTATAATTTTTTTAGCCTCAAGATGCACGGTTATACCCGAAATAAGAGTGGAGAAAACAGGCACTAAAATCAAGTATAGATATTGATAAGGCGACAAGGTTATTTGACCAAATAAAATACGAGCAACGGCTAGGTTTTCGAATTGAGAGGCGTAGATAATATTAATAAACAAGCCCAATAATAAAATAAAACCAATGCAAATTACCGCGCCTAAAACACCTGCTTTTAACCCTAACCATAAAAAATGATGCCGCACTTCTTTGGTAATAAAACCCTCCTCAGCGCCCACTAAAAATAAAATTTCTATTGAGCTTTTATTGCTGTTAAGGGCAGCATCGGTGGCAAATATAATAATGGCAACTGTAATGCCTGCGACCAAAAACAACACAGCAAACGCCGATATTTTTAATATATTGCCAATGGATGATAAACGCGACAGCCAGCGTTTATGATCATCGACGCTAATATTGGGTATGGCGGACTTTAAAGCAGTGCCTAATAAATTTAAATCAACAGTTTGATTGGGTGTAAACTCGATAGCAATAAGAGCGGGGATTGGCAGTTCGTCTAATATAAAAATTTCATTATTATTTATATCTTTGCCGATAATACCGTCGCCTATCCACGGCTCGAGCAGCTTTGCGGTTTCACTTCTGGTCAGCGCTTCGGCTTGGGCTATGCCGCCTGTGGCGCGGATAATTTTTAGAGCTTGCTCAACATCATCGGCTAAATTACGTTCCGCTGAAGGAATAATTTGCACGGTGGCTTGCTTGCTTATATCGGCTGTCCAACCATCGACTGACGATTGCACCAAAAGCAATGAAACAATGGCAAGACTGGCTAAAAAACACATGGCGATAATAATAAATAAAATACTTTTGCCAATAATAGTATTGCGCGGGATTATGGGTGATAATTTTGAAGGCGCGGATATTTTAGGTGTGTCTTGTGAGCCAAATGTGGCAATAGTACCAACGGTTTGCACATCGTCTTGGGTTAAATTGGCAAGCTCTTGCTCGCTGACACTGTGTGTATTTTCTTCGGGGTATTCTTGATATTCATTGCCCTGAACAAATTCAGGTGGGTAATTGCCATCTTCATTGCCATAGTCTTGTTCGCTATCTTCTTGATAATATCCATCATTAGGCGGCAGGTCATCTTCATAATAGCCTTGGTTTAAATATTGACCATCGACAACATAACGCTTTTCGTGAGTTTGATTTGGGTCATCAAGCTCCGACAAAGGTCTATTGTCTTTTGGTGGTTTATTGGTCATATTTAATTCTCATTCTACTGCTTATACAAATAGACTTCGCCATCTTCTAGCATTAACCGTGGCGCGCGAAATTGGTTCATTAATTCATGGTCATGGGTTGCTATAACTATAGATGTTCCCATTTTATTAAGCTCGACAAACAACCGCAACAACCGTGCTGCTAATTCAGGGTCGACATTGCCCGTTGGTTCATCTGCCAATAATAAGTCGGGCTGCCCGATAACCGCGCGGGCAATAGCGGTGCGTTGTTTTTCACCGCCCGAAAGTATATTGGGGTAAGAATGCATATGGTCGCCTAAATCGACCCATTGCATAAGTTCAATAACATCTTGGCGGTAAGTATGTTCAGGGAAACCACGAACCCGCAAAGGCAGTGATATATTTTCGTAAATTGTTAAATGGTCTAGCAGCCTAAAGTCTTGAAAAACGACACCAATTTTACGGCGTATATGCGCCAGACCATTGCGGTTTAAACTGGATATATCTTTACCAAAACACGAAACCAAGCCACGGGTTGGGCGCATTGATAAAAACATTAAATTAAGCAATCTAGATTTGCCCGCACCACTAGGCCCACTAACAAAATAAAAAGACTGCGGTTCGATATGAAAAGAGACATTGCGCAGAATTTCTGGCCCAATACCGTAGCGCAACCCAACATTTTCAAACTTTATCAAACACTATCTCCAATTGATTTGGTCATTATATAGATGATTTGTGGCAAAATTATATATAGTGTTTTTGCTTTTCATTTACTCGTCGTCAATAATCGTTTACCTATGTCTTATAGGCTTCATTCTTATTTTATAGATTAAATAAAAAGCAAAAACACTATAGCTTTGCTATCATGTATATATTAACCACTTGTTAATATCATTAAAATGTGTTGATATTTTATTTACCATAAAGCAGTAAACTGTTATCCTATTTAATGAGCTTATAACATGGAATGAATGTGGCATGAAAATTACTTGTCCAAACTGTGATACAAAATTTAGCATCGGGCTTAATAAACTAGGCGCGAAAGGGCGTAAGCTTAAATGCTCGTCTTGTATGAATGTTTGGCGTGAATTTGACCCAGAAACATCTGCTCCAACTTCAACTCCAACTCCAGCTCCTGTTCCCGTAGCGCCAGTAGCCGAAATACGCCCGCTTGCGACGAATGAACCAAAAACTCCCGATGTTTCAAACTCTCCCGCCGATGATGGTGGAAGCGAAGAGAATGACCAAAGCGCAATAGATGATATGTTTGAAGCAGCTCCTGAAGATGATGGCTGTAGCTAAGAAAATGACCAATGAGCAATAGAAAATATATATGAAGCGGGTCGTGGAGGTGATGGGG
>CAZHCZ010000084.1:0-7495 GCA_964531635.1 uncultured Hyphomicrobiales bacterium | reverse complement strand
CGCCTAAAATAATATTTCCGCCATGTTCTTCCATAATGCGTGTAACAATTGCTAAGCCTAGCCCTGTGCCTTTACTTCGGGTGGTTACATAAGGTTCTAAAAGCTTATGTCGTCCTGTTTTTGGTAAGCCAATGCCATTGTCAGATATTAAAATTTTATAATAATTTTCGTCTTGCTCAACCGAGATAGAAATTTCACCTTTATCTTGCCCACGTTTTAAAAGTTTTTTGGTAAAAGCTGCATCTATAGCTTCAGTAGCATTCTTAACAATATTGGTAATAACCTGAGTAACCAACCTGCGGTCAATATTGAGTTTAATACCTTCTTTAGGCAAATCGACATTAATATTAAAATCGGGGTTTGCAACTTTCTGTAGAAAAACCGCCTCTTTTATATATTTATTTATATTTGCCATTTCAAGTTTAGCACTGGGGGTTTGGGCAAAAGATGCAAATTCATCAACCATACTGCCAATATCTCCAACTTGCCGAATAATTGTATCAATACATTGGTCAAAAATAAGGTCATCAGCTTTAATGTCTTTACGGTATTTGCGTTTAATGCGCTCAGCCGAAAGCTGAATGGGTGTAAGTGGGTTTTTAATTTCGTGGGCAATTCTTCGGGCAACATCTGACCAAGCCGAGGTTCTTTGCGCAGCAACCAAATCTGTAATATCATCAATTGTAATTACAAAACCTTGACTATCATCGCCCGATTTTTCTTCGGTAATACAGTAATTTAATGTTCGCTCATTCTCATCAATATCAAGTGTTACATGTCCATTATAAGTGCTTAACCCGCCTTCGAACTGGTTTTCAATAACACTGCCCAATTCGGGAGCTATATCACTTAACTTTTTACCTATCGCGTGGGTTTGTCGTTTGTTTAATATTTTTTCAGCGCTTCTGTTAAGTAAGGTGATATTTTGATCTATATCAAGACCAATAACTCCTGCCGAAACACCAGATAACATAGCCTCATTAAACCGTCGACGTGAATCTATAGATTCATTAGCAGTAATAAGCTCTTGTCTTTGTGATGTTAGTCGCTTTGTCATGGTGTTAAAAGTATGGCTAAGGTCAGCAAGGTCGCCTTCGTTTCTATTAACAGGCAATGCAATTTTAAACTGCCCGTCCGATACCATATGAGCCGCGTTAATAAGCCGACGTATTGGGTCAATAAGTTGGTTTGCAACCTGAAAGCCAATCCAAATTGCAGCCAAAACCAAAGTAAGCCCTATACCAATATACATAAGCGCAAATATAACCTGAACTTCACCCCGTTGCTTCTCAAGGCTATAATATTCCTGCACAGAACGATGCGCATCGAGCAATTGTTGGGTAACTGCAGCGTCTATATTGCGATATACATATAAATATTGGTCAAAATTCTCTAAATGTATTAAAACAAATGATTTTCCGGGGGTGGAAAATTCGACTATACCTTCTTCTTTGGCTTTTTAATATACGCGTCCCAAGGTCTAGGAAAAACATAATCAGGAAAATTATCGTATTTTGCGACAACATTGTCGTTATTAAGGTCCCAAATTAACGCGCCATCAAGTTGTTTCCAAATAACCTGAAACTCTAAATTGTCTTCAACAAGCTTGCGAAAAGAAGGGTTGTCCATAGAGTTGACATAAATTGGATAAAAGCGGTTAAGCTCTTGGGCAATCGCCTCAGCACTATTCCACACCCCTTCAGCGCGTGATGCGTGATAAAGCTCAGCAACAATAAGCGAATTATCAATAACCTTTTTTGTTCGCTCCGAAAAATAACTATCAAGCCCTTGACTTAAGGTATAAGAAGCAAAAACCGCAACCAAAATAGCAGGAATAGCCGAAATTATAGAAAAGTAAAAAACCAAACGTGAATGCAAATTAGCACCCGCAACGTTAGAACGCCTCGCGTTTAATAATTTTATAAATTGTAATATTATCAGCAAAACAATAATGCCAATAGCCACTGCATTAACAATAACCAAAAGGTTTAAAGTATCGTCATTCAATATAATATTGGTTTGCTCGGTAATAATAACATAAGTGGCAATGGCCAAGCTAAACATCGCCAAAATGCAAATAAGCGACAAAAGCGTAAAACCAACATACTTATAGCGGTTGGTTTTTATTCCAATGTCTGTATAATTGGTGGCTTGGCTCATTTAGCAGTATTTCCTATTCAATAAGTCTTTACATTACCCAACTGTAACATTTTTGCAACAGCATAATTGCCCCATTTACTTATGTGTTGTAAATTAGTCATATTTATGATGATGATTTATATCTTTTCATTTGCGCAATCATTATATAATATAGGGTAACGACAAAAACATTTAAGGCTTGATATGAAAATTATCATTTGTGGTGCAGGGCAAGTTGGTTTTGGAATTGCCGAAATATTATCGCGTGAGCAAAATGATGTTACGGTAATCGACCGTAACCCCGACCTTGTAAAAGCATTGTCCGACCAATTAGATGTGCAAACGGTCGTTGGGCATGGCGCGCACCCCGAAATTTTAAAACAAGCAGGTTGCGATAGTGCCGATATGATTATTGGTGTAACCTTATATGACGAAGTCAATATGGCAGCGTGCCAAGTTGCCCACAGTATTTTTGATGTACCAACAAAAGTAGCCCGCATTCGCTCGCAAGCTTATTTAGACAAACAATGGGGCGACTTATTCTCGCGCGACCATTCTCCAATAGATGTCATCATCTCGCCCGAAATCGAAGTCGGCGAAACGGTCGTTACCCGCTTGGCACTACCAGGTGCGTTTGAAATGGTTGGCTTTGTTAACGATAAAGTGGCACTAGTGGGTATTCAATGCGATGAAAATTGCCCAATATTAGACACACCCATTAAACAACTCACCGAATTATTCCCCGACCTTTCTACAGTAATTGTAGCCATTGAGCGCCAAGGCAAGCTTATAGTTGCACATTCTCAAGAAACATTAATAGAAGGCGATAATGTTTACCTAATAGCCGATTTTAATCAAGTTCTGCGCCTTTTGGGTATATTTGGTAAAAATGCCGAGCAAACACGGCATGTTATTATTGCAGGCGGTGGCAATATTGGTCTTTATGTCGCAAAACGGTTAGAAAGCTTAGACCGTGGCGTAAAAGTAAAAATTATCGAAAATAATGCCAAACGTGCTGAATTTATTGCCGATGAACTGAATAACAGCCTCGTACTTAATGGCAGTGCGCTCGATAGCGAAATTTTACGCGAAGCAGGAGTTATGCACGCTGGTACATTTGTATCTTTAACCAATAACGACCAAGTGAATATGTTGGCATCTGTTATGGCAAAAAAAGAAGGTGCAGGAACGACCGCATGTTTGTTAAGTTCCGATAAATACACCTCGCTTATTCCAGCATTGGGTATAGATGCCTATATAAACCCAAGATCGACCACAGTTTCGCGGATATTACAATATGTACGGCGTGGGCGTATTCGTGGCGTGCATTCTATTCTAAATGGTGATGCCGAAATTATCGAAGCCGAAGCCCTAAAAACATCGCCATTAATTAACAAACCACTCAGAGATGTCGAGCTGCCCGAAGGCGTTAGAATTGGCGCGATTGTAAGGAGTGATAATGTTATTATGCCCAATGGCGATTTGGTAATTCAAGCAGGCGATAAGGTGGTAATGTTTGCTATTGCCAGTGCAGTTAAGCAAGTAGAGCTACTGTTTAGAGTGAGTATAGATTTTTTCTAATAGGTTCTGACCTTAGGCAATTATGCAATGAATAAAAATGGCAGTTTATATTATTTGGGTGTTGGCATTATCGCGGTGGGTATTGCACAAATATTTTTCATATTTTTTGCGACTTTAGCAAATGATCAATCATCAGTTTTTGCTTTTTTAGCCGCCAGTATACTCTCTATATTTTGTGGAACTACACTTATTATAGCAACAAGAGGCAAGTTCGAAGCCCTCGGGCGGTTGGATTCTATTTTATTATTGCTATATTTTTGGGTCATTATTCCAATTTTTGCAGCAATACCTTTTTATTCATTTTTAAACTCATTCGCTATGTCTTATATCGAAGCGGTTTCGGCGTTAACAACCACAGGGGCAACGGTTGTTAACGATACTCAACAATTGCCCAGCATCTTGTTTTTATGGCGTAATTTACTGGCTTGGAGCGGTGGTTTATTTACCATTATTATGGTCATTTTAGTATTAGCGCCATTTGGTGTCGGCGGCTTGCAAGATAAAAGTTCAAAATTCTTAGGCTCAAACTCTAATAAAAGTAATAATTTTATATCCATAATTTCTATGGTTGGTGGCATATATCTTATTGTCACCTTTGTATTTACAGTCGCACTTATGTTTGCAGGCGCAAAAGGCTTAGATGCACTAAATTTAATTTTATCGACCCTTTCAACAACGGGCTATAACATCAATAAAGTTGGTTTCGGGTATTATGATACACCCTACACGGCTTTTATTATCATGCTAACCATGTTTACTGGGGCAGGGCTTATTATTGTATTTTTCAGGCAATTTATCCATGCAAAAACACGGCTAAGTTTTAATGTTGAACTCAAACTTTTTATAATCATTTGCGTATTTTTTGCTCTTATTGTGTCAATATATACGCACTTTAATAAGCAAACAGATTTTTTAACCTCACTCGGATATTACTTTTATGCGCTGTTTGATGCTGTGTCTATATTATCGACAACAGGCCTAATTTATAATACCGACTGGCAGCCGATAAATTTTTATTATTTTTTAGCCTTCATTGGTGGCGCATCATTCACCACAGCAGGCGGCATTAAACTGTTTCGACTTGTTATATTGTTAAAACACACAAAGACCGAAATTAATCAACTTGCCTTCCCCAATAGTGTTTTGTCCAATCGGTTTTTAAGCATAAGGCTCGATGTAAAATTCATGCGCTTAATTTGGACATTTTTTATAGCCTATATATTTCTAATCGTGGTTTTATCGGTAATCATTGCCAGTTATAACTACAATTTAACCACCAGCCTATTAAACGCCATAGGTGCGGTTTCTAATATAGGTTTATTGGCCGATTTTATGTTGGCAAAAGGTCAAGATGTCATACCTTTTTCACAACTCGAAACAAGCCTACAATTGTATTTATCAGCAGGTATGATTTTGGGTCGTCTAGAAGTTATCTCGGTGCTTGGCTTAGCAAATTTTGCATATTGGAAAAACAGGTAGGTGATAACTAAATAATTTATACATTATTACGGGTTTGTACTTGCAATCACATAGGCTTTGTTTATATGCTCAACTGGCAAGAGTTGCTGTTACAATATCAACTCTTAAAAATGTGACCAGTCAAAATAGGGAAGATTATGGCTTCGGAACGCTCAAACAATTTACAGGACGTATTTTTAAACAATGTCCGCAAAGAAAAAAACCCCGTAACTGTGTTTTTGGTAAACGGGGTAAAGTTGCAAGGTATAGTCACTTGGTTCGATAATTTTAGCGTTTTATTGCGCCGTGATGGTCACTCACAATTGGTCTATAAACATGCAATATCAACCATTATGCCAACAACCCCAATTCAATTATACGATGCTGAAAACGAGCAGGAAAATTAAACAAATAAATGACATCAACAGAGCCAACTAAAAACACCCTAGAAAACCAGCTTAAACGGCTAGATGCTGATGTCAATATTCACGATATCGAAACCTCTGCGGGCGATTTTTGTTTTGTAATGCAACCCGACTTTTCAAAGGTAAGGTCGGTTAAAATTACGGGACAATCCGAGCATACAGATATCCGAAGTCTAGACAGCCAACTGGAAGAAGCAGTGGGTCTTGCCGAAGCCATCGAGCTTAAAATAATAGCAACAGCTATAATTCGGGTTAATAAATTCACCCCAGCAACCATGTTTGGCAAAGGCAAAATAGCTGAATTGGGAGAAATGCTGGCATCTCACCAAGCCCAATTGGTGGTCATTAATACTGTTCTAACCCCCGTACAACAAAGAAACCTCGAGCAAGCTTGGGGCGTAAAAGTGTTAGACCGAACAGGTTTAATATTAGAAATTTTCGGCGCACGCGCGCAAACCAAAGAGGGCAACCTACAAGTAACCTTAGCCAACTTAAACTACCAAAGAGGCAGGTTAGTCCGCAGTTGGACGCATTTAGAACGCCAACGTGGCGGTACAGGTTTTGTCGGCGGGCCGGGTGAAACCCAAATCGAGTCCGATAAACGTGCCATCCAAATCCGAATTTCAAAAATTGAAAAACAACTGGCACAAGTTAAACGCACCCGTGGTCTTCACCGTGCAGCCCGCAAAAAAATTCCATATCCAATTGTGGCATTGGTCGGCTATACCAATGCAGGCAAATCGAGCCTATTCAATACCTTATCAGGCGCAAATGTTATGGTAAAAGACATGCTGTTCGCCACATTAGATCCAACAATGCGCCAAGTCGAACTGCCAACAGATTTAACTATAATCATGTCCGACACAGTTGGTTTTATCTCCAACCTACCACATGAATTGGTAGCCGCATTTCGCGCTACATTAGAGGAAGTGCTAGAGGCCGATTTAATTCTACATGTAGAAGATATAGCCTCAGCTGACCACAAAGCCCAAGAGCTAGATGTCAACGAAATACTAAGCGGATTAGGCGTAGGCGATGAATACCCAATCCCAATTATCCGCGTTTGGAATAAACTCGACTTACTGTCACCCGAAGCTCAAGAAAACATAAAAAACTTAGCCGCCAGTGAACGCGATATAATCCCAATTTCAGCTACAAAATCAATAGGTTTGTTCGAACTGTCAAAACATATAGAAGCAGTCCTACAAAAAGACCATTATTTCCATCAACTCACCCTAGACCCTTCACGTGGTGCAGATCTAGCATGGGTATACCGTTATTCCCAAGTGAAACAACGCACTGATCAAGAAGATGGCACAATAACCCTAAATATAATGATAGACAATAAACACAACAACCAATTCAAAAACAAATTCGCCAAAGAACTAAACCTAGACCTCCGCGAAGAATGGGAAAAATAGGCTAGAACATATCATCAAATACAGAATTTTACTAACATACAATCAATCAACATTGCTGGATTGTTCGGATCTTTTACTTTAACTTCAGTTAGACTAAATCCCTCAACACCTAATTTATCTATTTTTTGCTGAGAATTATTAGGGAAACTTTTATACTTACTAAGTGGAATAATACACACTAACTCAAATTTATTTTCTGCTGCCGTGTGCAAATAATTAAAAACTTTTCGTGGGTTTTGAATTTGCCACATACCCCGTATTCTTAAATTTGTTATTCCTAATGGGTCAACACGGTTAACCCGTCCCAATTCTTGAGTTTCTGCGAACGTCACATTTGGAATAGTTTTTATACCACGGGATATAGTGTTTTTAATTAGTTGATACGTCTCGTGTTTTGCAGCATAAATACTACCATAAACAAACCAAAGGGATTTAATGCTTTCATTTGAAGTATGCCCAATACAATAAATT
>CAZHCZ010000083.1:0-7882 GCA_964531635.1 uncultured Hyphomicrobiales bacterium | reverse complement strand
ATAAAAAAGGCACACAAACCACCGCCGATATGCGTTTAAGAATGCAAAAAGTTATGCAGTCCAACTGTGCGGTGTTTAGAGATGGCGATATTTTAAAAGAAGGGGTGGCACTTATTAACGAGGTTTGGAAAGATTCCGATGATATTGCTGTTACCGATAAAAGCCTAATATGGAATAGTGATTTGTTAGAATGTTTGGAATTTGACAATCTGATTAGCCAAGCCGTTGTAACCATGACTTGTGCCGAAAACCGCAAAGAAAGCCGCGGCGGACATGCAAGGGAAGATTTCCCCGACAGAAATGATAAAACATGGATGAAACATACATTGGCAAAAGCCGATATGGATAAGAAAAAAATAAAAATTTCTTACCGCCCCGTGCATGATTTCACCATGACCGATGAAATTGATTATATCAAACCTAAAAAACGCGTATATTAAGCCCAGAGGATAAAAAACATGGTTGAACTTGCTCTGCCAAAAAACTCAAGAGTTACCGACGGCATTGATTGGGCTGATAATAGCGGCTCATCAAACTTAAAAACTTTTAAAGTCTATCGTTGGAACCCCGATGATGATAAAAACCCAAGCCTCGACAGTTACCAAGTCGATATGGACACATGCGGTCCTATGGTGCTAGACGCAATTATAAAAATTAAAAGCGATATTGACCCAACACTCACCTTTAGACGCTCATGCCGCGAAGGCATTTGTGGCTCATGTGCGATGAATATCGACGGTTCAAATACGCTGGCATGCACCAAGGCTATTGCTGAAATATCAGGCGATGTCAAAATCTACCCACTGCCGCATTTGCAAGTCATAAAAGACCTTGTGCCCGATTTAACCAATTTCTACGCCCAACATGCCTCCATCGAACCATGGCTTATTACCACAAGTGTCGAGCCCGAAAAAGAATGGCTGCAAAGCCCGCAAGACAGAGTGAAATTAGACGGTCTTTACGAGTGTATCCTATGCGCCTGTTGTGCCACTTCTTGCCCATCATATTGGTGGAATGGCGACCGCTATTTAGGCCCTGCAGTCTTGCTTCAATCATACCGTTGGTTAATAGACAGCCGCGATGAAGCCACAGGTGAGCGCTTAGACGCACTAGAAGACCCGTTTAGGCTATACCGTTGTCATACAATTATGAACTGCGCCAAAGCCTGCCCCAAAGGTCTAAGCCCCGCCAAAGCCATCGCCGCCATAAAAGAAATGATGGTCGAACGTCGTTATTGATTTTAAAAAATTATTAAGTTTGCGTTTACCACCAAGAACCACCAACATTTCAGCGAGTGCGAGTGGAAGCCGAAATTATAGAAAAGGCCGAGATGTTGCGGTGCTTATCGGTCAATTTTTGTCGATAAAATTATTAAAGACATCGTGTCATCAATGCCATCGAGCCTGCCGATTTCATCAATAGTTTTGTCCAATTCTTCTATAGATTGGCTGGCAATAAAAGCCAACTGGTCAAACGCCCCGCTGATTGAATAGAGCGAGGTTAGCTGTTGAAATTCCGACAATGCCTTTTCAGTTGCATGTCGTTCCCTTGGCGGAGATTTTATCATCACCAAAGCCCGAACCTGCCCTTTTAAAAATTTTTCGGACAGCCGAACCGAATATCCATCAATAATACCGTTTCGCTCAAGTTTTTCTAGCCGCATTTGAGCAGCAGTTCTCGAAACTGATAATCGCCGCGCAATCTCCGAAACAGGCAAACGTGCATTTTCTTGCAGCAGAGAAATCATTTGTTGGTCTTTGTCAGAAATATCCATAAACATCATTATATAGGCATTTTAACATTATTTATAGTTAAATTTAGTATTATTACCAATATTATAGCAATATTAGCCAGTTGTTATGACAGTCAAACTTGGCTAATATCCAACTTTAAACAAACCAAGGAGCGCCAAATTCATGACAGCCAAAAAAATTCTTCAAGCCGCAGGGTTTAGTATATCCGATATTTCTAACGGAACATTGGTGGTTAAAACCCCAATGGACGGCAGCCAACTTGCCCACTTAAAAACCCACAGTTCAGACGATATTCACGCCATAATAAAACAAGGTACAGACGCTTTTAAAGCGTGGCGCAGTGTGCCAGCGCCCAGACGCGGAGAGTTGGTGCGCTTAATTGGTGAGGAATTGCGCGCAGAAAAAAACAATCTTGGTCAACTTGTTTCACTTGAATGTGGAAAAATATTGCAAGAAGGCTTGGGCGAAGTACAAGAAATGATAGATATTTGCGATTTTGCTGTTGGTCTTTCGCGCCAACTTTATGGTTTAACAATAGCGTCAGAACGGCGTGGTCACACAATGCGCGAAACTTGGCATCCGATGGGCGTGTGCGGCATTATTACCGCTTTCAATTTTCCCGTTGCACCATGGTGTTGGAATGCCGCATTGGCGCTTGTTTGCGGAAATCCAGTCATCTGGAAACCGTCAGAAAAAACACCTCTGACCGCTCTGGCAACGCAAAAAATTTGCGAGCGGGCATTAGAAAAATTTGGCGATGCACCAAAAGGTTTAATTCAAACCATCATTGGCGAACGTGATGCAGGTGAAATTTTAACAACCAGCCGCGATGTTGCGGTTGTTTCTGCCACAGGCTCGACCAAAATGGGTCGCGCGGTTGGTTTAAAGTTGGCGGAACGGTTTGGGCGCTCCATTCTTGAGCTTGGCGGCAATAATGCGATGATTGTTGCGCCATCAGCCGATTTGGAAATGGCATTAAGAGCCATTGTTTTCTCGGCTGTTGGCACTGCTGGGCAACGCTGCACATCGTTGCGCCGTCTTATTGTCCACGAAGACATTTATGATGAACTTATTCCACGGTTGAAAAAAGCCTATGATGGCTTGGCGATAGGCAACCCGTTAACCGATGGTATTTTGGTTGGTCCATTGATTGACAATCAAGCATTTGAAAATATGCAACACGCACTAACAACGGCAAAATCAAATGGTGGTCAAATTCACGGGGGAAAGCGTGCGCTTGAAAACAAATTCCCCGATGCTTATTATGTCCACCCAGCAATTGTTGAAATGCCTCACCAAAACTCTATCGTTAAACACGAAACATTTGCACCCATTCTCTATGTGATGAAATACACCAATCTTGATGAGGCAATAGCAATCCAGAACGATGTCCCACAAGGCTTATCATCATGTATTTTTTCAACCGATGTGCGTGAAACAGAATATTTCCTTTCGGCATTGGGTTCTGACTGCGGTATAGCCAATGTTAATATTGGGCCCTCAGGCGCAGAAATTGGCGGTGCGTTCGGTGGCGAAAAAGAAACAGGCGGTGGGCGAGAGTCGGGTTCAGATTCTTGGAAAGGCTATATGCGACGCCAAACCAACACCATTAATTATTCACGTGAATTGCCCTTGGCGCAAGGCATAAAGTTTGAAATTAAATAAGTTAGGATATTTTTTATGACATTTACAAATATCGCAGTATTGGGGCTTGGAAAAATCGGCAATCTGGCGGCTAAATTGCTGCACGAATCGGGCTTTAATGTAACAGGCTATGACCTTAACTCACCAGCTGAACATGTGCCTTATGCAATAAAACATATAGACTTAACTTCGCCCGAACATCTAACGGCTGAGCTTGCTCAAGTAGATGCTGTTTTGTCCTGCCTTCCCTATCATATGAATATTTTGGTGGCAAAGACAGCACACAAAGCAGGCATTCATTATTTCGACCTTACCGAAGACATTCCAACCACCAAAGCCATCATCGAGTTGAGTAAGACTTCACAAGGTTTAATGGCTCCACAATGCGGGCTTGCCCCGGGGTTTGTCGGAATTGTAGGCGCCGAGCAAATTTCAAAATTCGATAAATGCCGCGCCATTCGTTTGCGTGTGGGTGCTTTGCCGCAAAACCCAACAGGTTTATTGGGCTATGCCTTTAATTGGTCGCCAGAAGGCGTGGTTAATGAATATCTTAACGACTGCGAAGTGATTGAAGGGGGTGTAATCAAACAAGTTTCATCAATGGAATGGCATGAGATAATTTATGTCGATGGTGTAAAGCTAGAGGCGTTCACCACATCTGGCGGGCTGGGTACTATGTGCGAAACCTATCTTGGTAAGGTTGCTAATATCGATTATAAAACCATGCGTTACCCAGGTCACATGAAAATGATGAATTTTTTCTTCCATGAAATGCTGATGCGTGAACACCGCGATATTGCAGGCGAAATCCTCACCCGTGCCAAACCACCAGTTAAAGACGATGTGGTCTATATTCACATTTCAACAGAAGGTGAAATAAATGGGCAATTAGAGCGTAAGGAATTTGTGCATAGCTACCGCCCTATTGAAATTGCTGGCGGGCAACAAACCGCAATCGCTTGGACAACCTCAGGTTCAGTGGTTGCAATTATCGAAATGGTGCGCGATGGTAAATTGGCCAATAAAGGTTTTTTAAAGCAAGAAGATATTCCATTAGAAGCATTTTTTGCAACAACAACAGGCAGCTTGTTTACGCCATAAAACAAGGGCAAACAAATATGTAGCAATTTAAAGTTAACCTAGTATAGTAAAAAAATTATTATAATTTTTGGCTACACAGAAAACTTTAAAAGTAGGTATGCACTATGGAGCTCAAGTGGGTAGAAGATTTTTTGGCTTTGTACACCACGCAAAATTTTCATAGTGCTGCCACGCAACGAAACATCTCGCAGCCTGCGTTTAGCCGCCGTATTCAGTCGTTAGAAACTTGGGTGCAAGAACCTTTATTTGACAGAAATTCTCGCCCAACTCAGTTAACCAAGGCAGGCGAAACCTTTATTCCGTTAGCGCAAGAATTGGTGCGTTTATCCTATATAGTGCGTGAAAAAATATCGCAAAAATCAAAAGATGAAGCGGCTCAAATACGCTTTGCAACGCTTAACACCTTGGCGCAGTCCTTCATGCCCACATGGTTAAAACAGTTGCAGCCGATTATCTCTGCCGACCAGTTTTACGTCAATACAGGCTTTGGCGATTTGGCAGGTTATTTAAACGCACTCGATAAAAATGATGTCGATTTTTTTGTGTGCTATGAAGCGCCAGAAACATTTTTTGTGGATAAAGATAGAATTGTATCTTCTCTAAAACTTGCCGAAGAAGCGCTTGTTCCAGTGGTAAAGCCCGACAGTGATGGAAAACCCACATGGTGGTTGCCCGATAATTCCAATCAGACTGTTCCTTATCTTTGCACCAGAACTGAAATTTCAATCTGGCCAGTGCGCGAGCATATTAAAAAATATTATTCGAATATAGAATTTAAAACAGTCTATGAAACCAACATAGCGACAGCATTAAAGTCTATGGTGTTAGAAGGTTTTGGTGTGGCATGGATACCCTATGCAATGGTTTCAGAAGAGCTGGCATCTGGTGAGTTGGTGCGCGCTGCTAAGCAGAAAACCGATATTATTGTCGACATTAAAATTTACCGAAACCCCAAACATCATGAACCAAGGCTAGATAAGTTTTGGCAAGCCATAAAATCACAAGATGTTTTGTCATTTCATTATTATTAATTTATACAATGCAATTTTTGCATACTAATTTCTAATAATTGTATTGGACGTTTGTTGCAAGATGTCTATATTATTCAACTGTGGTAAGAAACCGCCTTTGATTATAGCCAGATTATTCATTAAAATAAATAGAGAGAATAAGTCAATCAAATTAAAATCAACGCTCATGGCAATGACTGCTGCGACAGCCATTCTACCCTCAAAAACAGCTAAGAAAACAAGGGGAATGATATGAACATTCTTTTTATTACCACCGATCAATGGCGCGGGGAATGCCTCGGTGCAACAGGTCACCCAATTGTTAAAACTCCAAATCTAGACGCTTTGGCGGCAGATGGCATTGCCTTTAAACATCATTACGGACAAGCCACGCCCTGCGGACCCGCGCGGGTTAGCCTATATACGGGCATGTATTTGCACAATCACCGTTCTTTACTCAATGGAACACCACTCGATAGCCGCCATACAAATGTCGCGTTAGAAGCGCGCAAAGCTGGCTATAACCCCGCATTATTCGGTTATACCGATACAGGGCTTGACCCGCGCAACCAAAAAATTACCGATGATTATGAAGCCGTATTGCCGGGCTTAGATGCCGTTTGCCATTTAAACAGCAAACGTGTTCTGTGGCTCAAATATTTAAAAGCCAAAGGTTATGATTTTTCTACAACTGGCAAGCATGTTTTTTCGCAACAAGAAAATTATCAAGGCGCGGAGAATAAAGGTCAAACTTACGCGCCAACAATTTTTAAAGCCGAACATAGCCCTGCCGCATTTTTGGTTGGGGAAACCATCAATTATATAAAAGACCAGCAAAAGCCGTGGTTTGCACATGTTTCTTTTTTATCTCCGCACCCACCATTTGTTGCGCCAGAGCCTTATAATACTATGTTTAAAGCCGAGGATATGCCATTGCCTGTACAGCGTGCCACATGGCAAGAAGAAGCAAAACAACACCCATGGTTGGAATATTATCTAACCCATAAATCAGCGGCAGCAGGTTTCACCACTAGACCCGAAACCTGTGATAGAAAAGAATTGCCTGACCAAGAGTTGCAACAAATTAGAGCCACTTATTATGGTATGATGGCCGAAGTTGATGCTCAATTTGGCAGGCTGATAGACCATCTTAAACAAGCAAATATTTATGACGATACGCTGATTATATTTACCTCCGACCATGGTGAGAATATGGGTGATCATTTCGCGCATTCAAAATATACTTATTTTGAAGAAACATTTCATTTGCCATTAATTATTCGCGACCCTTCAACTGCCGCCAATTCAACCCGAGGCAATATTGTTAAAGCCTTTACTGAATCTGTCGATTTAATGCCAACCATGCTTGAATATATAGGCGCCGATATACCTCATCAATGTGACGGTTCTTCACTGTTGGGGTTTGGGCGAAATATTCAACAAAATGAGTGGCGAAAAGAAGCCCATATGGAGTTTGATATGCGCGCACCATATGACGGTATTGGCGCACCACCATTGGGGCTGAAAATGAACCAATGTATGGTTAATATCATCCGCGATGAACATTATAAATATGTACATTTCACCACCCTACCCCCCTTATTGTTTGATTTGAAAAACGACCCAGACGAATTTAACAACCTCGCCAATGACCCAAATTTTCAAAAAATAATGACCAAATATGCCAGTAAATTATTAAGCTGGCGAATGGAAAATGACGACCGCGCACTGACAGATATGCATATCATGTCAAACAATACACTTGTAGAAGGTATGCATAATAAGTAAAAATGAATTTGTCTGCCTGTATTTAAGAGCTTGCTTACAAACTCTGGCACAATATCGGTAGCGTTACCATAATGACCGTCAAAAAGTTCCACACATTTATAGAAGTGCTAAGTTCAGTTCAAGGGTTTTAATAGTCCAAGGAGTAAAAAATTTTCATTATTTTGGGAAGTTCCTTGATTTTGAATAAAACACTCTTAAATAGAACATGTCACATCACAAAAGCGTGACACAACCATTAACACATCTAGAAAGTAAAAATAATAATGCGTCCTTTTATAAAAATACTAGCAATAGTAACAATGACTTCCTTTCCTCAAATATCTAATGCCCAAAGCTTGGATACATCTAAGGCATATGAAAATACTCCTAATCATTCTCAAAATGCCAAGTATCAAGAAATTCTTGATATGTACGCCAATGCCGGCTCCATCGGAACAACCATTGCCATTGCTTCGCCTGAAGGTGTTTGGGTGAAAGCGCAAGGTTTTAAAGATTATGAAAAGAATATAGCGCTAGATGCTGCTGATTTATCCAGAATTGCAAGTATTACAAAAGTGTATACCGCTGTAACCATTCTTAAACTAT
>CAZHCZ010000082.1:0-8023 GCA_964531635.1 uncultured Hyphomicrobiales bacterium | reverse complement strand
TAATTGTAATCCGTAAGCGTGAGCTGCCATCGGGCACAGTTGGCGGGCGTACGCCCCTAATATCATAACCTTTATTTTGCAACAAGCCCGCAATATACATAGTTTGCTTTGCGTCACCAATAATAGTTGGTAAAATTTGGGTTGGCGAAACTTCAAGCCCCATTTCCATAAACAATTTTTGCGCCAAAGCAACATTTGTATGTAACTTTTTCCGCAAACCCACTTCGGTTTGCATAAGTTGCAATGCAACACTAACCGTATATGCGGTTAATGGCGATGGCGCAGTTGAATAAATAAACGGCCGAGAAAAGTTGACCATATAATCACATATTACCATAGGCGCACATATAAACGCCCCCGATGCACCAAGCGCCTTGCCACATGTGTGCATGGTAATTATATTCTCCGCACCCTCCCATTCAAACGCAAGCCCTTTGCCACCCTCGCCCCAAACGCCTGTAGCGTGCGCCTCGTCAACCACCAAAAACGCATTATAACGATTGGCTATATCGACAAGTTCAACCAGTGGGGCAATATCACCATCCATAGAATAAACCGATTCTATTGCAATCCATAACTGTCCTTTATTGCCCGCTTTTCGTTCCCGTTTAATAACATCTTCAAAATTAACACTGTCATTATGCCGTGCTGCCACTGTTTGGGCTTTACCCGCCAACATACCATCATGGATAGAAGCATGTATCAATTCATCGTAGACAATTAAATCACCCGATTTTGGCAAACATGTAAATAAAGCATAATTTGCCATAAACCCATTGGCAAAATACAATGCTTTTTGCGCGCCAAACAACAAAGCCGCTTGTTTTTCTAATTGCTCATGCTCATTATGGTTGCCGCGCAATAGGCGCGAGCCACCTGCCCCGACAGCCATGCCATTATTAACCGCATTACCAACCGCTGTTAATAATTTTGGGTGGCGAGATAAACCTAAATAATCGTTCGATGAAAAATCAAGAGTTCCAGCGCCGCGTTGCTCCAATACTAAAGCGCGTCGTCTATTTCGCCTTTCAAGGCCTAGCAAGCTTTTGTCAAATCTATTTAAAATATTTGTCATAAGTTTTGACTCTTCTAAAAAAATAATTTAGCTATAGCAACATATTGAGTAATAGCTTAGAGAAAAAACCCATGAAACTATTAAAACCCGTACTAATAACGTCACTAACCGTTGTAATTGCAGCTTTTGGCTTTATGTATATGTATAATAAACCAAACGGAAAAACTATGAAAACATACCAAGAAATAGCATCATACGCCATTGGGCATAATATTGGCAATCAAGTAAAAACCGAAAAAGAACTGTTTGAGGTCGACTTGGATTTACTGGTCAACGGTCTTAAAGATGCGTTTAACGACATTGATAGCCCACTTTCAGGCGAAGAGCTAACCGAAGCCTTTGGCAAAATACAAGAACTTGCCGATGCCAGACAAAAAAAATTAAGTGAATCTGCTGGTGAAGACAATGTTAAATTTTTAGCCGAAAATGGTAAAAAAGATGGCGTTATTACCTTAGAATCAGGTTTACAATATGAAGTTATAACCAAAGGCGAAGGCACAGAAAAACCAAGCCTTAGCGACCAAGTTAAAACCCATTATCATGGCACATTAATTAACGGTACAGTGTTCGATAGCTCAGTAGAGCGCAATGAGCCTATTACCTTTCCTGTCGGTGGTGTAATTAAAGGTTGGATAGAAGCATTACAGCTTATGGTCGAAGGCGATAAATGGCGGCTTACAGTGCCTTCAGAACTGGCTTATGGTGGCGCGGCTCAAGGTCAAATTCCTGCCAATAGCGTATTAATATTTGAAGTAGAGCTTATTGAGATTATTAAATAAGTAAAAAACATTAAAAATAATATAGGGTTGAGAGGCAACTCCCAACCCTATATTTTTGTTCTATCTAGTCAATCGGGTTTTTGTCATTTCAGACATTTTGGTTGAAATTTTATTTATCATTGTCGAGTAATTAATATTGTTGGGGTTGCTAACAACATGCTCAATCCTATTCCAGCCTTTCATTTGCTTCCACGGGTAAAAGTTTGCCCCGCGCCCCCTATTGCCATAAAATAACAACAATTCGGCATTGGCATCTCTATTCCATAAAGACTTAAAACTAGAGAGTGTTTCTGGCATTCCACTAGGGTAACGCCATGTATCTCTGTTATACCAAGGATACCAGCGCAACCATCTTTTCCTAATCGTTGTAACCAATCCATTATTGGCTGCCGCCTTACGATCATTCTTTAACGGAATGGCTTCTGCATCTGTCCATAAAACGATAAGTTTATTAGCGTCAACTCCAACTCTCCGTGCGGGGGATTTAGAATCAATCGCAAATTTTAATGCTTCCAAACCACTTTCGGGCAAATCACCGCCACCACTCGCACGAATTGGGTTAATAATTGCGGCAAAGGCACTATTTTCTTTCGGCAGCTCATAAAATCTACTCTCAAACATTGGATCTCTATCCACCCAATAATCCTTATAAGAAATAACCTTAGTGTAAATACTGTCTAATTTAACCCCTTTTTCCTCAAGGCTTCTTAAAACATCACCTGTAAAGTTAATCGCATTGCGTTTAACCGTATTAATAATGCCGCCCATGCTTCCTGTTGCGTCGAATATCAATACAATTTCAAAAGTTGCCTGTTTTGGGTATAAGCTGCTTGCCGAAACATTAAAATCCATAGAATCAATATTTGCTAATTTTAAAAAGGTTGTCTGCACGCTATCGCTTGCATTGGCAGTCATGCCTTTATCGCCAAATACAAAGCTAATTTCTGGCAAATTTTCATCACCAAAATTTGCCTTGAACATTTGCATAAATACAACGGCTCTAATTTCTTCTTGCGCGGCCTTACTTGGGTATTTTATTTCATCTATCTCAACTTTAACTGCGCTCAGCAATGCCATATCCAATGCATTTTGTTGTTTATTTTGATTGTTCAACCTATTCGCAAGATCGACCCCGCCGCCAATGAATACAGTTAGAGGAATAAGCAAAAATACAGCCATAATAGAAATTTGCCCACTACTATCCTTTAAAAATTCTTTGATTTTATTAAAAGTCATAACTCACCCAAGTTTATTGAAACACCAATAATGGTATCAACAAACCCGTGCAAAATTATTAACAAAACTTAAAAATAAAGAAAACTTTAGTATATAAAACAAAGGTATAAACCAATATTTTAATTTAACAAATAAAAACAATAGCACCCGACTAAACGCAGGTTTAAACCAATATGTTGGAAGTTTATAACTGGCAAGGGTGGAGGGATTCGAACCCCCGACACCCGGTTTTGGAGACCGGTGCTCTAGCCAACTGAGCTACACCCCTAACTGTTGATGATAAAACATCACATTAAGTGCTATTGTAAAACCACATTGCACTCATAATTTCAATTCTTTTCTTTAAAAGCCGCTAAAAACATGTGTATAGCGATTACACAAATCCTTCATTTAAAAGCATAAGCTTTTTATATCCAGCGCGTTGCATTCGAATTGCGGCGTTTTCTGCTCGCCCGCCCTTTGCGCAATAAACCACCCATGTTTTATTTTTTTCTAAGCTTAACAAACATTGTAAATCACTTGATATATTCGATAATGGGCAATTAACCGCGCCTTTATAATGCCCAGCTTCATATTCACTTTTTTCGCGCACATCTAATAGTTGCATATTGCCAATATCAGCATGCTTTACCATTTCAAACGGTTTAAACTCCGATGTAAATATAGGTTCTAGCCCAATTTTACGCATAGAAAACTCATATAAATCGAATATAACAACCTTATTAATAACCTGCCCAACACCAGTTAGATATTTAATGGCCTCGTTGGCTTGCATAAGCCCAAATATACCCGAAACAGAACCAATCACCCCACTATCTGCACAATTTAGGGCATTTAAAGCTGGCTCATTAAACAATGACCGATAATTCAAAGAATTTTTACCCGCAAAAACTCCCATATAACCAGACATTCCTTCAATAGAAGCCGAAACCATAGGAATATTGAGTTTAATACATGCATCATTTATAGAATATTTTGCATTATAATTGTCTGTGCAATCAACAACTAAATCAAAATTTTTAATTAAATTACGGGTATTATGCGCGGCAATTTTATCAATAATTACTTTTATTTCAATTTGGGCATTTAACAGCCGTAATTTATCACCCGCAACTTGCGCTTTTAACTGACCAATATCATTTTCAGTATAAATAACCTGCCGATGTAAATTAGACAATTCGATATAATCGGCATCCATAATAGAAATATGCCCAACACCTGCCGCCGCCAGATATGGCAAACAAGCTGAACCCAAACCACCAGCGCCAACCACTAGAACACGTGCTTTATCTAGCTTTGACTGCCCTCTAGTGCCAAAGCCTATAACCTGCATTTGCCGCTTATATCTATCAAAACCCATATTATACAGCCTTTTCAAACAGCATAGCGTATCATTCGGTGTTTCAATAACAATATTTTGTACGAATTATGAACAAAAAACAGCGCTATTAATTTGTTTTAAAGTATAAGCTATGCTTACAATTGCATCATTTTTTAATAAATAACCAACCTATGAGTACTTATAATACAAACTTAACAACACTATGGTTATGCGCAAAATATTACAGGTCATACTTAAAAAGCATAACTATGTACTTAATATTTAGTGACAATTTGTTAATTTTTGATTAACCTAAGCTGTACAATAACTCTTGGGAGAATAATTTAATGAAGAATTTAATTGTAAAACTAGCTGGCATTGCTGCCGTTGGTGCATTTTCAGTAACATCTCTTGCTATGGCTGCCGGACATGTAGAAAAGCAGTTTGTTAGTATTGGTACTGGCGGCGTAACAGGCGTTTATTATCCAACAGGTGGCGCCATTTGCCGTCTTGTTAACAAAGAACGTAAAGACCATGGCATTCGTTGTTCAGCAGAATCTACAGGCGGTTCGGTTTATAACATCAACACATTGCGTGCTGGCGAATTAGAATTTGGCGTTGCCCAATCTGATTGGCAGTTCCATGCCCTTAACGGCACATCAAAGTTTAAAGACGCTGGTAAGTTCGAAGGTTTACGTTCAGTATTCTCAGTACATACCGAGCCCTTTACTTTAGTTGTTCGTGCCGATAGTGGTATTACTAGTTTTGCTGAACTTAAAGGCAAACGCGTAAATATTGGTAATGCGGGTTCTGGTCAACGTGCTACAACCGAAGTGGTTATGGAAGCTTTTGGCATGACTAAATCAGATTTCTCTTTAGCGTCTGAGCTAAAAGGTTCTGAAATGGCTGCTGCTCTTTGCGACAATAAAATTGATGCAATGATTTACACAATCGGTCATCCTGCAGCATCTATTAAAGAAGCTACAACCGCATGTGATGCTAAGCTTATTAATGTAACAGGCCCAGAAATTGATAAACTTGTTTCTGAAAACTCTTATTACAAAACATCTACTATTCCTGGTGGCATGTATCGTGGTACAGATGGCGACGTAACAACATTTGGTGTTGCTGCTACATTCGTAACATCTACAGATGTTTCAGATAAAGTTGTTTACACAGTTGCAAAAGCTGCATTGTCTAACTTAGATACTTTCCGTAAGCTTCATCCTGCATTCCGTACATTAGATGCAAAAGAGATGATTAGCGGTGGTCTATCAGCCCCTCTACATGACGGTGCTGTTAAAGCCTATAAAGAACTAGGCTTAATGGACTAATATATCCCCAAAGAAGCCAAGGCATAATTGTCTTGGCTTTTTTTATCATTCTTTTCCTATAACTAACGAGGGTTTCATGTCAGACAAACCATCCAGTCATATAACGGAAGAAATTGATTTAGATGAAATGATTGCAGAAAATGATACAGGTGCGCGTAGCCCATCAGGTATCGAAGGCAAGCTCATTGCAGGCGTTGCCCTCACATGGTCAATATTTCAAATCTATATCGCTTCCAACGTTCCATTTACCTTAACAAATTTAACAGGTATAAATTTCACCTTTAATTCAGATGAATCCCGCTCCATTCACTTGGCTTTTGCGCTATTCTTAGCCGCTTGTGCGTTTCCTCTGTTTAAATCTAGTTCTAAAAAATCAATCCCGATATACGATTATATTTTAGGCGCACTTGGTGTCGCCGCTGCACTTTATCTTATATTCGATAAAGAAGGCATTGCAAATCGCCCGGGTCTTCCAACTGATATGGATTTAATTGTCTCATCAATTGGTTTGGTTATTCTACTCGTCGCCACATATCGATCGCTAGGCATGCCCATGGTTATTGTGGCATCTATCTTTTTGCTTTATGTGTTTTTTGGCGACAGCCCTAATGTTCCTGACGTTATACAATGGCGCGGTGCATCATATGGCAAAGCCATGTGGCATTTTTGGATGCAAACTGAAGGCGTATTTGGTGTAGCTTTAGGCGTTTCTGCTTCTATGGTGTTCCTATTCGTTTTGTTTGGTTCTTTGCTCGACAAAGCCGGTGCTGGTAATTACTTTATTCAAGTGGCATTTGCTGGTCTTGGTCATTTACGTGGCGGTCCTGCTAAAGCAGCTGTACTTTCTTCAGCAATGACTGGTCTTATCTCAGGTTCATCAATTGCCAATACGGTTACAACAGGCACATTCACCATTCCGCTTATGAAACGCGTAGGCTTTAGCCCAGCGCGTGCTGGTGCGGTTGAAGTGGCTTCATCGGTTAATGGTCAAATTATGCCCCCAGTTATGGGTGCTGCGGCGTTTCTAATGGTCGAATATGTTGGCATAACTTATTTAGAAGTTGTTCGTCATGCTGTTTTACCTGCGGTTATCTCGTATATTTCTCTATTCTATATTGTGCATTTAGAAGCTCTAAAAGCCAATTTGAAAGGTTTGCCAAAACCGGGACCTATTAAATCTGCTGCACAAAAATTACTTGGCGTTATTGGTGGTTTTGCTGGCTTTGGCGTGTTGAGCGCTGCGGTTTATTATGGTTTAGGTTGGACAAAAGATGTCTTCGGCGAGTATACTTTCCCTGCTGTTGTGGTTCTTGCTATAGCGGCTTACCTAGCGCTAATATCCTTAGCTGCTAAAAAGCCCGATTTAGAGCTAGATGACCCCAATTCACCATTATTAAGCCTACCAGAAATGAAAAATGTTGTAACAACAGGTCTTTATTTCTTGTTGCCGATTATTATTCTAGTTTGGTGCCTAATGATTGAACGTTTCTCACCTGGTCTTAGTGCCTATTGGGCAACAATGGCAATGATTTCAATTTTGGTTACACAAAAGCCTATCAAAGCATTTTTGCGTAAAACAGGTTCTCTGAAAGCTGAAATGAAATCTGGCTTTGATGATTTAATTCAAGGTCTAATTTCTGGCGCACGTAATATGATTGGTATAGCCGTTGCAACGGGTACTGCTGGTATTATCGTTGGTACAATCTCGCTCACGGGCGCACATACTGTTATGGGCGAACTTATCGAGTTTTTATCGGGCGGTTACCTTATGCTTATGTTGCTTATGGTGGCTATCCTTAGCTTAATTTTAGGCATGGGTTTACCAACGACTGCTAACTATATTGTGGTATCATCACTAATGGCTGGCGTTATTGTCGAAATTGGCGCGCAAAATGGTTTAATTGTTCCGCTTATCGCAGTGCATCTATTCGTGTTTTACTTTGGGATAATGGCCGACGTTACACCGCCCGTAGGCTTGGCATCGTTTGCCGCAGCCGCTATCTCGGGTGCTGATCCTCTTAAAACTGGCTTTACCGCATTCTATTATAGCTTGCGTACGGTTGCTTTGCCTTTCTTGTTCATCTTCAATACCGATTTGTTGTTGATAGATGTAACCGTAATGGAGGGCATATTTGTATTCTTTACCGCAACCATTGCCATGCTGTTATTTGCCGCAGGAACGCAAGGCTATTTTATAGCCCGCTCAAGATTATGGGAAAGTTCCATTTTACTCTTGGTCGCATTTACATTGTTCCGCCCTGGTTATTGGCTCGATCAA
>CAZHCZ010000081.1:0-8095 GCA_964531635.1 uncultured Hyphomicrobiales bacterium | reverse complement strand
TTTTACGAAGGAGGGCAAGCGCCCGACCGCGAAGCGAAAGCAAGGGTGCAGAGCGCCCGCCCGCAGGTAAAAGAGAGGCAAAGCCGAACGTAAAAATGTAGCAGACGCGAACTCAGAGTTTATTAGGCAAAACCTTTAACTAAAAGTCAGTGCACCGTCTTTTACTTCAACTTCCACCTGTTGACCGTCAAATATTTTACCCGCTAAAATTAAGTCTGAGAGTGGGTTTTGTACGTATTTCTGTATCGCGCGTTTGAGTGGTCTTGCGCCATAGGCGGGGTTGTAGCCTATGTCTGCTAGGTATGTTTTGGCATCATTGCTAAAATTGAGCGTTATTTTGCGGTCATCGAGCAACTGCGCTAAGCGGCCGAGTTGAATGTCGACAATCGCGCCCATATGTTGTTTTTCTAACCGATGGAAAACCAGCATTTCATCGAGCCGATTGATAAATTCGGGTCTAAAATGATTACGAGCAGCATCTAATACTTTGGCTTCAATTAAATCGGCATCTTCATTTTCATTGCTCAGCAAAAACTCGCTGCCAAGGTTAGAAGTCAGAATAATAATGCAGTTTTTAAAATCAACAACCCGCCCTTGCCCATCGGTCAACCGCCCATCATCGAGCACTTGTAATAGAATATTAAACACATCAGGGTGAGCTTTTTCGATTTCGTCGAACAATATAACTTGGTATGGTTTACGGCGCACCGCTTCGGTTAACGCACCGCCTTCTTCATAACCCACATAGCCAGGGGGCGCACCGATAAGCCGCGCGACTGAATGTTTTTCCATATATTCAGACATATCTAAACGGCAGATTGCACTGTCATCATCAAACATAAATTCGGCTAATGATTTTACCAGTTCGGTTTTGCCAACCCCTGTAGGACCTAGGAATAAAAAGCTGCCTATCGGTTTATTCGGGTCGTTTAGCCCTGCCCGCGCACGGCGCACAGCGGTTGATACTGCAACCACAGCATCGCTTTGCCCAATAACCCGTTTGGTTAACGCTTCTTCCATTTTAAGCAGTTTATCACGCTCGCCCGATAGCATTTTATCGACAGGAATGCCTGTCCAGCGGGAAACGATATAAGCAATATGTTCATCAGTAACCACTTCTTCGACCAAACGTTCAGTATCTTCTTCCTGCTTTTTTTGCTCAACAACTAGGGCTTCTAATTTGCTCTCTAAAGATGGAATTAAAGCATAGGCGAGCTTGCTTGCTTCTTCTAAATTTCCGTTTCTTTGGGCAACGGTTAATTTTAGGCGTGCATTTTCAAGTTCTTCTTTTATAAGCTTAACGCTCTTTAGCCCTTCTTTTTCGAACATCCATTTTTGGTTTAAAGCAGCGGCATTGTCTTCTAAATCTGCCAATTCTTTTTTAAGTGTGTCTAACCTATCGACCGAAGCTTCGTCAGTTTCTTTAAGTAAAGATTCTCGCTCGATTTTAAGTTGAATAATTTTACGGTCAAGTTCATCAAGCTCTTCGGGCTTGCTTTCGGCCTGCATACGCAAACGGCTTGCCGCTTCGTCCATTAAATCAATGGCTTTGTCGGGTAAAAATCTATCGGATATATAGCGGTTAGACAAGGTCGCCGCTGCCACTAAAGCGCGGTCGGAAATTCTAATACCATGATGCAATTCATACTTATCTTTTAACCCACGCAGAATTGAAATGGTATCGGCAACTGTTGGCTCATTAATCATTACAGGCTGAAAACGCCGTGCGAGAGCGGCATCTTTCTCGATATATTTACGATACTCATCAAGCGTAGTTGCGCCAATACAATGCAATTCACCACGGGCTAACGCGGGTTTTAACAAGTTAGAAGCGTCCATCGCACCATCGGCTTTACCTGCGCCGACTAAAGTGTGCATTTCATCAATGAATAAAATAATCTCACCTTCTGCAGCGGTTACATCGGCAAGGACAGCTTTTAAGCGTTCTTCAAATTCACCACGGTATTTAGCACCCGCTATTAATGCGCCCATATCGAGCGATAATAAACGTTTGGTTTTAAGGCTTTCTGGCACATCACCATTGATAATACGCACCGCCAGACCTTCGGCAATAGCAGTTTTACCCACTCCGGGTTCGCCAATTAAAATTGGGTTGTTTTTTGTACGGCGCGATAAAACTTGAATGGCACGTCTTATTTCTTCATCACGCCCAATAACCGGGTCGAGTTTTCCGTCACGCGCGGCATCCGTTAAGTCGCGGGCATATTTTTCTAATGCTTCGTAATTTTCTTCGGCAGATGCGCTATTTGCACTGCGCCCATTGCGAATTTCGGCTATGACTTGGTTTAAGTTTTCGGCCTTAACATTGGCGTCTTTTAACGCTTTTCCTGCTGGTGTATCGAGCGTTAATAACAAGCCTAACAATAATGTTTCGACCGTTACAAAGCTATCGCCCGATTTTTGCGCGACCTTCTCGGCATTCTCATTAAACTTAACCAAGCTTGTATCCATATACAGTTGCCCTGCCCCACTGCCTGTAACTTTCGGCTGTTTATCAAGGTAAGCTTCATTGCCAATTCGCGCCGCTTTGGCATCACCGCCAGATTTTTCGATAAGCTTAGCCGCAAAGCCTTCTTTATCATCGAGTAAGGCTTTTAAAACATGTTCAGGTAAAAATTTCTGATGACCATCTCTTATCGCAATGGTTTGCGCCGCTTGAATAAAACCCTTGGCGCGATCGGTATATTTTTCTAAATTCATTTTCAATTCCTTAAAATAGCTGTTAAACTTAATATAATGATTTAGAAAATATTTTAAAGGGCGTTATGAAATTATCACTTAAAGCCATTCACCGTTACCCCATTAAAGGCTTTAGTGTCGATAAGTTATCACAAACATTATTAAGCGTTGGTCAAACCATTATTGGGGATAGGCTTTATAGCATTGAAAATGGCGATAGCGGTTTTAAACCAGATGAACCCAAACACCTTTTCAAAACTAAATTTATTATGTTAATGAAAAACCAACATGCCGCCAGTTTGAACATTGAATTTAATAACACTGCCAATATTATTCACATTAGCAAAGAGGGTAAACTTTTGGCAAAGGGCGATTTAACCCTTAAACAAGACCGCCAAACCCTTGAGGAGTTTTTTAATGCGTATTTTACTAATGATAAACGAGGCACACTTAAAATATTAACCGCGAACAATCATTCATTTTCCGATGTTAAACAAAAATGCCTTTCAATACTCAACCTTAACAGCGTGCGCCAGTTTGAACAAGATACAGGTCTAAAAATCGACCCCGTGCGTTTTCGGTGCAATTTGCTTATAGACGGTTTGCCTGCATTCGAAGAGTTAAATTGGCTAGACAAAAGCCTAACCATTGGCAGCGCTAAGCTTAAAGTTTTTAAAAAAATTACCCGTTGCCCCGCTGTCGATGTTAACCCAACCACCGCGATACGCGACACCAACTTGAACCAACATCTAAAATCAAACTATGACCATATGTTTATGGGGGTTTACGCTATGGTTGAACAGGCGGGTGATATTAAAGTCGAAGATGAAATATCTTGTCGTTAAAATAAATTCTGAATTTTTGTTTGCCACATTTTTACGTTCGACTTGTTTTTTATAGGCAGAAGCCATATATTTAAGTAAAACATATAGGAAACTCAATCATGCGGTTTATTCCCATAAAGAACAAAGTCGTCGACAAAGAAATGGCAGGCAAATATTTGCAAGTCACCAAGAGCAACTATAAAAAACATAAAACTATTCGCGTAAAATTTTGGCCTAAATTTAAAAAATATGTCGGTAAAATTCCGTTTAGCGATGACATTCTTGCAGCCTATTATTGCGCATTTGACACCAATACCCCCCGCAAAGTGCGCGGTGTGTTACTCGCAGCTTTGGCTTATTTCATTTTACCGCTAGATTTTGTACCCGATTTTATTATCGGCTTAGGTTTTAGTGATGATGCAACGGTTTTAATGACGGCGTTTGGCTTGGTATCGCAATATATTAAGCCCGAACACCGTAAAAAAGCAAAAGATACATTAAACAACCAGCATTGACGGTTTTTTAAGACATGTTGAATAGTCTGTTTATACAAACCAAACAAAGCCAATAACATGTCGCCCACTCAAGCTTATAACCAACTTATCGAACAAGGCGTATTGCATTTTGATGACGCCCAATTTCAAGTGATGCAAAAGCTTTCGACTTTACACGATAATATTATTAATATGGGCAATCAACCCACACCTTATTGGCAAAAATTATCGGTAAATTTTGGTATTTATAAAAAACCACTGCCCGAGTTTAAAGGGTTATATATTTATGGCGGTGTTGGGCGCGGTAAATCTATGCTTATGGATTTGTTTTTCGACCATATTGATATAAAACGCAAACGCCGCGTGCATTTTCACGAATTTATGCAAGAACTTCATGCCGAAATGCACAAGGCGCGTAAAAACATGAAACGCCATAAATATAAATATGAAGACCCGCTCGAACCTGTCGCAAAAAAAATATCAGATGATGCCGAATTGTTATGTTTTGATGAGTTTCAAGTGTCAGATATTGCCGATGCGATGATTTTAGGGCGACTTTTCACCAAATTATTTGCCGCTGGGGTTATTGTGGTTGCTACATCCAACCGCATTCCGACCGACCTATACAAACACGGCATTAACCGCCAATTATTCACCCCTTTTATCGACTTATTACAAGAAAAATGCGAAATTATTAACCTCGATTCTCTCAAAGATTATCGGCTCGATAAGCTAATGGAACACCAAACTTATTTTTCACCCAACAATGCCACTGCACGAACGCAAATGGACGAGGTTTGGGGTTTATTGACCGACAATGCCAAGGGCATAAAAACCCACCTTAATGTTCAGGGGCGAGAGGTGGAAATTGCCAAAAGTCATAAAAATGTTGCAAGGGTTAGTTTTAATGATATTTGCGCAAAAAACCTAGGCGCGGCTGATTATTTAGCAATTGCAAGTAAGTATAAAAATATTTTAATGGATGATATACCACAGCTTAGCCCCGAATATCGTAACGAAGCCAAGCGTTTTGTTATTTTTATCGACGCTTTATATGAGCAAAAGGTCAATTTTATATGCTCGGCCGAAACTGAAGTTAACAATTTATACTTAAAAGGCGATGGCGTATTCGAATTTGACCGCACCATTTCACGCTTAATAGAAATGCGCTCTAAAGATTATATAAGCCCAAACGAATCACCTTAAGCGATTGTTTAAAAAATTATCAAATGCGCATAGACAACACATATATAATTAAAGATTTTGCGATTTTTAATGTAAATTTACATTAAATTATCTGAATATTTACGAATGACCGCCTAAAACCAATATTAATTGTTCTGATTGCTTGAAATTTTAATAAAATAGGCTTATCAGCTAAGGTAATAAATAAGCCCAATCGAAAGCAGATTATGGTCTTATCTGCTAATGGGCATACTCTTAAGGAGAGTTATATGGCGCGGAAAAAAATCGCACTCATTGGGGCTGGTCAAATTGGCGGCACATTGGCACATTTAATTGGCTTAAAAGAACTTGGCGATGTGGTCATGTTCGATATTGCCGATGGCATTCCACAAGGCAAAGCATTAGACATTGCCGAAAGCTCTCCTGTTAATGGGTTTAATATCGACCTTAAAGGCACAACCGATTATAAAGACATTGAAGGTTCTGACGTGGTTATTGTAACCGCTGGTATACCCCGCAAACCCGGCATGAGCCGCGATGATTTGGTGGCGATTAACCTAAAAGTTATGAGCCAAGTTGGTGCAGGCATTGCCAAATATGCGCCCAATGCGTTTGTTATCTGCATTACCAACCCGCTCGATGCTATGGTATGGGCTTTGCAAAAATTCTCGAAACTACCAACCAATAAAGTTGTTGGCATGGCTGGCGTGTTAGACAGTGCGCGGTTTAGGTATTTCTTATCCGAAGCATTAGACGTATCCGTACAAGATGTGAGCGCATTTGTACTGGGTGGTCATGGCGATACTATGGTGCCTTCGACCCGCTATTCGACCGTTGGTGGCATTAGCCTTGACGATGTGGTTAAAATGGGTTGGTTAAGCCAAACCAAGCTCGATGAAATTGTTCAACGCACCCGTGATGGCGGTGCTGAAATTGTTGGTTTGTTAAAAACTGGCAGTGCATTTTACGCCCCTGCGGCATCGGCAATTTCTATGGCAGAAAGCTACCTTAAAGACCAACGCCGCCTATTGCCATGTGCAGCATATCTTGACGGCATTTATGGGCAGACCGATATTTACGTTGGCGTACCCACAATTATTGGTAAAAATGGCATCGAAAAAATTATTGAAATTAATTTGAACGAAAGCGAAAAAGCCGAGTTTGAAAATAGTGTCAATGCTGTTAAGAGCTTAATTGAAGCCTGTCAAAACATTGAACCAAGCCTTAAATAGTTGTTTTATGAGTTTAACATTCCGTAATAAAAGGAACAAATATGAATATTCATGAATATCAAGCCAAAGCGGTTCTGCGCGAATTTGGCATCGTTACTGGTAAGGGCTATCCTGCTCAAACCGTCGATGAAGCTGTAACAGCCGCTAAAAAAATGGACGGACCAATTTGGGTGGTTAAAACTCAAATTCATGCTGGTGGGCGCGGTAAAGGTAAGTTTAAAGAAGCTGCTGCTGGCGAACTTGGCGGCGTGCGCATTGCCAAATCGGTCGATGAAGTTAAGAAATTTGCCAGCGAAATGCTGGGCAACACTTTGGTTACGCACCAAACTGGTCCTGCTGGCAAACAAGTAAACCGTTTATATATTGAAGATGGTTGCGATATTGCCGATGAGTTTTATTTATCATTGCTTATTGACCGCGAAACCAGCCGTGTTTCATTTGTTGTTTCGACCGAAGGCGGTATGGATATTGAAGCGGTGGCCGAAAAAACACCTGAAAAAATTATATCATTTTCTGTTGACCCAGCAACGGGTATTTCGGGCTTGCATGGCCGCCGCCTAGCAGGCGCGCTTGGCTTAAGTGGCAACACTGCTAAACAAGCCGCAAAACTTACAGGAAAATTGTATAAAGCCTTTGTCGAAAAAGACATGGCAATGCTTGAAATTAACCCACTTGTGGTTACAGGTGCTGGCGACTTAGTCTGCTTAGATGCTAAAATTAGCTTCGACGGCAATGCGCTATATCGCCAAACCGATATTATGGAGTTGCGCGATTTAACCGAAGAAGATGCCAAAGAAGTTAAAGCCGCCCAATTTGACTTAAATTACATTGCCTTAGATGGTGAAATTGGCTGCATGGTCAATGGCGCTGGTTTGGCAATGGCGACTATGGATATTATCAACCTCTACGGTTCATCGCCTGCGAATTTCTTAGATGTTGGTGGTGGCGCAACGCGCGAGAAAGTAACCGAAGCGTTTAAAATTATTACCTCTGATGATAATGTAAAAGGCATTTTGGTTAATATTTTTGGCGGTATTATGCGCTGTGATATTATTGCAGAAGGCGTCGTTGCGGCGGCAAAAGAGCTTAATTTAACCGTTCCACTGGTTGTGCGCTTAGAAGGTACAAATGTTGAAAAAGGTAAGGATATATTGGCTAAATCCGGCATGGCTATTATCTCTGCCAATAATTTAGATGATGCTGCACAAAAAATTGTTAAAGCTGTTAAGGAGGCCAATTCATGAGCGTTCTCGTTGGTAAAAATACAAAATTAATCTGCCAAGGTTTTACTGGCAGTCAAGGCACGTTCCATAGCGAGCAAGCCATTGCATATGGCACCAATATGGTTGGCGGTGTAACTCCGGGTAAAGGCGGGCAAAACCACTTGGGTTTGCCAGTGTTTAACTCGGTGCATGAAGCGCGCCATGTAACAGACGCGAACGCTTCGGTTATTTATGTGCCACCACCATTTGCAGCCGACGCTATTTTAGAGGCAATAGATGCCGAAATAGAGCTGATTGTTTGTATTACCGAAGGCATCCCCGTAATGGATATGGTTAAGGTAAAACGCGCATTAACAGGCACAAATAGCCGCCTTGTTGGCCCCAATTGCCCAGGTGTTATTACCCCAGGTGAATGTAAAATCGGCATCATGCCAGGG
>CAZHCZ010000080.1:0-8155 GCA_964531635.1 uncultured Hyphomicrobiales bacterium | reverse complement strand
TGCACAAGAACCAGATGCAATCTCGGGGTTTCTTACCCGCAATGCACTTGCAATATTAAACGGCATAGCCGCAGTGGCTTTATGGAGTACACCAGAAGATTTGCACGAAGCACGCAAAGCATTAGCCAACCGCAAAGGGCGCATCGTTTCGTTGGTTACCGAACATGATATGGACGACTATTGCCTACTAGAACGCCACGTATGTATTAACACCACCGCCGCAGGAGGTAACATCTCATTACTTGCGGCTGGGGATTAATAATAAAGGTGAAAATTTTTATCAAAACCACTAAATGAGTGGAAAGGTATATAGAACAATACAACTAAAGTATTGTTCTATATACTAAATAACTAGACTATATGTAATTTTTTATTGAATTACAAACGCTCTATTAACTGCCAGTTAACTATATTTCCATAAAAATTACACCATCTGAATGGGTGTTTATGGAGTTAATAGATGAGAAATTATAAAAAATCATTTTTAAAAAAATTATTAGTCTCGACGATTTTATCGGGGAATATTGTTTTTGCGTTTGAAGCATCGGCATATTCTTTAGATATTGAGCGTACTAAATTAGAGCGGCCTTGGGGTTATCAAAAAAGGGGCAGTGAGATATTGGTTGGCAATTACTCAATGCGCGATAGAAATGGCAATTTAGTCATTCGCAATGGTTTTGATGGTGGTGGTTTTGTTAAAGGTAAGGGCAGTGGCTATAACTTTACGTCTAACGGTAAGCTTAACGTTGTTGGTGCGGGTTCAAACGCAGGCAATGGCATTAAGCTTACCGCCAATGAATTTACCTTAGTAAGCAGCGGTACATTTAACACGGTCATTGTAACAAACAATCAGCAAACTCTTGGCGATGTGACTTTAAACGGAGAACTGTCGGACTTTGAATAAAGGTTTGATAATTTTTAATATAGGCAACTTATGAACATTCTTAGCACACTAAAATATACAACATTAATATCCAGCATAATTTTGGCAGGCTGCATTAGCCCAACGGCCAATAGCGAAGGTCGCTATGCTGACCCCATTGGCGGTTCACCCGTTATAGATAACAATACGCCTTATTCGGCGGCATTAAAATGCTTATCAAAATACAGCGACCCAGCAAAAAAATTCACAGTGGCAAGCCTTGCCGATTATACCAAGAAAAAAGACTTTGAGGGCGGCAATAAAGTAACTCAAGGTGCGGCTTTAATGGCAATGACGGCACTGGGTAAAGCAGGCACGGGGCTTGTTGAGCGTATAGACACATCGGTTACCGATAAAGATTTAAAATATGCCAACAATAAATTACTCGGCGATAAAAACACTGCCGACCCATACCGTAAAATACGTGCAGGAATTATTCAAGGGTCAGATTATTTTGTAACGGGCGGTATTACCGAGCTTAACAATAATATTCGTTCAGGCGGTATCGACAGTTTTGCCAATCAAACATCGAGGTTTGGACCTAAAGCTATGTTTAGCGCCAAACAATATGTGCTTAATGTCGGGCTAGATTTGCGCCTTGTTAATAGTAAAACGCTAGAAGTGGTCAATTCAATTTCTTATCAAAAACAAATTATCGGCACTGAGGTGAGTGCAGGGGTGTTTGCTTTCTTTGGTGGCAATAAAATATTCGATGTCGGAATTGGTGAAAAAGGCTTAGAACCTATTCAATTGGCAGTACGCTCGGTTGTTGAACGTGGGGTATATTCTATGCTATCAAAACTATATAATATTTCCGAAACAACATGTTACAGTGGTTTTGGTTCAAAAAGCGATGTTATGGCAAAAAATAACTCCAGCGTAATTCCCAACCAAAATTCATATAAAAAATTATAAAAGCCCAACCCTAACTATAGGCTTGAGCTTTTATTTTATTAAATGTTCAGGTGTAATTATCGCCTGAATATTTTTTATTAATCAGTCTTGGCTTCAGGTATATCGCCAAGAACGATAACCAATGAGTTGCCCCATGCACTAGAATTAATATCAAGGTCATTCGTGATATTAAGCACGTCGATATTTAATCTTGAAACATTCATTACAGAATTTGTTTGTGCAGATGTTACGCTGTTGCCAGTGCCTTCAAGAACGAATTGTGCAAAGTTGCCGCCAGCTCTTGAGTCAATTGTTAAATCGTCAATAGAATCGACAGTGATGTTGATTTCTGACAATGGGTCAGGGCGTGGACGAGGAGTTGGAACTGGAGGAGGAGGAGGAGGAGGTGCACCCGCTGAAGTTTGCACATTGTTAATTACATTGCCACCAGCGCCTTTTGAAATAATAATAGTTTTATTGGCAATGGCTTCAGATACTATTTTAACAATAGGTGTGCTAACGGCGGTTAAATTTACACGGCTAATAATGTTATCGGCACGACTAACTTGGCTTGTGTCAACATTAAGAGGACCAGCATTTTCAGCACTAATGATAAAGTTGTTGCCCAATGCAGAGCTGCTTATATCTGTAAGTCCTGCAATTCCATCAACAGTGATTTGAACTTCGGAGAATACATCTTCTAAGTTGATTTGTGCATTGTTAATAAACTCAAACTGTGGAACATTGTTAGCAAATGCAGTGCCAACAGAGGCGACAGTTGCAAGAGCAATTAGGGTTGTTTTTAAAGTGGCTTTATACATAGTATATTTCCTTAAACTAGGTTACTTATTTTAATAGCCGGGTTTGACTATACCACTAGCTTTGCAAAGCCTGTGCCAGTGTTTTTTAGCGATTTTTCGTCTGTTTTTGATGCAAGCGTCCCAGAATGAAATCACCACATATAGACCTTTGGATAAGGTTTTAAGACTTTAGATGTAAATTTTGTGCCATTTTGGTCAACTGGGTTTTAGCATTTTATTCTGGCTGTATTTATTCATAATAACTATAGCGATAAGCTGAATAATAACCCCAAGCAACAGCACCCACCACCACAGGCTATCACCTTCTAGTGCCAACCAATAAGCCTTATGAATATAAAATGGCGGAAAGATGCCCAACAGCCATTGCCACGGCATAGGAATAAACCAACCAGCCAATATTACCCACCCGCTGAGCGATAAAAATTTAGCAAACGCAAAACCCTGTACTTTATTTTGCGCTGTTAAAACCAAAAACAAAGCGGCAAGTATAGAAAACAAACTCGCCCCCGCAGCAAATAATAACAATTGCCAAAACGGAAGCGCTACAATGTTAATAATCAACATCATAATGACAATCATCATAAAACTAAATATTGCCGCGGTGCCAAACCGATAAAGCGTATAATAATATAAAGGCACGGGGGTTACGCCAAAAGCTATGAGTGTGCGCTCTTCTTTTTCTTCTATCATTAAAAAGCCAAACATAATGCCCGACATCATCGCGCCATTATATAGAGCTATAAATGGAACAAGCATTGGGTAAAGCGCGCTCAACGCAAAATCAATGGTTTCACTAGGCATATAGCCCTTAGCGGCAAGAGTTAAATTTGCCCATGGAAGTAAATACCGAATAATCACCGCCAGCAACAAACCAGCAATTGCCATAAACACCAAAAACCTATCTCGAAAAACCAGCCTTTTATCATTATTTATAAGTTTAGCGATTAACGACATTAGCCTTCTCCCGCTATATGTTTTTCAAACGCCTTGGTTGTCCAATAGAATAAACCGACGTTGAATATTATAATACCAATAATGGCATATATATATTGCCAAGCTTCGAGCGGGCTAAATGCACCCAGCATTAATAGTGTTGGTGGTGAAACAGGAAACAGCAATGCCCACCAGCCATCA
Organism: uncultured Hyphomicrobiales bacterium; assembly: GCA_964531635.1. GTDB lineage: Bacteria > Pseudomonadota > Alphaproteobacteria > Rhizobiales > OSC116 > OCS116. The sequence continues at coordinate 4,384 of CAZHCZ010000080.1, read as the reverse complement.
ATTGCGCCAACAAAATAAAAAACAGGAATTTGCATTAAGGTCATAAGCAAAGCCATCGGCATAATAAAGTCGGTAATTTTTTTATAACGCACCACCAATATAATACCCATAAGCACAAAAATCAGACAAATCGAAAATAATGCAATAATAAAAATTGCTATATTGGGAATAATTACAGGCTCGCCATAGAACGCCAAAATAGCCATCGCTCCGCCAAACATAATAATCGCTTCTGCCGATGCTAGAAATGTTAAACTTACAATTTTGGCAACAATATAATGGGTGTGGCTTAACGGTGTTACCAAGGTGGCTCGTATTGTACCTTCATCACGTTCAAACAAAATCATCGCGGCGACATATAATAAGGTCGACCCACCAACAATTAGAATCATCACCCCTGCCATAACTGCTGGCAAGGCGGCGGCATTAAAAATCTGCGCCACCATCAGCGCCACTAAAACCGCAATGCCAAAACCAACATGGTAAAGTTTATTGCGAAACTGCACGAGCATATTGGTTTTTATTTCGGTTAAAAGCGGTTTCATAATGTAAGTTCCTGCCCAGTAACTTTTATAAATACATCTTCCAATGTTGTTTCTTCACTATGAATAGTGTCAATTTGTGCGTTTGAATTTAGTAAATTTATGAAATCCAAATTTCCTCCTAAATCCTCCATAGGAAACTCAACAGTTTTCGCGTGGTTATTATCAAGATACTTTACCGCCACAAACCGCCGCCCATATTGCTTTTTAAATGCAGCAGGCGTACCGATTGCTTGTAGCTTACCATTGGTTATAAACGCCACACGGTCGCATAATTGCTCAGCCAATGTCATGTTATGTGTGGTAATAAACACAGTTGTGCCTTGGTCACGTAGCTTAAATATTAAATCTCTAATACGCGCGGCATTAACAGGGTCAAGCCCCGAGGTTGGCTCATCTAAAAATAGTATTTTAGGCTTATGAATAAGCGCGCGCGCCACATTAAGCCTAATTTTCATGCCTTTAGAAAAATCACTCACCTTTTTATCGGCATCATCACTAAGCCCAACCCAACTAAGAACCTCCATAGCTGTGTTTTTATCGCCAGCATAAAGCGCACCAAAATGTTCAAGATTTTCTCGCCCGCTAAGTTTTAAAAAATGGTTAGGCAGCTCGAACGATACCCCAATATGTTGATAAAAATCCTGCCCCCAAGCGTTTAAATTTTTACCCATAATTTCAATATTCCCATGGTAATTTTTTAACATACCAATAAGAATATTTTGTAAAGTAGATTTTCCAGCTCCCGAAGGCCCCAAACAACCAACAATTTCAGCCTTAGAAATTTCAAACTCTAAATCAAAAAGCGTTTGGGTTTTGGCATTGGGGTAAGTGTAATTTAGTTGGCTTATTTTTATCATTGGTTAACCTCAATGAGTTTAAGCTTTTGAACCCGCGTTAAACTTTTTATAGCCATCTCACGCTTTGTTGCTTCACTACGGTTGGCAACATTTTCGCAATAGACCAAGGCTACAGGCAACCGCGCCCGAGTATATTTAGCCCCTCTAGCATCATTATGCGTAGCAATGCGCTGCTCAACATTATTGCTAATGCCCGTATAAAGGCTGTTGTCCGAACATTTTAAAATATATACTGCCCACATATGAACCATCACAAAAATTGAATAGACATTAGCTAATAAATCAACATAATAACAATTTATTGCACTGATTTTGAGACCATAATGACACAAAGCCGCAGACATTTATATTTTATTTTATTCGTAGTTTTATTAGAAATTATTGGTATCGGAATTATTATTCCAATTTTCCCTAAACTGCTGATTGAACTTGGCGCGACAGACTTAAGCGACGCGGCTATTACGGGCGGTTATTTAATGTTTATTTTCGCGATAGCAATGTTTTTCGCCGCACCCATTATGGGTGGTTTGTCAGATAAATTTGGTCGCCGCCCCGTTATTCTCATTTCTTTATTTGTCTATATGCTCGACTATATTTTACTGGTTTATGCCCCCACTTTAATATGGCTGGTTATTGGTCGTATTGTTGGCGGTATTGCTGGCGGTGTTATATCCACCGCTCATGCCTATGTGACCGATATTAGCTCACCCGAAAACCGGGCGAAATATTTTGGTATGCTTGGTGCTGCCATTGGTCTTGGTTTTATCTTAGGGCCTGCAATGGGTGGTTTTTTAGGCGAAATAGATGTGCGCCTGCCGTTTAAAGCGGCAGCAGTTGTTCTGGGCATTACCTTTCTTGTAGGCTATTTTTTACTGCCCGAAAGTTTAGATAAAGACAAACGCCGAGAATTTGATATTAAACGTGCAAACCCCATTGGTGCGTTGGTGCAAATGTCGAAATATAAAGGGGTTTTTGTGTTGCTTGGCATTATATTCTTCCTCGAAGCCGCAGGGCAGGTTTACCCCGCCACATGGACATATTTTACCATATTTATGTTCGATTGGACAATAAGAGAAGTGTCTTATTCTCTTGTGGTATTTGGGTTGCTAATGATGCTTGTGCAAGGTGGTCTTGTCGGGCCTATTTCTAAAAAATTAGGCGATGTTAAACTCACCTATGTGGGTCTGTTTTTTATAATTCTAACCTTTATTGCCCTTAGTTTTATTGACCAAGCATGGGTTTTATATGCGTTTATGCCTTTTATGGCATTTGGCGGCTTGGCGGGTATTGGAGTGCGGACAATCTTATCGAAACAAGTGCCAGACAACGCCCAAGGTGAGCTGCAGGGCTCTATTACCAGTCTTATAAGCATAGTCGCTTTTTCTTCACCGTTAATGATGACCCAAATATTTGGCTATTTTTCACGCGCTGATGCTTATATTTATTTACCTGGAGCGGCATTTTTAGCATCGGCATTATTCTGTATTATTGCCGCAACATTATTTATAAAAGGAAGCTTTGCAAAATGAAAATAGGTATTTTAGCAACAGGCGAAAACGCCAAAGAAATAGCGGTTAAACACGGCAAATATGAAGATATGTTTATTGGTCTATTTGCGAATTTTGACAATTCTATAGAATGGAAAAGCTACTCTATCCACCAAGATGAATTTCCCGCATCAGCAACAGAGTGCGATGCGTGGCTTATCACAGGTTCAAAACATGGTGTTTATGAAGATTTTGCATGGATTGGAAAATTAGAAGAATTTATCCGCGACATTGTTTTGGCAAAAAAGAAGCTGATAGGCATTTGTTTTGGTCATCAAATTATAGCCCAAGCGATGGGCGGTAAAGTGGTGAAATCGGACAAAGGTTTTGGCATAGGCGGGCAGGGCTATACGCTTGATTTGCCGCCAGAGCTTATAAACTTAGCACCGCAAAAGCTAACAAAAAAAACCAATATTAGAGTCAATGCCATGCATGGCGACCAAGTTGTAAAAATGCCAAAAACCGCTCAGCTTATTGCCAGTTCAGACTTTTGTGAGTTGGCAGGTTTTTATTATCCCGAAGGCATTTTAACCGTTCAACCCCACCCCGAATTTGGCAATGAATTCTCGAATGATTTAATAAATTTAAGGTCAAAACTCTATAAAGATTGGGCAACTACACCGCCATTAAACACCGCCATGCAAGAGAAAAACCAACCGAATGATAGCTTGGAAATCAGCCAATTGTTATTAAATTTTATGACCAAAAAATAAGTGAGGAAACACTATGTCGCAAACAGTAGCCATTATAGGAGCAGGTTTAATCGGGACGTCTTGTGCGCTTAAATTGGCGCAAAAAGGCATGGATGTGGTGTTAATAGACAAGTCATTCACCGAGCAACCCGCGTCGGGCGGCAATGCGGGGATTATTGCATATTCGGGAGTTTTTTCGCAAATGTCGCCCAAAATGCTGCTTAAAATTCCGTTTTGGTTGTTAGACCCCAAAGCGATGATTGCCCTACGCCCTGCTTACGCATTTAAAATGTTGCCATGGTTTACTCAAATGCTAAAATCCTCCTTGACAGTTTCGCAGGCAGATTTTATTTCGGCACGGCTGTCGTTAATGAAATCATCTTTGTCCGACCATTATGCCCAAATAGACCCGATAGACCATGCCCGCTTCATTGCCGAAACTGGGGTATATTATATATATTCATCACAAAAAAGCTTTGCCGAAGACGCCAGTTTGTATAAATTACGCGCGCAATATGGCTATAAAAGTGAAGTTTTATCGGAAAGTGACAGTTATAAAAAAATAGAAGGTCTGGAAAGCAACGTCTATAAATCTATTTTCGAACCCGATAACGCCAAGCTCAAAAGCCCAATGGGTTTGCTTAAATATCTGCGTGATAAAGTGCTGAATTTAGGGGTTAAATTTAAACAAGCAAATGTTCTTAATATTAAACGCACGCCAGAACATATATTTATAAATTTAG
>CAZHCZ010000079.1:0-8223 GCA_964531635.1 uncultured Hyphomicrobiales bacterium | reverse complement strand
CTTTTTGGGCAACAAACCCAGCATAAAAATGCAATTAAGCCACTGGCATATAGCAATATAGGCAATGGTTTAGAACAAAATGGCTCAGGCAACTCACTATTATTTACCCAAATGTTAGCGCAACAAAGCCCTAACAATACCGCACCACCCATTCCGCAAGCCCTTTACGACAGCGCATCCATTGCTAAGGGCGCAAATTTCTTTAGTCTAACCGCACAGTAAAAATGATTAATTTTACATAATATTAAGAGTTAAAATGTATAGTTAATCAAAGTATAATTATTGTAAAAATGAGAAGCTGTGTATAGCCATAAACTGAATGAAATATTTGGCAAAGAATGCCTAAGCAATGGGCAGTCAAGGTTGGCGCTTGTCAAGCAAATGGCAAATTTAGCAACATCAAAAACCGTAACAAATGCCGAGCTTAATATAGCTATAATGGTGTTTGAGGCTTTTTGTAAAGACACGTTAATGGCAGTGCGTTTAGAGGTGGCGAAGGTGGTGTGTTCAACCGATTTCGCATCAAGGCACTTAATCTTACAAATGGCAGAAGATTGCGCCTCAGTCGCTCAATTCATATTGCAATATTCACAAAAACTATCACCTGTCGATTTAATAGAGCATGTAATTTACGGCAATAATGTTAAGCAAATAGCCATATCTCATAGGAAAAAACTATCTAGCGATGTGGTTTTAGCGCTAATAGAGCATGGCACATCAGAGGTCATACAGTCGCTTATTCAAAATAAAGGGGCAGATATTTCAGCCCATAATTTCAGGCAAATTTATATTAATTTCGGCGCAGATGCCAGCTTGCGAGAAATGTTATGCACGCGCGCAGATATTCCTGCCGATTTACGAGAATTAATAGCTTTTGATGTCGCTAAAGAGTTAGAAAATTTTGTAATTAAAGCCAATTGGATGAATAAAAAGAAAGCGGCAAATATCGCAAAAAAATCCTACGAAATTGCCGTAATTAATATTTCAGAAACATTATCAAATATACAAATGCAAGATTATATTAAAAAACTTAGTCAAGAAAAACGCCTAACACCTTCATTAGTTTTACGTTCAATAACAACAGGGTATATGAAGTTTTTTGAATATTCATTAAGTTATTTAGCGGGTGTTCCTATCCCTAAATTGCATTCATTATTACACAACCCAAACAAGTCAACGCGCATGGCACTGTTCAGCCGTTCAAAGTTATCAAAGGATTTATTTCCAATTCTTAGCATTGCGATTGATGTTTATAAAAATATGCAACAAGAATTTATCGAGGAGCTCGAACATAATCGACAGAGTTTTTCTATTAAAATGATAGAGAATGTAAGCACAACATACCATGCGCAAACTTATAACAATCAAGCTTATTTACAACGGGTTTTAGATTGTTATTACATCGATATAAGCGATAGACTGGCAGCTTGAATAAAGGGTCTTATGTTTCAGACCGCTTTTTAGCATCAACTTCATCAGAATAATCAAATACTACATTAATTAAACTGTCGGTAAGTTTTTTGCCCAAAGGGTGGTTTTTGTCTTTAATGTCGTTATTCAGCATAACTTTAATCGCATCAACATGGTTATTAAGCTGGTCGAGTGGAAAAGTTTCTGGTGTTTCCCACACTTCTATAAGCTTACAAAATGATGCAGAAACCAAAGTAATAAGCGGAAACCCCATCGTTTCAGCCTGACCTTTAACATCATGCCCCACAACATATAATGCTTCTAGATTTTTTTTATTAGGTTCAGCACACATATCATTGCGGCACTTATCAAACCTCATAACTTCATCGCCAAGCCATTGTTTAAATTCATCAGCCATTGCATCCATTGCCGATTCGGCATTATCAATAGCTTCACGCTCTTCACCATTTTCCACAATGGTAATTTTAACTTTTTTCTTAAGGTGGTTCGGCGGAATAATCATGCCATAAGATTTTGTATCAAGTTTTTCATTGCTCATTTTATGCCCCATTATTTGCCAAACATTACAAGATTATAAACCAAACACTTTAACAATATATTGCTAAATTATTTATTATATTCTAGCCACTATAAATTGACTAAGATATAGGTGCGCGTAGCAGTCATCGCTTATGCGATGCACTCGTGTAGGACTTGCGTAGCAAGAATAGCCGTGAACGATATAATTATATAGGTTATATCACTTTATGATATTGTCCATATTTTCAATCCATACCTTAAGGTCTAGCATTGCACGCTTGCTCATCATCTTTTTCCGATAGCGTGATTTTTCTTTGCCTTTGATTTTATTTCCATCTTCATCCACTTTAGGCAGCTCAACGCTTGGGAAAAGTCCAAAATTAACATTCATTGGCTGAAAGCTACGTTTTTTCTTTTTCCGTTGCGCAGGCTTGCCATCGGCATTGTCAGCAACCATAGTTTCTTGCTCATCAACCAAATGCCCATCTGTAATATGGTTCAACAAAGCACCAAGCGCAGTTGTTTCAGGCGGAAATGATACAGGCTTGCCGATAGATTTGGCAAACACAAACCGCGCCACAAGCAAACCACAAGCAGCACTTTCAACATAACCTTCAACCCCAGTAATCTGCCCTGCAAAATAAATTTTAGGGTGCTTTTTAAGGCTTAAATTTTTATCCAATAAAACAGGGCTGTTTAAATATGTATTGCGATGAATTCCCCCAAGCCGAGCAAATTCAGCATTTTCTAACCCAGGTATCATGCGTAAAATATCACTCTGCGCACCATATTTAAGCTTGGTCTGAAACCCAACCATATTATACAATGTGCCCAATTTATTATCTTGGCGCAATTGCACAATTGCGTAGGGCTTAACGGTTGGGTTTTTGGGGTCAGTTAAGCCAACAGGCTTCATTGGTCCCCAGCGCAAAGTTTCCCGTCCGCGCTCTGCCATAATTTCAATCGGCAAACAGCCATCAAAATAAGGCGTGCCTTCCCATTCTTTAAATTCGGTGCTATCACCCTCAATTAAAGCGTCCATAAACGCATGATATTGCGCCTCATTCATCGGGCAGTTAATATAGTCCTTACCATCACCCATAGGGCCAATTTTGTCATAACGGCTTTGAAACCATGCAATATCAAAATTTATACTGTCTTTATAAACAATTGGGGCAATGGCATCAAAAAAGGCCAAACTATCACCACCAGTTAACTCACTAATAGTTTCCGAAAGCGCGTCAGAAGTTAACGGGCCCGAGGCAATAATAACATGTTGCCAATCATCGGGAATTTTGCCAGAAAACTCCTCACGAATTACCGAAATATTAGGGTGGCTTTCAATGGCAAGAGTAACCGCGCCCGAAAATTCATCTCTATCAACCGCCAGAGCCCCGCCAGCAGGCACTTTGTTATTGTCAGCACAGTGTAAAATAAGCGAGTTTAAATGCCGCATTTCCTCATGAATAAGCCCAACAGCATTAAAATCCTTATCATCACTCCGAAAAGAATTAGAGCAAACCAGCTCAGCAAAACCATCGGTATGATGGGCAGCAGTTTTTTGTATGGGGCGCATTTCGTGCAGAATTACTTTGCCGCCCAAATTGGCAATTTGCCAAGCCGCTTCAGAACCCGCTAACCCAGCACCAATAATGTGAATATAATTTGTCATAAAACCTCAATAAATAATTTTATTAGACAGTACAAGTAAATAAATAAAATACGCAACTGTTAACAGTGCTGCAATAAAATAATTATACACTGGTGAGCAATGTGTATATATGCCATAAAAGGTTAACATAATAAAAGCTGTAGGAATGATATGACTAATTTTGAAACCCTCCGCCTAAATATGGTAAATTCGCAACTGTTACCCAATGCCATTACTTCTAAAGAATTGCTAGCAGCGTTTAAAGAATTGGAACGCGAAAATTTTGTACCAGTAACCCAAAAAACTCAAGCCTATATTGACCGCGATATAAAAATAGATGTGGCAACATCTAACAATCAATCACGGTTTATACTCGACCCAATGGTGCAAGCAAAATTAGTGCAAGCCGCCAACATTCAACCCACCGATATGGTCTTAGATGTAGCCTGTGCAACGGGCTATTCAACGGCATTAATTGCCAAAATAGCCAATGTGGTTGTCGGCATCGAGGCCGATGAAAATGTTGCCCAAATAGCCAGCCAACATATCGAACAACAAGCGATTGACAATGCGGTTATAGTCCATAGTGCATTAATTGATGGCTATAAAAAAGAAGCCCCCTACGACGTTATCCTTATTAATGGCTTAATCGAAGAAGTTCCACAAGAGTTGTTTAACCAACTTGCCGAAAACGGGCGCTTAGTTGCGGTTGTTGTTGCCGATAACTCCTCAATTAATTCGCCATTGGGTCACGCTTTTATATACAGTAAAACCAATGGCACTATCGCCAGCCGTATGGCTTTTGATGCCTGCCCAAGCAAGCTACCAGATTTTAATAAACCCAAGCAATTTAGCTTTTAATAAATATTCGACTTTTTTGTAACAGTTGACAATTATTTACGCTGTTGGCTTTTAACTTTCATTTAGATGTTTATATTACACAGTATAGTTATTATAAATTAATTATAGCCTACGCCATATTTATATGGCGTAGGCTATAGACAAATGGTTTTAAATTGCGTATGTTATATATCGAACTGATATATGGTGGTAAGGGTTTTAGTATGTTTAATGAGTTTTTTTCACACAAACAATATGGTGCAATAATCGGTTTAAGCATCGCGTCATTAGCATTTACCGTACCAGTTCAGGCCGAAACATTACACCAAGCCATGTCGTATGCCTATAAAAATAGCCCACAAATGATGATAGAAAAGCAAAAACTTTTGCTTAGTGATGAGGCTATTATATCAGCAAAATCAGGTCTATATCCAAGTTTAAATGGCGAACTTTCATTCACGCGAAGCCAATCACAAATTTTTAAAAGTGGCGCACCAAACCCTCCATCCACACTCATAATGGGTCTTACAGGTACATTAAGCGCAAATTATACATTGTGGGATAATGGCATTACCCAAAACCGAATTATTCAAGCCGAAATTGCAAAAAGAGCTCAAAAAGACATGTCACTAAATGCTGAGCAAGACTTTTTAATGCAAACTTTTACATCCTATGTCGACGTATTGCGCGATGGCGCATTGTATAATGTTCAAATTAAGAATTTTAATGTAATGAGCGAGCAATTAAAAGCATCAGAAGCGCGCTTTCAAGTTGGCGAAGCAACCTCAACAGATGTCGCGCTTTCACAAGCAAGAAAAAGCGGCGCTGTATCGGCAATTGCCAATGCAAAAGCCCAGCTCGATATGAGCAGGGCGGTTTATGAACAAATTATAGGTCGTAAGCCTCAAAATTTAAGGCAACCTAGAGAGTTCACAAATTTATTGCCAAAATCGTTATCGGCAGCCATTGCCCATGCCGAATCAAACCATCCAATGCTACAAGCACTTAAAAAGTCGGTTTTATCGGCCGAAAGAGCAGTAAAAATTGCCGAAGCAGGTTTATTGCCATCGGCCAATTTGTTTGGTAGCGGCTCATTGCAGCGCGCTTATGATGGCTCAACTGGGCAAGCCAGCCTAACAATGGGCGCACGTTTAACCGTACCAATTTTTAACGGTGGCGTTTTACATTCAAAAACGCGTCAAGAAAAAATTAGAGTGGCACAAGAAAGGTATAATCTATCTGTTAGCCGCGCCGCAGTTACAGCTGGCGTTAAGGCCAGATGGCAAGTCTTAAAAGCCGCAAAAATCAGCGCCCGTGCCGATGAATCACAAATCAGGGCATCACAAGCGGTTTTAAATGGCGTAAATGCCGAAGCAAAAGAAGGTGTACGCACTAACTTCGATGTTTTAAACAGCGAAAAAGAATTGCTGTCAGCAAAGGTTCAAGCCATTATATCTAAACGCAATATATTGCTTTCACAAATACAACTTTTGTCTTCTATTGGTTCTTTAACCGCCAACAAACTTGGGCTTAACCACTAAATTATACGTTGTGGATGCTTTGATATATAACATTTACAACTAAATATTTGACTTTATTCAGTAAATATATAAATTTCACACTATAATAATTTGAAAATACATTTGTTATATAAAAAAGCTTATGAATCGTTCAAATATCTGTTAAGAATAAGCAAGGGAATATTACGCCTAGTAAATGTGATATTTTGAGGTCAATATGAGTGAAACTGAAGTTAGTTTAGAAAATGAAAATAGTGGCGATGAGCCAACTATGGAAGAAATCTTGTCATCAATTCGGCGGATAATCTCGGATGATGAAAAAGACGAAGACGAAGGTGAGATGGACATGGCAGCCGCTATGGAAGAAGATGACGGCGAGATGGACATGGCTGCTATAATGGCAGAAGATGAAGATGATGATGAAATTCTTGAGCTTACCGAAGTTTTATCTGAAGATGATGATTTAATTTCAGTAGACGACATTGATGATTTAGAATTTTCACAACCAACAGAAACTGAGAATGTCAAAATAGATGATTTGCCCGTAGTTTCGGTTTCCGAAAGTCTAATCTCAGATAAGGTCGGCGAACAGGTTAATCAAAATTTTCACTTATTAACCAATACGTTACTCTCACAAAATGGCGCAGGACAAACTGTCGAAGCTATGGTTATGGCATTAATGCGCCCCATGCTTAAAGGTTGGTTGGATGACAATTTACCCATAATGGTCGAAAAAATTATTAGAGAAGAAATTGAACGCGTCGCTCGCGGCGGAAAAACGTAACTGCCACAAATATTATTAAAAAGGTGGCTTAAGCCGCCTTTTTTTATGTTCTAAAGAATTAAAAATAGGTTTTCAGAATGCTAGATAAAACATACCAACCCGCATCAATCGAACAACGCCATTATGAACAATGGGAAAAAAACGGAGCGTTTAAAGCAGGTGCAGGCTCTAAAGAGGGCGCACCGACTTACTCAATCGTAATCCCTCCGCCAAATGTAACGGGTTCATTACATATTGGGCACGCCTTAAACAATACAATCCAAGATATTTTAATTCGTTTCGAACGTATGCGCGGCAAGGATGTGCTTTGGCAACCAGGAATGGATCATGCGGGCATTGCCACGCAAATGGTGGTCGAGCGTAAATTAGCCGAGCAAGGTCTGCCGTCCCGTAAAGAAATGGGGCGCGATGCGTTTATTAAAAAAGTCTGGGAGTGGAAAGAACAGTCAGGCGGCACAATTTTAAACCAACTCCGTCGCATAGGCGCATCGTGCGATTGGTCACGCGAACGTTTCACAATGGACGAGGGGCTATCAGAGGCTGTCATAAAAGTATTTGTAGAACTGCACAATAAAGGCTTAATTTATAAAGACAAACGTTTAGTCAATTGGGACCCCGTATTTCAAACCGCAATTTCAGACTTAGAAGTAGAACAAAAAGATGTTAACGGTCACATGTGGTCATTCGCCTATCCATTGGTAGATGGCGAAGTCGACGGTATAAGCGAAATTGTCATTTCCACCACTCGCCCCGAAACCATGTTGGGCGATGGCGCAGTGGCGGTGCATCCAGATGATGAACGCTATAAAAAGCTAATCGGAAAAATGGTATATTTACCAATTGCCAATCGTCAAATTCCAATTATTGCCGATGAATATCCCGACCCAGAATTTGGCACAGGCGCAGTAAAAATCACAGGCGCACACGACTTTAATGACTTCGAAGTTGCCCGTCGCAATAATATTCCGCTTATACCTCTTATGGATGGTGAAGCAAAAATGATTGTAACGCCAGAAAATAACGTCCCCGCCCATTATGCAGGGCAAGATAGGTTAGAAGCGCGTAAATTGGTTCTAAAAGAAATAAAACAACTCGGTTTTTATCGCGGTGTCGAAGAAAAAATAATAGCCCAGCCATTTGGCGATAGATCAGGCGCAGTTATAGAACCAATGCTAACCGACCAATGGTACGTAAATGCCGAAAAACTAGCAAAACCTGCTACAAAATCTGTGCGCGAGGGTCGAACAAATTTCGTCCCTGATAATTGGAAAAACACCTATTATCATTGGATGGATAACATTCAACCATGGTGCATTTCGCGCCAATTATGGTGGGGTCACCAAATCCCCGCTTGGTATGCCGATGACGGCAAAATTTTTGTCGCGGCAAGCGAACAACAAGCACAACAAGCAGCAAATAAACATTATGGAAAATCGGTTCAATTAAAGCGCGACCCCGATGTTCTGGACACATGGTTT
>CAZHCZ010000078.1:0-8276 GCA_964531635.1 uncultured Hyphomicrobiales bacterium | reverse complement strand
ATGGTTCTTAATAAGTAGCATATAATTTCATAGTTAATATTTAGTGACACTATTATTTTTAAATAGGTATATTTCGTAAAATCAATAAAGTTCTAAAAGATTGATTGAATGCATCATATTGAGCATAACGCCTAAAGCGATTAAGCAAAGCCCTTCGCTTCGCTCGAGGATGACATTCAGGGTAAATAGATATGTAATAACAAACTGGCTTATACTCTGACTTTCATCATTATTAAATTAAACAAATTATATATAAAAAACTCCAATGCAATCACCATCTGGACAATGCCTAACAGTAAAGTGATTTAATTTATAATTACATACAATCCTGATAATTCGACGCAAGGCATTTACTAGCAAGATCCTGCGCTTTTTCAATCTGCGAAGAAGTCATTTTTCCTCCTATTTTGTCCCTAAGAGAACCTGCTCTTTCATTTCCTGAAGCAGAAGCTAAATTATACCACATATGAGCCACTATATAATCTTGCAAAACACCGTCACCAATAGCATACATAATACCAAGATTAAGCTGTGCACTAGCATACCCCTGATCTGCCGATAATCTATAATATTTTACCGCCTCCTTATAATCCTGCACAACACCTCGACCATTATTATACATGTTGCCAAGGTTAAACTGTGCGCTAGCATCCCCTTGATCTGCCGATAATTTGTAATATTTTACCGCCTGCTTATAATCGCCTGCCGCATAAGCTATTAAACCATCATCAAACGGATTTGCGGTTGAGTTTCCTATAAGCAGAATCAGCATGGTAAAAATTAGTAAAAAGCGTTTCATTATAATAGTCCTCCCGTATAAGCCTTAGAGTTTATTGCAATTCCCATAAGACATCAAAATGTTTTTACAAATTAAAACCCACCATAGCCCCACCCACAAAAAAAGCCGCCCAAACAAGAGCGGCTTTTAATTTGTTTATTCGATAAATATTAGCGAGAATAAAATTCAACCACTAAGTTTGGTTCCATTTGAACAGGATAAGGCACATCAGCCAAATTTGGTATCGTGTTAAATGTCGCTTGCATTGTTCCACCATGTTCAACTGTCATATAATCAGGAACATCGCGTTCAGGGCTATCAATCGCAATTAAAACAGCTTCCAACTGGCGGCTTTTTTCACGAATCTCAACCACATCACCCACTTTAACACGGTAAGATGGAATGTTAACACTCTGCCCGTTTACAGTTACATGACCATGATTAACAAATTGGCGTGCAGCAAAAACAGTCGGTACAAATTTAGCCCGATAAACCACAGCATCCAAACGGCGCTCTAAAAGCCCAATAAGGTTTTCGCTGGTATCGCCTTTAATACGGTTGGCTTCTTTAAAAATAGAGCGGAATTGCTTTTCCGAAATATTACCATAATAACCTTTAAGCTTTTGCTTAGCTTTAAGCTGAATACCAAAGTCAGATGGCTTGCCTTTACGGCCTTGACCATGTTCACCAGGGCCATAATCACGACGATTAACAGGGCTTTTAGCACGACCCCAAATATTTTCGCCCATACGGCGGTCAATTTTATACTTTGCAGAGTGACGTTTAGTCATCAAATTTCCAGTTTTTTAAGTCTTCCTAAGCAAAACACAAGCTAATTCTTATATTCCACCGACAGGCACAATAGCACCACAGACAATTCACAAGGCTTTTTAATCAAATTCTTAAAGCCTGTCAAGCATCGCACTCTAAATATTCAAACGCCCGAACTTTATAACCAGAATTTTCGCCCGTTGTATAATAATTCTCGCCCAAATTAGCGTTATTCGATGCCACAAACACCTTAACCACGCGCCTAGCCACAGCCCCAGCAGGGTCAACCCATTCCACAGCATAAGGCGCTGCAAGCCTTAATTCATCTAGCAAATGCGGGTAATGCGTACAACCCAAAACAACGCAATCAATCAACCCATTTGCAAAAACGCCTTGAATCTCTCGTTCAACATCGGCAATTAACACTTTGTTCCCATTAAGTTTTTGTTCAGCAAGCCGCGCCAACCCCTTAGCCCCATGCAAAACCACTTCACACCCACCTGCAAATTGCTCAATCAAACCCGCAATGTAAACACCCTTAGCCGTAGCCTCAGTCGCCAACACCCCAAACCGCTTTATTTGGGTTTTTTCTACCGCCACTTTAATAGCAGGCACAACCCCAACAATCGGAAAATTAAACTGTTCACGCAAATGCTCAAGCACACTGGTGCTGGCAGTATTACAAGCCACCACTACGCAATCAATGCCGCCTTTTTTCTCAATCACTTTAATAATTTGCGCCACACGCTCGCACAAAACCGCATTGCTCAACTCACCATAAGGAAAATACGCCTCATCAGCCACATAAGAATAATCAACATCAGGCAATAATTTTTTGATGTGCGTCAGCACCCCTAAGCCACCAACGCCTGAATCAATCAGTAAAATATGCCCTTTAATGCTTTGTTTCACTTATCGTTTTTTCCTTCAAGCGCAATACGCCTATTATGCTTAGTCAATGCCGTAATAATTCCACGCAATGTTTGCACTTCTTGGTGGGTTAATTGTGTCCGCTGAAACATATTGCGAATATTCCGCGCCATAGCATCACGCTTTTCAGGCGGGTTTAAAAACCCTGTTACATCCAATTCCGCTTCTAGATGCTCAAAAAACCGCAATAAATCTGCCTTTTTTGCAGGCATACTCGACGGCATTCGCAACCCAGTTTCCAAAATCGCCCCACCATCCATATCACCATCGCCATAAGTAATATTTTCCCGTGTTTTAAACCATTCATGCCCAATTAATAAAACCGATTGCGCCAAGTTAATACTCGAAAACCCAGGGTTAACCGCAAAAGTCACAATCGCATCGGCAAGTGCAATATCGTCATTGTCTAAACCCGATTTTTCTCGCCCAAACAAATACCCACATTTTAAACCAGAATCAATATCTGAGCGCATTTTCACACCCGCTTGTTCTGCATCATAAATTTCTTTTACCATGTCACGCCGCCGCGCTGTGGTTGCCAAAACAAAGTTTAAATCGGCAATCGCTTCTTCGGTCGTATCAAACAGTTTTGCATTATCCACCACATGCAATGCCCCGCTCGAGGCACTGCGCGCTTTGTCCGAAGGCCAACCATCACGCGGTCTAACCAACCGCAAATCATCTAAGCCAAAATTTGCCATAGCCCGTGCTGCCATGCCAATATTTTCGCCCAATTGCGCCCCAACTAAAATAATAGCAGGCCCTTCACAAATCAGTGTTTCTCTCATATTCGTCCCAGCCATAAACTCTCACAAAATTAGTATTTAAGACGTTATAAAAAACATAAGTCAAATAATCAACTTTTATTGACGTTAAGCCACAAACTCGTTATACCAAAGCCAAATAAAACAAAAAAGAGAGGTCAAAAATAATGGCAAAAATCAAAGTCAAAAATCCAATAGTCGAATTAGATGGCGACGAGATGACCAGAATCATCTGGCATTTTATCAAAGACAAACTTATTCACCCCTATCTCGATATTGACATTAAATATTATGACCTAAGCGTACAAAAGCGCGATGAAACCGACGACCAAATTACCATAGACAGCGCCCACGCCATTAAAAAATACGGGGTAGGCATTAAATGTGCCACCATAACACCCGATGAAGACCGCGTAGAAGAATTCGGTCTAAAGCAAATGTGGCGCTCACCCAATGGTACAATTCGTAACATTTTAGGCGGGGTTGTATTCCGCGAGCCAATTATTTGCAAAAACGTCCCGCGCCTAGTACCAGGGTGGACATCACCCATAGTCATCGGGCGTCACGCCTATGGCGATCAATATCGCGCGACCGACTTTAAAGTACCGGGTAAAGGCACATTAAGCATGAAATGGGTCGCCGAAGATGGCAGCGAAACCATAGAACGCGAAGTGTTCGAATTCCCCGAAGCGGGCATAGCCATGGGCATGTATAATCTAGATGATTCTATCCGCGATTTCGCCCGTTCTTGCATGAATTACGGCATAACCCGCAAATGGCCAGTGTACCTATCAACCAAAAATACCATTCTAAAAGTTTATGATGGTCGTTTTAAAGACCTGTTCCAAGAAATTTACGAAACAGAGTTCGAAGAAAAGTTCAAAAAACTAGGCATCACATACGAACATCGCTTAATTGACGATATGGTCGCCTGCGCCATGAAATGGAGCGGCAACTACATTTGGGCATGTAAAAACTATGATGGCGATGTACAGTCCGATACAGTTGCACAAGGTTTTGGCTCATTAGGTCTAATGACATCTGTTTTAATGTCACCCGATGGCAAAACAGTCGAAGCCGAAGCGGCTCACGGCACCGTAACCCGCCATTACCGCCTACACCAAAAAGGTGAAGAAACCAGCACAAACTCAACCGCTTCAATTTTTGCATGGTCACGCGGTCTTGCCCATCGTGCTAAGCTCGATAGCAACAAAGAACTCGCCGATTTTTCAGCAACACTAGAACGCGTTGTTATAGAAACCATAGAAAGCGGCGATATGACTAAAGACCTAGCCTTACTCGTAGGTCCGCAACAAAAATGGCTATCAACCACAGGTTTCCTCGATAAAATCGACGAAAACCTGCAAAAAGCCATGGCATAAGAATTTTGCAAAACAACAATCCAAGGCGTTGCATCTGCAGCGCCTTTTTTGTAAACTAAGCAAAATAATTAGGAAATGAATATGCTTGATAAAATTACCATACCCAAACTGCAAAAACTAAAAACCGAAGGTAAAAAATTCGCTGTCCTAACCGCGTATGATTTTTCCTTAGCCCAAGCCATCAATAATAACGATGTCGAGGTGATTTTAGTAGGCGATAGCCTAGGCATGACTGTCCAAGGGCATAACTCCACCCTGCCCGTCACCCTGCGCAATATGATTTACCACACCAAAAATGTTATTGCAGGCGCACCCAACACATTAATTATGGTCGATATGCCTTTCGCCACCTACTCCAACCCAAGAGATGCCCTAAAAAATGCCGCCAAACTCATGCAAACAGGCGCAAATATCGTAAAGTTAGAAGGCAACCAATGGCTTATCCCCATCATCGAGCATCTAAGTCAACAAGGCATAGCCACTTGCGCGCATTTCGGCTTAACGCCGCAATTTGTCAACCAACTCGGCGGTTATAAAGTCCAAGGACGCACAACCGATGATGCCACCCAAATGCTAGAGAACGCTAAAGCCGCAGAAGCAGCAGGCGCAAAAATGATACTGCTAGAATGCGTCCCCACCCCATTAGCCAAGCAAATAACCGAGGCAGTAAATATTCCAGTAATTGGCATAGGTGCAGGTAAATATACCGATGCACAAGTCCTAGTCATACAAGATATATTAGGTCTAACCACCCACCCCGCCCGTTTTGCCAAAAATTACCTAGAACAAGCAGGCTCAATCCAATTCGCCATAAAAACCTTCGCAAAAGAAGTTAAAGACGGCACATACCCCCAACCCAAACACGGCTTTGAACAATAATATGCAAACCATCACCACTATAAAAGACATTCGCGAAATCGTCAAAAAACACCACGCAAATGGCA
Organism: uncultured Hyphomicrobiales bacterium; assembly: GCA_964531635.1. Classification (GTDB taxonomy): domain Bacteria; phylum Pseudomonadota; class Alphaproteobacteria; order Rhizobiales; family OSC116; genus OCS116. The sequence goes on along the minus strand of CAZHCZ010000078.1, from coordinate 2,707 downwards.
AAACGGTCGGGCTAATTCCTACCATGGGCAACCTACATGCAGGTCACATTTCCTTAGTCGAACAAATGCAAAAAACAGCCGATATCACCATAACCAGTATATTCGTAAACCCCCTACAATTCGGCAAAGATGAAGATTTAGACGGCTACCCCAAAACCCTAAAAGCCGACCAACAAAACCTAAAAACTGCAAATTGCGACTATATCTTCGCCCCGACAACTGCCGAGATATACCCCGATAACAATAAATCAAAAACCCAAATTTCAGTCCCCGCACTAGACAATATCCTATGCGGCAAATCCCGCCCAGGTCATCTAACAGGTGTCGCCACCATAGTTGCAAAATTGTTCAATATAGTTGCTCCAAATTACGCAATTTTTGGCATAAAAGACTATCAACAACTACAAACCATCAAGCAAATGACCACCGACTTATGCCACCCCATAACCATACTAAGCGCCCCAATAGTCCGCGATAAACACGGACTAGCCCTAAGCTCAAGAAACAACTTTTTAACAGATGTTGAACTTAAAATCGCCCCCCGCCTAAACCAAATCCTAAACATAATAAAACAAAGTATATTAGACGGCGAAACCAATTTCCTAGAAATAGAAAAACAAGCCAACCAAATCATCAACGAATCAGGCTTCAAAGCCGACTATTTCGAAATCCGCACCCAAACCACCCTAAAACACGCCCAACCAAAAGACAAAACCCTAATAATCCTAACCGCCGCCCACATAGGCACGACACGACTTATTGATAATATTATGTTTGATATCCCATAATTCCAAACTTTCGTCTACCACCAAGAACCACCAACATTTCAGTGAGCGCGAGTGGAATCCTAAGTTATGGGAAAACGTTGGGCAACGCGCGGAAAGCAAGAGAGCGGAGCGAACGCACGCAAATGCTAACAGTGAGTTTAAGCGAACGTATAAATGTGAGAACCCGCAGTGCCTCAGGAGCGCTAACTTTTAGGGCTTTTGCGTAGCTACTCATGAGTGTAGATTGTTAGTTACTGTAGACAGCTATAATTTAAATAATAAACAATTCTGAAGATACAACTAGAGATACCCGTATCTAATATTTTTTAAAAACCACTACATTGTTTTTAAATGAAGGAATTCAATATGAAAAAATTATATCATTTCACGTCAGAATGTAATGCCAAGAAAATCATTACAGATAAACGTATGAAAATTTCTCGAATTGAATCAGTGAATGATCCTTTTGAAATCATTGGTATCAAGCTTGAAAGTATAGAGGAACGAGAGTCATTTCATGAAATTATAAAAAAGTTTTCTAAAAAATTTGGTATATTATGTTTTAGTGCAACTTATCACAATCCTATAATGTGGGCGCATTATGCTGATAATCACAAAGGTATATGTTTAGAGTTTTCTGTATCAGATGATTATTTTGAAAAAATAGAATATCTTAGTAAGAGATTACCGCTGGAAAAGTTAGGAATCAAGAGAATTTCAAAAATAAATGAAAATCATATTAGGACTTTATTGTTTAAAAAATATTGTGGTTGGCGCTATGAAAATGAACATAGAAAGATTTGTTCCTTAGCCAAGGGTAGTGATTTGAAATTTAATAAAAATTTTCAACTGACCAAAGTAATTATTGGAAAAGATTCAAATTTAACTAGAGAACAGGTAGATAATTTTTTATCTGATAGAGCGCATGAAGAGGTTGTTCGTTTTAAAGCTCGAGTGGCATTTAAGACCTTCCAAGTGGTTGAAAACAAAGACCCTAGTTTATGGAAATAATTTTTATGATACGGCGTGGTAAGGTACTAAACCTATTGTCCTAAAATTAAAATTGATATAAACGCAAATGTTGCTAAAGAAAGTTAGCGCTCCTGCCAGCTCTCTGGAATCTTTCATTTATACGTTCGCTTAAGCTCACTGTTAGCACTTGCGTGCGGGCTTAAGCCCTTGCCTTCCGCGCGTCAGCCTGCCTTTTTTACATCTTCAGTTTCCACTCGCGCTCACTGAAATGTTGGTGGTTATTGGTGGCAAAATTGGGCTCAGAGTTTGTTTTATAATTTAACAATCATCTCTTTAATGGCAGTTATAGCATCATCACCCTTTGACCCGTCGGGGCCGCCGGCTTGTGCCATGTCGGGGCGGCCGCCGCCGCCTTTGCCGCCTAATATTGCTGAGCCGATGCGTACAATATCTACTGCGTTAAATTTTGCAAGTAAATCTGCTGTAACGCCTATGGAGATACCAGCTTTGCCTTCATCAGAAACACCAATAATTGCAATAACTGCCGAGCCGTGTTTGGTCTTTGCTTCATCTACAATACCGCGTAATTCTTTTGCGGCAATTCCTTTAATTACTCGACCGTCAAAGTTAGTGCCGTTAATAACCTCAAGGCTATTTTCGACATTCCCACCTCCGCCAAGGGCGATTTGGCGTTTCATTTCTGCCAATTCTTTATCAAGCTGTTTACGCTCTGCTACCAATTGCACCACACGCTCACTAATTTTTTCGGGGGCAACCTTAAGCGTTCCAGCGACATTTCTAACTCGCTTTTCTTGGGTGTTAAAATAAGCCAGTGCATTATCATTGGTTAAAGCCTCAATCCGCCGCACGCCTGATGCAACCGATGTTTCCGAAACAATCTTCAACAAGCCAATATCACCTGTTCGCTTTACATGTGTCCCCCCGCAAAGCTCAACTGAATAAGCTTT
>CAZHCZ010000077.1:1167-8297 GCA_964531635.1 uncultured Hyphomicrobiales bacterium | reverse complement strand
TTTGGGTAAATAATAGTGAGTTGCCTGAGCCATTTTGTTCTAAACCATTGCCTACATTGCTATACGCCAGTGGCTTAATTGCATTTTTATGCTGGGTTTGTTGTCCAAAGAGATTGCCAAAAAAACCGCTATTACTGGGTAAAAACGGCACAAGTTTGGTAATATCTTCGACTCTATTGGGGTCTAAACCTTTTTCGGTGGCAATTTGCACATGTTGTTTTGTTAAATTGCTATAAACCTCGGCTATCGACTTTGCATTGCCATTTTTATAAAAAATTGATTTATTTGCTGCCGCTTGTTTTGGAAAAACCTCTGCCGCTTTAATATCAGGCGCACGTTGCTTTAATTCTATAAGCCTAGCCGCACCATTGCGCCCCATAAAATGAGCGATGTATAGCTCCGATGCCAATGGGTCGCGTCCTATCCGACCTTTTAAATATGCAATATTTTGTTTGCTAAATTCCGCTGCCATTAACGATGCGGCTTTTGGGTCTTTTCTTAGTTCTAAAATTGCAGTTTTTGCCTGTTGGTTAGGCACAAAATACCGCCCATTATTGTCACGTTTTATATTTTGGCTTAAATCGCCATAACCATATTTAGCACCATTGTCTTTTAGGGTTTCGTACCATGTTTGTTTAATGAATTGAAACAGACCCGTTGCCGATGATGTAGGGGCTTTGGCATTGGTATTTAAAGCACTTTCGCGTTTTGCCGTCTGTAATAAATAGTTAAAATCTACGCCAGTTTTATCGGCCGCTTGCCTAATATACTTTGTTGCGGTTTGTTTGTTGCTTAAGGCAGATATGTTTAAATTATCGGACATTAAAACTTTCGAATTGCTTATACTTATTGTTTACAATGCAATAGTTATGCCAAAAAATAAATGAAGGTGTTAATTGCAATTGGCTTTTATTTCTGATAATATTTAATAGTATTTATCAGAGTTGGTTTTAGTTTTATGGTCAAATATTTTGTGAGAATTTTTATTGCTTTAAGTGCAATATTTGTATTTTTAACCGTTACGTATGCAGTTAATCATGACTATAAAGTGAGTATCAATTTATCTGCTCATATTATAGATTCTAGTGTTGCCAACTTAAAAGATACAAAGTGGACACTCTATAAAAACACTATAATTGAAGGCAATGACCCAACAGGAAAAGTTGAAATCATTACCACAAAACAGCAAGAGTTCACGGGTTCTGTTAAAAGCCTTATGCTGAGCTCTGGGCAATATGTTATTCGCGCGCAATATGGTAATGCCGTTGTCGCTAAAGTTTTTAAATTTGATGAAACTATAGGCAAACCATTTTTGAATTTAAAGCTAGTGTTTAATTTAGGGGCTTTAAAGCTTTCATCGACAATTGGTAATAACCACACTTTACTTACACAAGATGTGCGTTATGTTATTCGCGATATTAAAAGTCAAAAAATTGTTTTTGAAACTTCTGATGCTTCGAAAACCTATTTTCTTAATCAGGGCAATTACAATATTACTGCCTATTATAAAAATATTATTGTTACTGAGGCCAATATAAGAATACTCGCCAATAACCTTAACTTAATAAATATTAGCCATCAGGTGGGGCAAATAAACCTTAATGTTGATAATGTTTTATCTAGTATTAAAGACATTGCCCCAACATGGCGTATTTTGGGCGCACAAAACCGCATTGATAAAGAATATTTAACGACTAAAAACACTGAAGTTCAGTTGCCTGTTGGTGATTATCAACTCATAATAGAGTGGAATAACACCACCTATACCCGCGAATTTTCAATATTGCCTGCGCAAATTATAGAGTTTAAACTGCCAAAAGAATAGCATATAGTAATTTAGCTTTATAATGGCTATATTACTGCACTGATTTTATTATTTGTTTAATTTCTTCTAGTTCAGCTAAAATGGATTTTATTTTTTTATCTCTATGGGCGCCTTGGTCTATATCATCTTGGTCAACTGAGGCGGAATAGTGAATTGGGTTGTCGTCACTTACAAAGTCTGATGGGGTTGGGTTGTTATCTACCAAACCATCGGGAATGCTAATACTGGGTATTGCGTCGGCTTCGCGCCAAATATTTGCCGTATAAACCACGCCTTCTGAGGCTAGAATTTTCTGCACACCTTTTATGGTGTAACCTTTCCCATATAGAAAAAATTTAATGCCTTTTATTAAATTGACGTCTTGAGGGCGATAAAAACGCCTGCCGCCACCGCGTTTCATTGGTTTAATTTGTTTAAACTTTGTTTCCCAAAAACGCAAAACATGTTGCTCGACACCGAGTTCCTTCGCGGCTTCACTTATGGTTCGAAAAGCATTTGGAGATTTTTGCATTTATTTGTACTTTTACTATTTATGGGCGTTATTTACTTTGTCTTTTAAAACATGGCTGGCATGAAAAACCACCACTTGACGGGCAGTGATTGGTACTTCTACCCCTGTTTTAGGGTTACGACCTATGCGTTCTTTTTTTTGTCGAACCAAGAAATTCCCAAATGATGAAATTTTTACAGGCTCACCACTTGATAAAGTTGTACAAATTTCATCTATAACCGACTCAACAAGTTGCGATGATTCGCTTCTGGATAGACCAATCTCTTGATATATCACCTCACTTAAGTCCGCTCTTGTTAGCGTTTTATATGGCATCATCCCTCCAAATATTTTTAAAATCAATAAGTTAGTTAGTTTTTTGTTTCTGTTATTAGTGGTTTAATATAAATTATAGTATGATGATATTAGGAAAGTTAATATTTTTCAATAAAAAATTACCATCTGAACAACATTGAGCCCCAAGTAAACCCTCCACCAAGTGCTTCTATAAGAATTAAATCGCCTTTTTTTATGCGTCCATCGGAAACGGCATGGTGCAATGCCAATGGAATAGATGCAGCAGAAGTGTTGGCATGTTTATCAACCGTTATGACCACTTTCTCGTGATTTAAGTTTATTCGTTTGGCAACCGCATCTAAAATTCTTTTATTGGCCTGATGGGGGACAAACCAGTCGATGTCATCTGCTGTTAGGTTATTGTCACTTAACGCTTGCTCAATTGAAGAGCCTATTTTGCTGACTGCGTGCTTGAATACATCTTTACCCGCCATTTTAAGAGTGCCTATGTTGCCTTGGCAGGGACCGCCATCGACATAGAGCTTATCTTCATAGCGACCATCGCTACGCAAATGGGAATATAGCACGCCACTATCGTTCAATGTTCCTGCGCCTTCTGCTGCTTCTAGCACCACAGCGCCTGCTCCATCACCAAACAATACGCAAGTTGTTCTGTCTTCCCAGTCGAGTATGCGGGAGAAAGTTTCGGCACCGATGACCAATGCTTTTTTAAAATTGCCTGCTTTTATCATAGAATCGGCAATGCTCAGCGCAAATAGAAAACCTGAACAAACGGCCTGAACATCGAACGCGCAACCCTTAGTGATGCCCAAATTGGCTTGAACAGTAATTGCCGTTGCTGGAAAAGTTCGATTTGGAGTGGCGGTTGCAAGGACAATAAGGTCAATTTCACTGGCATCGAGATTGGCATTTTTTAACGCATCTTTTGCGGCTTCAGTTGCTAAGTCTGATGTCATCATATCATCGCTAGAAATACGCCTTTCTTTTATGCCTGTACGGGCGGCAATCCACTCATCGGTGGTGTTTACTCGTTTTGCTAAATCGGCATTTGTGACAATATTGGGAGGTAAAAAGCTACCTGAGCCTGTTATAACTGAACGTAACATATTTATTTCACCACTTTAACTTTCATTTTGGGCTGGAGTTTCATCTTGGTAAAAATTATCTAGGTCGGTGCGAATTTGATTGACCAAGTTTTCTTTTATCATTGATGCTGTTAAATCTATTGCATGGGCGAAGCCTTGTTTATCGGACGAACCGTGGCATTTAACTACAATACCGCGCAACCCTAGGAATACACCACCGTTTGAATTGTTAGGGTCCATTTTATCGCGTAGAGTTTTAAGTGCGGGAGCTACAAGCAAATAGCCGAGCTTGGCGCGCCATGAGCTGGTAAAAGCATCTTTTAGCAAGATGCCGATTTGCCGTGCTGTGCCTTCGGCAGTTTTCAGTGCAATATTGCCTGCAAAACCTTCGGTTACGACTACATTAGCCACGTCTTTTGAAATTTTATCGCCTTCTATAAAGCCTATATATTCTAGTGGCATATCGGATGTGCGTAATATATTGGCGGCAGTTTTTAAATCTTCATTGCCTTTCATTTCTTCTTCACCGATATTGAGCAAACCAACTTTTGGGGTTTCTATACCAAAGACCACCCTTGCCATTGCGGCACCCATAAAGCCAAAATCGACCAAATTTTGTGCCGAAACATGCAAATTTGCGCCCATATCTAGCACAATAACTCGCCCTTTTATGGTCGGCCAAATGGCAGCTATGGCGGGGCGATTGATGCGCCTTAATTTGCGCAGGCAAAATGTTGCCATTGCCATAAGAGCGCCTGTATTGCCTGCCGATACTGCGCCGCCTGAAACATTATCATGCACAGAGTTAATGGCTTGCCACATGGAGCTGACTTTGCGCCCTTTACGTAGCGCTTGACTTGGCTTCATTGTCATCGGCACTATAAAATCGGTATGGTGAATTTTGCTGGCTTTGTTTAAAGCGGGTAGGTTTTTTAAACAATTTTCGATGGTTTGCTTATCACCATACAATTGGAAAAGAAGATTAGAATCGCGCTTTAGGGAGATGTCTGCGCCTTCAAGACAAGCTATTGCCCCTTGTTCACCGCTCATAACATCAAGTGCGATTACTGTTTTATTTGCCATTATGCATCCGTTTTCCATTGAAGGGCTTTCGTAGATATTGACGTTATATTTTTTACCAGCTTTTGCAAGATATTTAGACAAATAGTACAGTTGGTTTATTTATTTTTAAGCAATTGGTCAAGGTTGGCAAACGGTTTGCGTGTCGGTTTTTTATCACTTTGCTCTGTTTCAGTGGTGGGTTGGTTGATTTCGAATTTTCCGTTATTTTCCAAATCGTTTAAATTTACTCCCGCTTTTTTGGGGTACGGGTCTAACTGTAATAATAACGCTTCGGCTATATAGTCAAAAACATTAAGTGCGCCATCTTGCAGAGCTTCGGGCGGGTCAAGGTCATTATCGAGCATTTCTGCTTCTTTAGTATCGGTTAATTCTGGTAGTTTTGTTGTTGAAAAAAACTTTTGGTCGACTTTTTCATCGAGTATAGTTTCGAATGTTTCTAGGCTTATAACGCATATTTGGCTTATTGTGGTGGTATAAGTGCCATTTATATGCACCCCGCCTTTGCGCCATTGTTTGATAAACAATTCGGCACTTAATGCGCTGACACTCTCTATTTGCAGCTTCTCGGCTAGGCTATTGCATTCGTCTTGTGTGGCTTTTAGGCTTAACTCAAACCCTGTTTTGGGTAAGGCCTCTACAATTAAGGTTTGTTGCATGTTTTTTGTGTGATATTTTTTCATAAGTGGCTGTTTAAGTTGTTATGCTGCGAACAGAAAATTTGAATTTAACAAATCTTTTGTCGTTGCGTTGTTTAAGGTATCGACTGCTTTTATTACATAATCGCATAAGTGTTCTGCGCCCTTTAGGTTGGGCTTGGCATCGGGGTAGAAATTACGGGCTAGGGCTTTGGTTAGCATATCCATATCTTCTTTATCTAGCGCATCTTGATATGCGGTCGCTCGACCGTAAAAACTTTCTAACATTTTTTGAATGCGTTTTGGTACGCCATCGGGCCCGACGCCAATTTCGCGCAGGCTTACATCCATATCTTCAAAAAAACAATCGAACAATTTTTGTTTGACTGATTTTACTTGTGGCGTATCGTCTTGCAAGCGGCGAAATAGCATGAAAATATGTAATATTATAAGTTCAAACCGTCCGTTCGCGGTATCTGGCACGCCATTTTCACCATAAAGGTTAGGTGTGCGGGCGGCTGTGACCACATGACTGTATAATGCTTTTGCCAATAAATTATCTTGGCGGTCGGCACCAAAATATATACCAAATATTTTTACCATTGTTACTCTCGATTTAGAATGTGTGAATAAGCTATATTGTATTTAAGCAAAATGTCAAAAAAATGCGACTTATTTTTATAAAAAACTGTTTATCATTGATTTTCTTTTAAATATACAGCATTTTGTAACTAGCTTTAGTTGCCCAATTGTTGACATGATAATTGTGTAGCCTTAACCTTCTTATATAATGGGCAATTTATGAAACAAGTATTTGGTAAAAAAATTCGCAATGTTTTTGCAGTAGCGCTTATGGGGTCTACACTTTTATTAGGGGGCTGCGGGACTATTCTTGATCAACGTGGTCATGTGGCACAAGCTGGTGCTATTGAAGATATTAGCGTTGGCCTTCCTAGAACCGAAGTTGTAGATATTTTAGGCAGCCCATCGGTTATTACAAAATCTGGAGGATTGTCGTATTATTATATTAGCTCGCTACAATCGCGGTTTAACATTCTTGGCAATAAAGAAAAAGAACGCAATGTGGTGGCTGTGCATTTTAGAAACAACCGTGTGATTAAAGTCGCGCATTATGGCTTGCAAGATGGTGTTGTGGTCGACTTTATTGCCAAAACAACGCCTACATACAAAAAAGACCTAAACTTTATTCAGGAAATTTTTGGCAATGTAGGGCGGTTTACACCCAATGTCGGTGGTTCTGGTGTTAATGACGGACTTGGTTCTTTATAAACCCGACCGCGTTTTATTTTTTAGAAAATAAGATATTATTAGGATTATTAATGTTATGCCAATTACTGGGTAAATAACCGATGTAACGGCATTCCAGCCTGATGTTGCATACATTTTACCCGCAGCGAATGAGCCAATTGCCAGTGTGCTGAACACCAAAAACTCGTTAAAAGCTTGCGCCTTAAACTTTTCTTCGGGACGGTAATGTTGGGTTAGCATAGCCGTTGCACCAACAAAACCAAAATTCCAGCCTAAGCCTAACAACACCATCATACCCCAAAAATGGGTAATTTCTAAACCCATTGCCGCGACTGCAGCACTGGCGCCCAACAACAACAGGCCTATAATAACCACTGCTTCTGCTCCGATGCGATTAATAATTTTGCCTGTAAAGAAACTAGGCC
>CAZHCZ010000077.1:0-1157 GCA_964531635.1 uncultured Hyphomicrobiales bacterium | reverse complement strand
ATACATAGCTAGAACGTGCCATTGAATAATGAAGGTAATGTCGTTAATATCGTGACCATGCCCCGCCCCACTGATTGCCAATGGTGAAGCAGTCATAACAAATGTCATAAGACCATAGCTCACCATAGCCGCAAGGACTGATATTAAAAACAACGGTTGCATAACTATTTTATATAAAGGGCGTCCTGTGCTTTTTGTTGCATCGAGTTTTTGTTGGGGGATATTAATGTAAGAAATAATTATAAATGCCAGAACACAAACGCCTGCTACAATAATAAATGTGCCTGCTAAAAAATAGGGGTTTAACAAATCTTTACTATATCTGATAAGTGTTGGTGCTAAAATGGGGGCGAGAATACCGCCAAACATTACCCAAGACACCGCCGTAACCTTAAACTTATCTGACGCGATATCGGCGGCGGCAAAGCGGTAATAGGTTTGAAATGCCGCCATAACTCCAATTAAAAATGTTGAGAAAGATAACAGATAAAAACTACCAATATAAATAGAATATGCCAATAAAAGGCTGCCAATAAAGCCAAAAACTATACCCACCCGAAAGCCTGATTTTCGCCCAACTTTTTCCATTAACAACGAAGCCAATACCGACGTAATCATAGATGCAACTAAAAAGGTGGTTATTGGCAAAGTGGCTAGGCTTTTATCCGCTGCTAAATCTTTGCCAATATTAGCCACCAAGCTCATGATTGAAAAAGTTATTATGCCGCCTAGGGCAAATGCTATTGCCAGAATAATGGCATTTTTTTTGGCTATTTTATCGTTAACATAAGGCAGAGAAGCTGACATGTTTTTATGTCCAATCATAGTGGTCGAAAGTAAAAAATGTATAGAATAATTTTTTAATATAAACAATTAAATAATATTGAACTGTTGTATTTTCAAAGATATAGAACATCACAACTTGTCTATAACACCTTGATTTATATTGTTAATTATTAATTTAAATTAAATCCTTAACGACTTGTTAGTCTATTTTACGTGTAATAATATTCAATTATTTATGTGTATGAAATTTAAAGGAAGTAACGTGATGAATATAAATATTTTCTCAAAAAACATGAAGTTGGCTTATAAATTACCGATATTATTTATATTGGCGGCGATGTTCAGCGCAATAAGTGCTGGTTATTTGGGGT
>CAZHCZ010000076.1:4619-8302 GCA_964531635.1 uncultured Hyphomicrobiales bacterium | reverse complement strand
CGAGGTCGCGAGCCACTTCTGAGGCAGGGCGATGACCATCTTTTACCAATGAAACGGCTTGGGCTTTAAACTCAGGCGAATAAACGCCATATTTTCTTGTCATAATAATAACTACTCCTTAGATTGAAATCCTTGTATAGAATTTGTCCTCTAAAGTATAGCCAGGTCAGACCAGTCAAGCAAAACTCGGAATAGAAAACCAAAACATTATATGCAACACTTATTTGGTAGTGCAACCACCGATTTGCTTTGGTTACACTCTTGCAAACTTTTTATGTAAATTCTGAATAAAACCAACACCGATTAAAATTAAGAATATGCCGATTATTTCATTCGTTTTTAAACTCTCACCTAAAAATATAACACCAATCCCAATCGCGAAAATGGGGATTATAAATGTGGTTAGAGATGTATTGCTTGCGCCTATGCGTTTGATAAGACGAAACACCATAACACCAGTCACTGCGGTCGAGAGCAAAGCCAGCGCACTAACACTTACCCATATATTTGCGCTATAATCGAAACTGGGTGTGCCTTCAAGAAATAGGCTTACAATACCAAGTGGTACGCTTGCCCAAATTAGCGTATAGGTTGCAACTACTGTTTTGTCTAAATGGTTTTGCACATATAACCGAATGCTGATGCCGTTCATCGCTCTAAACAGACAAGAGATAATAATTGCCAATTGTCCTATATTGGTTAAATTAAAATCTGCAATGGTGTTAAAACCAATAATAGTTATTACTCCCACCAGCCCGATTAACAGACCAATAATTTTGTTTGGTGTTAAACGCTCAGTTTTACCCAATAAAAAATGTGCGAAAATGGCAACAAAAAATGGCAAAGTACCGAGAAGAACCGATGCAATGCTAGTGCTGGTATATTGTAGACCCCATGTAAAAAAGGAGAAAGCAAAAGCAAACATCGTGCCTATAATCATAACAGGCACATGCTGTTTAAAAGGTAACTTCATATTTTTTTTACGAATGAGGCACCATGCAATTAATGCCAAACTGGCGATAGACGTGCGCATAAAAGTCAATGCAAATGGTGGTATTTCAATCAAGGCAATTTTTGAAGTAATAAACGCTAGACTCACAAGAAAGGCCAGTATAAATAACATACCCCATTCCGCACGCCCCATATGATGTTTTATTTTATCGACCATGTGCTTTTATCAATCTTGTTAAATAAACCTTTTATATAAGCCCTGAATAAAGCCAACACCAATTAAGATTAAAAATATGCCGATAACTTCATTTGTATTTAAACTCTCACCTAGGAATATAATGCCAATAGTAATTGCGAAAATGGGGATTATAAACGTGGTGAGTGATGTGTTGCTCGCCCCTGCGCGCTTTATAAGCCTAAATAAAATTATGTAGGTGACCGCTGTCGAAAGCAAACCAAGCACACTAATGCTAAACCAAACTTTTGGGCTATAGCCAAAGCTGGGCATGCCGTCAAAATATAGTGTAACACCACCAATAACCAACGCCGCCCAAATTAATGAATAGGTCGAAATTACTGTATTGTCTAAACTGTTAGGTACAAAAAGGCGAATGAAAATGCCACTTATAGAATAGAAAAAACAAGCTATAATAATTGCCAACTGCCCCATATTGCTCAAATCAAAGTTTGTAATAGAATCAAAACCAGCAATGGTAAAAATTCCCAACAAACCAAACCCCAGACCAATAGTTTTGCCGAGGGTTAGTCGTTCGGTTTGCCCCAATAAAAAATGAGCAAAAATGGCGGTAAAAAACGGTACAGTTCCGTTAAAAACCGCAGCGACACTGGTGCTAATATGTTGCATACCCCACGCAAAAAACGAAAAAGGAATGGCCGTCATAATCACGCCCAAAACCACCATAAGCAAATGTTCTTTAAACGATAAGTGCATATTTTTTTTACGAATAAAACACCAAACAATTAAACCCAAACTGGCAATAGCTGTGCGAAAGAAAACCAGAGTTAATGGTTGCATTTCGGTTAAAGTTATTTTTAAATTAATAAACGACATGCCCCAAAGAAAAGATAATGCAAGCAACATAATCCATTCTGTACGTCCCATTTGAAAATTAATTTTATCGACCATAATAACTCCTGAAATCAAGTTCAACGAATAACATTTAAACTTGATTCTGTTCAATGAATATATTTGATGTGTTTATTTTATGTCTTTAATAATTATGCTGTTAATATTGGCTGCATATTCTGCCCAACTGCCATCGTAAAGCGCAAGGTTATTACAGTCAATATAATCCAACGCAAAATATAAGTTGGCAGCGGTAATGCCCGAACCACAGGTTGTAACAATCGGCTTGGTTAAATCGAGTTCCGCTTGCTCAAACAGCTGTTTAATGGCGGCTCTGCTCTTTAAACATCCATTCTCATCGGCTAAAAAGCTAAATGGCAAATTAAACCCATTAGGCATATGCCCCGACGATAAGCCCTTGCGCGGTTCTTCGGCTTTTCCGCAAAACCGTGCAGCAGGTCTAGCGTCAACAATCTGAATATCATTATCGCTAATATGCTTATGAATTTCAACGATAGATTTTACCATGTTTGGCTCAAAGGTTGTTTTGTAGCCCTGTGTGGCTATTGGTTGCAGCACATCAGAAGTCGTCGGTTTATTCTCTACCCGCCACTTTTTAAGCCCGCCATTTAATATCGAAACTTTATTATGTCCCATTATTTTAAATGTCCACCAAACCCGCGCGGCACTAAAAAAACCATATCTATCATAAATAATTACATGTGTATCATTGCCAATACCCATTTTATCCATTGTTTGCGCAAACTTTTCGGCATCGGGCAACATGTGCGGCAAGTCACTCTTAATGTCAGCAATCTCATCAATATCAAAAAACAATGCGTTGCCAATATGAGTTTTTAAATAATCTTGTTTAGCATTTTTATCAATATTAGGCATATGCCACGAACCATCAATAATTTTAATATTCGGTTGATCCGTATGTTCAAATAACCAATCAGTTTCAATAAGTTGCATTTTGTCGTTTCCTAAAACAGATGAATCGTCTAAATTTATAACAGTGGACAACAGATAATAACAGATATATATGGAAATATTAATATATTATAATATAAACTATTAAATCAACTCAAAGCCCTGAAAGGACGTGTTATGAACGAAGAGTTTCATCGTATTAAACGATTGCCACCTTACGTATTTGCAGAACTAAACAAACTAAAGCAAGATGCACGCGCGGCAGGGGCAGATATTATAGATTTTGGTATGGGCAACCCAGACCAACCACCAGCACAATATATTATTGATAAGATGATAGAAACCGTGCAGAAATCTAAAGTTCATGGTTATTCGACTTCAAAAGGCATAAAAGGCTTGTTAAAAGCTCAAGCCGATTATTACCAACGACGCTTTAATGTAAGTTTAGACCCAAAGTCTGAAATCATCGCCACTTTGGGCTCAAAAGAAGGCTTTGCAAATATGGCGCAGGCGATAACTGCGCCGGGTGACGTTGTGCTTGTGCCGAACCCAACTTATCCTATCCATTCATTCGGTTTTTTAATTTCAGGCGCTGCTTTGCGCCATGTTTCGGCAAAACCCGATGAAACTATGCTGCATGATATAGATATGGCAATAAGGCATTCTATTCCCAAACCATCGGTTTTGGTGCTTAATTTCCCGTCCAACCCAA
>CAZHCZ010000076.1:4346-4609 GCA_964531635.1 uncultured Hyphomicrobiales bacterium | reverse complement strand
CAGCCTATGTTGCCGATTTGGATTTTTATAAAGAAGTGGTTAAATTGTGTAAAAAGCACGACATATACATATTGTCCGACTTAGCTTATGCTGAATTATATTACGAAGATGACAAACCAACACCTTCGATATTAGAAGTCGATGGTGCAAAAGACATTGCTGTGGAATTTACCTCAATGAGCAAGACATTTCTAATGGCGGGTTGGCGCATGGGCTTTGCCGTTGGCAATGAACGCCTGATTGCCGCCCTGGCACGGATCAAG
>CAZHCZ010000076.1:0-4334 GCA_964531635.1 uncultured Hyphomicrobiales bacterium | reverse complement strand
TACCTAGATTTTGGTGCAGTTACCCCTGTGCAAGTGGCTGCAGCAACCGCCATTAACGGCCCAGATGGCACAGGTTCAGAAAAATATATCGAACAAGTGCGCAATTTATATAAAAACCGCCGCGATGTGTTAGTAAGAAGTTTTACCCGCGCAGGTTGGGAGTTCGAGCCGACCAAAGCCACTATGTTTTCTTGGGTAGAAATACCAGAAAAATTCAAACATCTAGGCTCGTTAGAATTTTCGAAATTACTCCTAGAAAAAGCCGATGTAGCCGTCGCCCCCGGAGTTGGATTTGGCGAATATGGCGAAGGCTATATTCGTATTGGCATGGTCGAAAATCAAGAACGCATTAGACAAGCCGCAAAAAACATCAAAAAAATGTTCAATGAATATTAAAATTTAAGGAAAAACAAGTGAGTGGTTTAAATTTGGGTGTTGCAGGCTTAGGCACTGTTGGTGTTGGTGTGGTAAAATTAGTGCTTGACCGCCATGCCGCTTATCAAACCATGTTTGGGAAAACTCTAACAATTACTGCCGTTAGCGCGCGTTCTAGGGGGCAAAACCGTGGTGTATCGCTCGATAATTATCAATGGTTTGGCGATGCGCGCGAGTTGGCAAAATCTCCCAATATAGATGTTTTTATCGAACTTATTGGTGGCGATGAAGGCATTGCCAAAGAAGCGGTAACAATAGCACTAGAAAATGGCAAACATGTCGTTACCGCCAATAAAGCACTTATTGCCAAACACGGTCTTGCCTTAGCAAAACTTGCCGAAGAAAATAATGTAGCGCTTATGTTCGAAGCGGCAGTTGCTGGTGGTATTCCAATTATAAGAGTAATGAGCCAAAGCGTAGTCGCCAATGAAATTACCAATATTGCAGGCATTTTAAACGGTACATGCAATTACATTTTAACCACTATGAAAAAAGAAGGGCGTGATTTTGGTAGTGTTTTAGCCGATGCTCAAGCCAAAGGTTATGCCGAGGCCGACCCAACATTCGATGTCGGCGGTATCGACACTGCACATAAATTGGCAATCCTAACCAGTTTAGCATTTGGCACAGAGGTTAATTTTGACTCTATATATACAGAGGGTATAGAAGCCATTACCTCCGCTGACATTCAAAATGCCGATAATTTAGGCTATTGTATTAAGTTACTCGGCATGGCACGAAAAACCGAAAATGGTATAGAACAGCGTGTTCACCCTGCTTTGGTTGCAAAAACATCGCCCATTGCGGGAGTAGGTGACGTTAACAATGCAATTTATATTCAAAGCCGTGCGCTAGACGGCATTATGCTCGAAGGCAAAGGCGCGGGCGAAGGCCCAACCGCCAGCTCAGTTATAAGTGATGTTTTGCAAATTTTACGCGGCTATATTGAACCTGCATTTATTCAACCAAGCACCACATTAAAACCCTATAAAAATATACGGATGAACAAACATGAGGGCGGCTATTATATAGCCCTTAATGTAAAAAACAAAGTCGGTGCATTGGCGGCAATATCCGAACGTATGGCAGAGGCTAAAATTTCAATCGAAAGTCTTATTCAGCAAAAAACAAACGAAACTAACGATGTTATTCCCGTTACAATCATTACCGAAGAAACCTCCGAAAGCGAAATACGCGCGGCATTATTAAAAATGGCAACCGATGGGTTTTTGTCAGCCGAATCACGGCTAATCAGAATAGAAAAACTTTCATAATCGACTAATAAATGTAGACCTTTGCCCAATTATAGGCTAGTTGAAACCTAATCCTTGTCAAAAATGGTTGGGCGACCATTATAAGGCAATATTTTGGGCTTCGAAAAATTTCGAAAAATTAAAGGCATAGTCATGACAGAAATAAACCCCGCATTAGATAGAATTTTAACATTAGAGCTTGCACGCGTAACCGAACGCGCTGCCGTTGCTGCCGCTTATATGCGTGGCAAGGGTAACGAAAAAGCTGCGGATCAACTGGCAGTCGATGCCATGCGTCGTGAACTTAATGAGCTGGATATTGACGGTGTGGTGGTAATAGGCGAGGGCGAACGTGACGAAGCGCCAATGTTATTTATTGGCGAAGAAGTTGGCACAAAAAAAGGCCCTAAAGTCGATATAGCACTCGACCCATTAGAAGGCACAACCCTATGCGCTAAAGCCAAACCCAACTCATTAGCCGTTTTGGCAATGGCCGTTGGTGGTACATTGTTACACGCACCCGATGTTTATATGGATAAAATTGCCATTGGTGGGCAATATGATGATGGTGTTATTGATTTAGATTTAAGCCCGACTGAAAACCTTAAACGCCTCGCCAAAGCCAAAGGCTGTAAAATTGATGAATTGGGAGTTTGTATTTTAGACCGCCCGCGTCATCAGCCACTTATTGCCGAAGTGCGTAAAACTGGTGCCGCAATTGTTATGATAGATGATGGTGATATAGCGGGCGTTATTGCAACAACAGACCCCGAAAAAACGGGAATAGATATTTATATGGGCATTGGTGGCGCACCAGAAGGTGTATTAGCAGCAGCAGCATTGCGCTGCATTGGTGGGCAAATGCAAGGGCGTTTGGTTACTGACAGCCAAAGTCAAAAAGAACGTGCCGCAAAAATGGGCGTAAAAGATTTCGATAAAAAACTCTCAATTCGCGATATGGCCCGTGGTGATGTTATTTTTTCGGCAACAGGCGTTACCGATGGCGACATGCTGTTTGGTGTGCGTATGAAAGGCAACAAAATAGAAACCGAAACCATTGTTATGCGCTCATCTACAGGCACAGTGCGCACAATTATCGGCGAACATTATAAGCTAGAAAAGTTCGCAATGGATACGTAGCTACGGCATTTTTAGACTATTATTTTGTTTTAAATCTGTATATATAATCAAATCCAAACCCCAAGGATGTGGTGATTATGGATTATGATAAGCTTATTGAAAACTCTATAACGATTTTAAAAAATGAAGATCGTTATAGAGAGTTTGCAAATTTAAAACGCCTAAAAGGGCGTTTCCCATATGCAATTTACTCAGACAATTCAGGGCAAGAAAAAACCGTTACAATTTGGTGTGGTAACGATTATTTAGGCATGGGGCAGAACCTCAATGTTATAAAAGCCATGCATAATGCTATTGATAGTGCAGGTGCTGGCAGTGGTGGTACACGCAACATTTCAGGCACAACAAGCTATCATGTCGAGCTAGAACAACAACTTGCCGATTTGCATAAAAAACCCGCCGCTTTGCTGTTTACATCGGGTTATATTTCCAACGATGCAACATTAAGTACTTTATATAAGATACTACCAAACCTAACAATTTTCTCTGACAGTAAAAACCATGCATCAATAATTGAAGGCATTAAAGCAGGCAAAGGCAACAAGCAAATTTTCAAACATAATGATTTAGATGACCTAGAAAGCAAACTAAAATCTGTAAATATAAACACGCCAAAATTAATTGCCTTCGAATCTATTTATTCTATGGAAGGCGACGTTGCCTTAATTGCAAAAATTTGCGATCTTGCACAAAAATATAATGCCTTAACCTATGTTGATGAAGTGCATGCAGTTGGCATGTATGGCGCTCATGGTGGCGGCATTACCGAGCAAGAAAACTTGCAAAACCGTGTCGATATTATCGAAGGTACATTGGCAAAAGCATTCGGGCTAATGGGTGGGTATATTGCAGGCAGTGCAAGCATGATCGATGCTATTCGTTCCTACGCTTCGGGCTTTATTTTTACCACTTCTCTTGCCCCTGCTATTGTTGCGGGTGCTTCTGCATCTATTAAACATTTAAAAACAAGCAATGTTGAGCGCGCTGAACAACAAGCCAATGTAAAAAATTTAAAAACCATGTTGCGAGCAAAAAAATTACCGCTTATAGAAAATAATACCCATATTATACCCATAATGGTTGGCGATGCAGCAAAATGTAAAACACTAACCGACCGCTTGTTAAACGATTATCAAATATATGTGCAACCACTAAACTACCCAACTGTGGAATGCGGCACAGAACGCATTCGCTTAACCCCAACTCCATTACATAAGCAAGAAAACTTAAATGCACTTGTTAATGCACTCGATATACTTTGGGCAGAACTTGATTTAATACGCTCCTAAGTTTAATATCAACTGATTCTTTAATACGAGAAAAGTTATGAATGAAATTTATTTTGAACATCACCATATCGGGCAATATTTCAAAACCATCGCTATAGATGGTCGAACAGGTATTGAAGCTTCAGTTTCAGGCCCAATAAACACCGCCCAACAAAGACGTGAAGATTTAGCCTATAAAAAATTATTATATGTTTTAAAAAGACAAGTCCTAAAGTAA
>CAZHCZ010000075.1:0-8524 GCA_964531635.1 uncultured Hyphomicrobiales bacterium | reverse complement strand
AATTGGCACAGCCAATTAGGAGGGCAAGCGCCCGACCGCGCAGCGTAGCAAGCACGCGAAGGCGTGCGCCCGCAGGGGCTTAATATAAACTAAGCAGGCGAAGCCGACTGAAACCCAGTTAATAAATCCTGCCACAGAGCAGGTTTATAGCTAGGGGTTTTTAACAATAAACTAGGATGGTATGTAGGCACAGCCTTATAGCTTTTATTGTTAACTTTTATAGTGGTCAATTTACCACGGGCAGCGATAAAATTGTCTGTATTTTGAGTGAGGTGTTTATAAACTATCGCGTCAAATGTTATAATAATTTTCGGATCTATCAACTCGATTTGGCGTAACAAAAAGGGCTTGCAAATTTCTATATTTGTTGAACTGGGCGCACTGTCACCGAGCGAGCGCCATGGCAATAAGTAGCTTAGCCATACATTATCTCGGCTAAGTTTTAGCGCACTTAAAGCTTTGTCGAGCATTAACCCGCCTTCACCAGCGAAGGCATGACCTATCATATCTTCATCACGCGCGGGCGATAAGCCGATAAACATAATATCGGCATTTTGCTTGCCTTGCCCAAAAATTAGGTGCTTGGCGGTTAGCTTTAGGGTGCAGCCTTCAAGTTCAACTAAGGCAGTGCCAATTTCGTCTATGCTGTTGCATTTTTTACTGGTAGCCTGCGCTAATTTTATAGAATTTTCATAATTAACTTCGCCTGCTTGCAAATCGGTTGCGAGGCGTTGAGCAGATGCTGTTTTGGTGTTTAAAACAGGCGGTGTTGCCTTTTGAGTTTGCTCAAAATGGTTGGTTGGGGCTTCAGACAGGGCTTCGGTTACGCCTGCATCGCTATACCAGCTCAGTATATCTAAAAGTTCGGCTTGGTTTAGGGTGTCGATGTTTGTTTGCATGAGGCGAATAGAGCAGTTTTAGTGGTTTTTAGCAAGTTTTAATAGATATACGCCCCAAATAAGCAGAAAAAGTTTGCAAAATTATTAGAGTGGATTAAAAATAATTAAGAAACAAAAATATTGAGGGTAAATGCTATGCAACACGTTGAAGATAACCCGATGAACGCACCGCGTGAGTTTATGGATGTTGATGTTATAATTGTCGGCGCTGGACCTGCAGGCTTGAGTGCCGCGATTAAAATCAAGCAATTGGCGCAAAAAAATAGCCAAGATATCCAAGTTGTTGTGTTGGAAAAAGCGGGTGAAGTCGGCGGGCATATTTTATCGGGCGCGGTAATGGACCCTGTGGCTTTAGACGCACTTATCCCCGATTGGAAAGAAAAAGGTGCGCCGCTAAATGTGCCTGTTAAAAAAGACAAAATGTATATTTTTGGCATGTCTGGCTTAATGCGCATACCCAACTTTTTATTACCGCCTTTAATGCACAATCATGGCAATTATATTGTTAGCCTTGGCAATGTTACACGTTGGTTGGCCGAACAAGCCGAAGCCATTGGGGTCGAAATTTACCCAGGGTTTGCAGGGGCAGAAATTTTATATGGCGATGATGGGCAGGTAATAGGCGTTGCCACGGGCGATATGGGGTTAGATGCGGACGGAAAGCCCAAACCCAGTTTTGAACGTGGAATGGAAATGCGCGCCAAATATACATTAATGGGTGAGGGTGTGCGCGGGTCTTTAACCAAACAGTTGATTGAAAAATTTAAACTCGATGCTGAGTGTGATGTGCCTAAATTTGGGCTTGGCGTTAAAGAACTTTGGGAAATTGACCCTAAACACCATGACGAAGGTTTGGTAATGCATTCTCTTGGCTGGCCATCACCCGCCAATGTTGGCAGTGGGGCATTTCTATATCATTTAGAAAACAACCAAATTGCGATTGGTTATATTACCGACTTGGATTATTCCAATACCTATATTTCGCCTTTTGGTGAGTTTCAAAAATATAAAACTCACCCAGCCATTGCCGAAATTTTAGAAGGCGGAAAACGCATATCCTATGGCGCGCGGGCGATTACTAAGGGTGGCTACCAGTCACTGCCGAAATTGGTTTTTAATGGTGGGGCTTTACTAGGCTGTGCTGCAGGAATGGTAAACTTACCACGCATTAAGGGTACGCATAATGCAATATGGTCGGGTATTCATGCGGGTGAAGCCGTGGTCGATGCTCTAGCAGAAAACCGCAAACATGATGCGCTAGATGCTTACAGCGATGCCGTTTTAAACGGAGTAATTGGTAAGGACTTGAAAAAAATTCGTAATGTTAAGCCGCTAATATCACGCTTTGGGAACTATGTTGGTATGTTGCTTGGTGGCGTAGAAATGTGGCTACAAACCTTGTTATCGCCATTATGTGTTTATACCTTACATCATAAAAAGTCGGACGCTTTAAGCTTGTTGCCTGTCGATAAATGCAAACGGATTGATTATCCTAAGCCTGATGGCAAGCTGACGTTTGATAGGCTGTCATCGGTGTTTTTATCGGCAACCAACCATACCGAAAACCAGCCCAATCATTTGGTTCTTAAAGATGGAAGTGTGCCGATTGAGCAAAATTTAAAAATGTTTGATGAGCCTGCGCAAAGATACTGCCCAGCTGGAGTTTATGAGGTTTTGGAAAAAGACGGTAAAAAATATTTTCAAATTAATGGGCAAAATTGCATACATTGTAAAACATGCGATATTAAAGACCCTGCGCAAAATATTACTTGGAGGGTGCCTGAAGGTGGCGGTGGACCGAATTATCCGAATATGTAAAGTCACATATTTATGACAAAATTTATTGTTATGTAAACTTATCTCATTTACCAATTAATACGATGGTTTTAAAGGCTGGTTTTGTAAATGAAAAACATAAAAATTACAATTATTGGGGTTATATTCGCGGCGTTGTTTATTGTCAGCGCGCCAAATGCCAAAACGCATAGTAAACAGGCTCAACCCAGTTTTAAAATAAGCCAATATTCAGGGAATTTTTTGGCGACAAACTTGGCATTGTCTAATTTAGATTTTAAAAATTCGGCTAAATTTTTAACCATGCTGTATAAATCTGACCGAAAAAACTTGTTAGTCATTGAACGCTTATTTATTTCGCATTTAATTAATGGTAATTTTAAAGCTGCCAGCTTGTTTGCTGAACGCTATAAAAAATTACAGACCAGTGAAGATAAACCCCATTATTTATTAACCGATTTTTTAATGCTGGATGCTTTAAAGGCGAATGATTATGAAAAAGCCAAGAGCTTAATTGTTAGTAATGGCGGGTTTGGGGTTTCCGACTTAAGCTTTAACGCAACGACCGCATGGGTAAATTATGCGCAAGGAAACATCGCCGCAAGCGTTGACAGCCTGAATAAAATTAAAGACATTGGTTTCTTAACAATTTACTATTTAATAAACTCCGCTATTTTAGCAGAATTGCAAGGCAAACAAACAGATGCGGACGGGTTTTATAGCCAAGCCCTAGCAATGGGCGGCTCTAAACTCGATTTAATAGATGCTTATGGGCGGTTTTTAGAACGAGCAGGTCGAGGAAAACAAGCCCTTGCTTTGTATGATGACTTTGAAAGCAGGGCGGGTAGTAATCGGTTAATTGAACAGGCGCGTAAGCGGCTTGAAGCGGGTATTAAACCCAAACCATTTATTTCCAATGCTAAAGCTGCAATTGCGTATAATTATTTTCAAATAGCCAAAATGTATAATGGTTCACTGCGTTATGGCGATGCGACGCAATATGCGCGCTTGGCACAATATTTAGCGCCCGAAAATGAATATATTATTCAAATATTGGCGCAGAATTATCAGAGCATTGGCAGGCTTTTAGATGCAAATATTGAATTGCAAAAAATCAATAAAAAGAGCCCATTTTATAAAAACGCGCAAATTAACATTGCTAAAAACATGTTTGAAAATGGACAGAGTGATTTGGCTTTGAAAAAAATGAACGGCTTATTAGAAAATGGCAAAATTGAAGATGATGTTTATTTGGCTTATGCCAATATGCTGTTGCAAAATGAAAATTACACATCGGCTATTAAATTTTACAGCCAATTGATAAAAAACCGCAAATTATTGACAATTAATGACGCCGATCTATTTTATCGTCGCGGAATTGCATATCACCTTAGTGACAATTGGGACAAAGCGGAACTCGATTTTAAACAGGCAATTAAGCTTTTTCCCACCCACGCATTGGCGTTAAATTATTTAGGCTATAGTTGGGTTGATAGGGGTGTAAATTTAGAGCAAGGGCTTAAAATGATTAAGACCGCTTTAGAAGTTGATCCAGAAAATTCTTATATAATTGATAGTTTGGGTTGGGCTTATTATAAACTTGGAAAATATGAATTATCCAAGATTCAACTTGAAAGAGCCGCCGAAATTAACCCAAGTAATGCCGATATTAGCGACCATTTGGGCGATGTATATTGGAAGTTGGGTCGCAAGCTAGAAGCTGAATTTAAATGGCAGCAAGCGACTATTTTTAAATCGGACGAAATTAATTATGGCGATCTTGCTTTTAAACGTAAATATGGGTTGGATGCGTTGTTGAAAAAAAACAACCCTGACTTGATAATTAATAATGAACCAGTAACCGTAAAACCAACAGGTGTTAAAAACCATGTGGTGGTTTTGCAGGGCGAGAGCCTGTGGGATATATCGAAACGTCTTTATGGTGACGGTGAATTTTATTTAGAAATTTATAAACTTAATAAAGATAAAATACACAGTCCAAATTTAATTAAAACAGGGCAGTCTTTATTATTGCCTACAGGGTTAAAAATAAAACAAGGGTTCTAATGATGCAAAATAAAATATTATGCCCTGCTAAAATCAATTTATTTTTACACGTTTTGAATAAGCGTGTCGATGGCTATCACAACCTAGAAAGCCTTGTGGCCTTTGCCGATATTGGCGATGAATTAAGCTTTGCTGGGGGTGAAAAAGGTTTATTTTTGACCATGTCAGGCACATATGCAGGTGCGCTTGAAGGCAACATTGAAGACAACTTAATCATTAAAGCAACAAGAGCATTTGAACGGTATTTTAACTTAAAAGTTAATGGGCGGTTTGTGTTGGGTAAAAATTTACCCGTAGCGGCGGGCATTGGCGGTGGGTCATCTAACGCGGCGGGGGCAATTAAGCTTTTAATGCAGTATTATGAGGTTAGCGCGGCTAGTACAGGTTTTGATGCTATGCTCTTATCTTTAGGCGCAGATGTGCCTGTATGTTTTAAGGCGCAAACTTGCATTATGGCAGGCATTGGTGAACAGCTTAGCGTTTGGCAGGATATACCAAAATTATATGCAGTTTTAATAAACCCCAACCGCGCAATTTCAACGGCTAAGATATTTTCTAACTTGGAATTGGTAGGAAATAGTGCCGAATATCGCAGTTTTTCACCAAAATTTACTGATTTGGGCGATTATATTGAGTTTTTAACCACTAAAACCAATGATATGCAAACAGCAGCAATAAAAATTTGTCCAGAAATTGCCGATGTTTTAGAAAATTTAAACCGCATTCCCGAAGTTTTGTTAAGCCGAATGAGTGGCAGTGGGGCAACATGTTTTGCTCTATTCACCACGGAACAAGCAGCAAAGCAAGCCGCTAATGCACTGAGCTTAAACCATTCGAACTGGTGGGTTAAGACTTGTTGTTTGGCTTAAATTTCGCGCGCTATACAAAAGGCGACGGTTTGCTCTAACGCTGTACGCATGGAAGATTTTGGAAATAAGGCGATGGCCTGAATGGCTTTTGAGGCATAATGTTTAGCGCGGTCTTTGGTTTTATTAAGCGTGTCATATTTTGCCAATAAAGCGATTGCATGTTCTAAATCTCCGGGTTTTTGGTCACCCTTGCGCAATGTTCTGTCCCAAAATTTACGCTCTTCTTTTGTGCCTTCACGGTAAGCAAAAATAATTGGCAGAGTTATTTTTTGTTCACGAAAATCATCACCAATATTTTTATCGAGTTGCGATTCTAAACCCGCACCATTGCCAAAATCCAACGCATCATCGACCAGTTGAAAAGCGATGCCTAAATTGTGACCAAAAGCGTGCAGTGCCGCGCGGTGCGTTTCATCGGCATTGGCTATCATCGCGCCCATTTCGCACGCACTTTCGAACAAAGCGGCGGTTTTAGCATGAACAATTTTAAGATAATGATCTTCAGTTGTTGCGGTGTTTTTAGCAGCAGCGAGTTGCATAATTTCGCCCTCGCTAATGGTAACAGCAGCACCAGAAAGTGAGTTTAAACACTCTAACGAACCCGTTTTTACCATCATATTAAATGTACGAGCAAGTAAAAAATCACCAACCAAAACACTGTTCTCATTGCCCCAAATTTTGCGGGCGGCTTGTTTGCCACGTCTTGTGTCGCTATCATCGACAACATCATCATGCAACAAGGTTGCGGTGTGTAAAAACTCTATAGCGGTGGCTATAATAATATGCGCATCGCCTTTATAACCGCACATTTTGGCGGCCGCGACCATAAGCATAGGGCGAATACGCTTGCCGCCACTATCAATAAGGTAATTGGCAACTTGCGGAATGGTTTTAACATGCGAACCTGTATGGGACAAAATATTTTCGTTAATTCTGCCCATGTCATGTTTGGTCAATTTTAATAATAATGAAAGGTCAGGTTTGCTTTCACTTTTATACTGTAAAATAATTGCCATTTTAAAAGACTTTCTTTGCCACAAATATACCATAATAAAATGAGGCTTATTTTTGTTAACGTCAAGTCAAAATAATGTTATAATGATAAATGTTTAGTTCTTCACTATAATTTGGGGTTTATGATAAATTTTACTGAAGATGACTTTTTAAATGGAGAAGTGAAATTACGCCAACCGTTAAAAGGTTATCGCGCAGGCTCAGACGCTTTGTTATTAGCTGCTGCACTGCCTAAAATAAACGGTAAAATGCTTGAGGTCGGGGCGGGGGTTTGTGCGCCAAGCCTGTGTTACTTGGCGCGGCTACAGGGCAGTGAGTTTTTACCCAATATTACCGCCATCGAAATGTTTGACGATATTATTGAATTGGCAAAGCATAATATTGTAAAAAATGGTTTTAAGGCACAAATTAGCATATTGAATATAGATATTTTTGACAGTGCCGCAAACCACCAAGCAGCAGGGTTGCATTTTGACAGTTTTGACCATGTGTTTTCTAACCCACCGTTTTTTAACCCACTAAGCCACAAAATATCGACCGATGACTATAAAGCCTTGGCACATTCAATTAAACAAGATGATTTAAAAAAATGGCTAATTTTTATGGTTAGGTTGCTTAAAAACAAAGCCCATTTGAGCATAATATACCCGATGGAACAGCTTTATTGTGTGTTAAAAATATTAGAAAATAGGGTTGGCAACATCACAATTATACCAATATTTTCAAAACCCAATGCGGTGGCTACACGGTTTATATTGCAAGGGGAAAAAGGCAGTAAAGCCCCGCTAAAAATGCAACAACCGCTTGTCTTACGCGAAGAAAGTGGAGCAGCAACGCCCTTAGCCGAAGCGGTGTTTAGGCATGGTGGTGCGATTATAATATAACAGTGCTTGTAATTTTGATGTGTGTGTCTTATTTAAAATACAGATTGATTAATTATTTGAGGAATTTATGTTTAAACTTTTAGACCCTGTTTTACCAAAGAAAATGCGCTCAACAAACCCGCTGGTTGCCACTGTTAGGCTTTCAGGCGTAATTGGTGAAAGCAGTAATTATAGCCCAAAGCTTAATTTAGAAGGGGTTAAAGATGCTTTAGAAAAAGCGTTCGAAATGAGCGGGGTAGATGCCGTGGCAATCTCTATAAATTCTCCTGGTGGTAGCCCCGTGCAGTCGGCATTAATCCATGATTATATTCGCGATTTATCCAAACAACATGACGTCGCTGTTTATACATTTGCCGAAGATATGGCAGCCTCGGGCGGGTATTGGATATTGTTAGCAGGTGATGAAGTTTATGCACATAAGACATCGCTCGTTGGCTCTATCGGCGTGATTATGGCAACATTTGGCTTCGATAAATTAATTGCAAAATGGAATATCGACCGCCGTGTTTATGCTTCGGGTGAAAATAAAAATAAACTCGATGTATTTATGCCCGAAAAGCCCGCAGATGTGAAGCTGATTAAAGAGATTGGCGCAGACTTACACGAAACCTTCAAACAACATGTGCGTGATAGGCGTGTGGGAAAATTAAATGCCGATGAAGATATTTTGTTCAATGGCGATTTTTGGACAGGAAGCCGCGCTAAAGACCTTGGTTTAATAGATGAAACTGGCGATGTTTACAGCACAATGAAAAACAAATTCGGACCCGATGTACGTTTTAAAGAAGTAAGTATGGGCAAGGGTTTTCTTAAAAAAATGTTCGGCTCGAACATGTCAACAGCCATAAATGGCAATGACATAGGCGTCGGTTTAGCACATGGTTTAGCAGATGTTGCCGAACAAAAAACCATGTGGGGGCGGTTTGGGCTGTAATTAACCCACCTGCTCTTGTCGTTATTATTGAAGTTTTTTATTTTAAAAATTTGACTTTACCAG
>CAZHCZ010000074.1:3060-8644 GCA_964531635.1 uncultured Hyphomicrobiales bacterium | reverse complement strand
AACCTAAAATCCTTGCCGGGCATCTGCGCAAATCCTCTAAATTCAGCCAAATTGGTAAATTTAGCACCACATTGTTCAAAGCTTTTATTACATCCAACCTGAAGCGAAATAACATCCAACAACGCAATTTTCTGCTTCGGCTTTTCATTCAATTCAATCAAATGCAAATAAACCGATTTTTTAACCTGACGCGCTATCCTCAGCGCATTGCCCGCAGGCAAAGAAATTCGTCCACTACTAAAATACGCATCAACAACATCATTAGAAAGCTCAACGATAAAGCTATAATCCGTCACAATTTCCGTAACAAACCCACCAGCATTATAAGCAGAAAGTGCCAAATTCACCTTACAGCGTCCATCACCAAGCTGAGCATCACATTTTTCCTGTAACAACCGCCCATGTCTATTTTCCAAAGGTTTAGCAATGCCATATAATTTCAAAGTAAATTTTGCATCGCGAATAACAACATCACCCACAACACCAACCTTCAACAAATTAAATTGAGTGGTATCAGCCCAGTTCATCTGATAAAGCATAAACTCCGCCCCATCAAAAAACCCGCTTTCTGCATGGTCATAGCTTATAGTTTTGTCATTAAAATATCCACGGACTTCAAACCCATCATCACCCAAATTTTGAACAAATTTAACCGCATCAAATTGCAAATTTTCATCGGGAATAAATGTTTCACTCAAAAACGACAACACAGCATCATGGTCGGTGATACAAAGCATAACTCCATCTTTTTTCAAAATCAGCCCATAACATATCTGCGTTACAGCCAACTCTAAATTGGCGGTCCAATTGGCGTTTAATTCTCGCATATCACCCTCAATCTAATATTTCAATAATCGGAATTTGTGCAATATCACCCGCGTCAAACGCCTTGTAATCTATGTGCAGTTGCATCTGCTCAAAGCGAACTGCAACATCAAATTCAAATCCAACCTTAACGGCATCACCAACATTCAATGCCGAGGCATCAATGCTCAAAACCCCTGTTAAATCATCAAGCATATAAAAGCTTTCACCTAACAAAACCCCACCAACACTCACCAACAAACTAATGCTTTTAGGCTTAGTAATTCTACGCCAATAATTTTGCGTATCATCATTCAAATCACCATATTTCTTAACCAGCTGAAATTCCAAATTACTACCATCATAAATCCCAAGCTGTTGGTCATTCATACTAATGTCACTGACAATATCACAAGATTTATAGTCCAAAACATCATGCCACTTAAACCCAACTAACGCCCCACGTCGTGCTTCAAAAAACTCAACAATCCGCCCCAAATCATCAAACGACTTAGCACCAATTCCAATTGAATATTTGCGTTTAGAATGATAAACCCGCCCATTGCGTCGCTCCCGCCCTGAAATAAAATCCTGAACTTCAATGTTTCTTTCAATGGTTTTGCTTAACCCAAAGCCCAAATCGGTTGGAAATAATACATTATGAAATGCTTCAATAATCGCCATTCTACCCTCACCTATAATGTGTTAACCGTCACGAAACCTGCCGATTGCAACTTAAATTCAAACGACAATTCCACATCATGCGCCGCCAAATATTTAATATTAGAAATCTGAAACTCACCAACAATTTCCGCAAAACCCAAAATAATAACTTTCAACTTAACGGCTTTATCTGCAAAAAATAAATCCCGAAACTCAACGTCTGATGCTCGGTTTTTAAACAGCCCCTGCCCCCAAATTACCATATGTTTTTTATGTGCAGGCACTAACAATTCCCGCCATTTTTTTGTACTATTATTGGCATTGCTAATAATTTCAGAGGCTACAAACTCAAATCCACTGGTCTTCAAACCTTCAAAATTAATGTAAACATTCGGTGTTTGCTCCATAAACAGCAACATATCTCGCCCATTTAATCGCTTCATGTCGCCACCTTTTCAATCAAAAACCTAAATTGCATACTGGCTTTTACCCGTTCAAAATCCACCTGCTCAATTTGACTTTGAACTAAATTAATAGATAAAATTTTAAACTCAGCGCCAAGGTCATCAGCATTAAATTGCTCATCAAATATAGCTTCAATCCGCGCCATAATATTATGCGTGGTTAGCGAACTATCCGCTTTAGCTACAATCACAAAGCCAATAAAATGCTCAACCCCATCACTGCTAAGTTCATGCGCGGTTTTGCTGGTAATTTTAGAGTAAGATATATAAGGCAAAACCGCATCTTCTTGCGCAATGTCATAAATATTAACCCCTCCCAAGAGCGCAACTAGCCCCGTATCCGCTACCAATTTACTATAAATACTTGTTTTAATTTGCACCAAACTCATCATTCATTCTCACTTTTTAAAAGTCAAAATTTTCAACCACTTATCACATTGCTCTAAATTTAATACCGACTGAATTTCATAAGAACCATCATCAAAATCAACAATCATCTGCGCCTTTACTCCACTTAAATAGCGAATATAAAACACACAAGTTTGGCTATCGTGGCTCACTTTATTCTGGTAGTTAACCAAACCATCTCGCATCTCAACTTTAGCCCAGCATTGTGCAAATAACTGCTTCACTTGCACTTCACCGCCAATGTCATCACGACTAACAACCAAGTTGTTAATTACAATCCTCTGCCTCAACTCACCAAAATCAATGCCAAATTTAGTCATTTTCAATCCCATAATTCACCTAAATATGTATTTTTTTAAACGGCGCAATCATATCCAATATCACATACGGAATTTGGTGAATTTCACCCGAAGCAATCGGGCCTCTATTCTCATACCAAAACGCCACCAAATGCAGTAAAGCCTGAGTAATTGGCGCAGGAACATCCGCCCCCGAAGCTCCATACCCAGCCCAAAACTGGACGCGAATACCAGAATATAAGCTGCCAACTTTAGGCAGGCTTCCAGTAAATTTCAAAAAGCTAGGGTCAGATTTTAAATCCGCAACATAATCACCCATACCAAGGTTATTATAAACTCCAGCACCATCAATCACCGCCATACTATCGACAGACAAAACTGGGTTTATAGGCAGTTTAATAACATTTTCAGGAGGCAGAACATCCAAATATAAAGACCATTTTTGTTGAATAAAAGCACGACATAGTCGCGTTTCAAGTTGCACCCGCGCGGCGGTAATCATAGATGCAATCAACACATCTTCAATCATATTATCAATCTTCAAATAATTTTTAGCTTCAGCCAAAGTCACAGGTTCAACCACCGCTGCTGTTTCCAATATAAGCGCCATAAAAGCTCCATTTTCAAATTTTATAAAAAGGGCGCTCTAAAACGTAGAGCGCCCAGTCGGGGAGTATTAAAATTAGCTTGTGCCAAATTTCAATAGTTTAATGGCATTAAAATCATGCACACCACCACCAACACGCTTAGTGGTATAAAACAGCAAATAAGGTTTGGCAGAATAAGGGTCACGTAAAATGCTAATCCCACGACGGTCAACAATCAAATAACCGCGCCCAAAGTCACCAAAAGCTAAAGAAGTACTATCACTTGCAATGTCAGGCATTTGCTCAACTTCAGCAATATTATAATTTAACAAAGATGCCTTACCGTTAACAGTATCAGCAGGCCGCCACATATAATTGCCATCAGCATCTTTTAATTTTCTAATTTCGGCTTGAGTTTTTCTATTCATCACCCAATGGCTGTTGGCACGGTAACGCGCTTTTAACGAATAAACCAAATCCACCAAACAGTCCGAGGCATCACTGGCAGCAAATCCGCCATCAGCCCCCGTCACCACATAACCTAAATTGCCCCATGACCAACTGCTTTCATCAACATTTGGTACATTCAAAAACCCCGTTGGCTTATTCACGCCATCGCCATTAACAAAGGCTTCAGTTTCTTGCTCAGCAAATGCAGTTTCAATTTCCGCCGCAATCCACTGCTCCAAATTCACAGCACTGTCTTCAAGTAAAGAGGCCGATGCCGCAGGCATAGCGTATAATTCCATAGTCGGAAAAACAAGTTCTTCTAAGTCTGCACCATTGGTTTGAGGGCGTGCATCCGCATCACCAACCCAACCCGAAGCAAAATCATTAATCGCAAACGGTTTTTTATAAATGCTCGATGTCACTTGCTGAATACCGGCAATTTCACGAACTGGCGATGCCAGCTTTAAATTGTCTAAAATATTAGTTTCAATTTGTTCAGGCACAAAAAACCCACCATCATTGCCCGAAACCAATGAATAATTTTTACCCTCCAGCGTTTCAATATGGCTAATGCCTTGGCGCATATAAACATTAAACGCCGCCTTCGCTTCAGTATTTTCAAGTTGTGGTAAATTTTCACCACCCAAAACAGGGCGTTTAGATTTCTGTGTCAAAAAATCAATACGGTTCTGCTGCTTGTCCAAATGGTCACTAATTTTATTCAACTTAACTTCAACCAATGGGTCAGAATTATGTGTTTTTTCAAGCGCATCCAAACGGTCATCATTGGTATGCTTAAATTCTTCAAACGCATTCATAAAGTCGTCAAAAACAACATTTACATCGGCATTATTTTTTTTACCTATTACTTTGGTTTCCAATTTATGCTCTCCTATAGTGCAAGTTTTTTTGGGTTTAATTTTCTGTGTCATTAAAATATAATTTCCTATTATAAAATTAATTTGCCATAGATGCGGTCATCTGTTTCATCTTACGCATTACTATATCACTGCTTGTTTGCGCGGGGATAATCCGCGCATTTGGCTGCATAGGAAATGTCACAATAGATATTTCCCACAAGTCCAATTGTTTGATAACCCGCACAGCCTGTCGCCTTTTTTGCACCGCCTTTTGGGTTTTAAAACCAATAGACAACCCATCAACAATATTGTCCTTAATCATAATCGCAACATCGCGTGCGTGGCGTGTTCTAACCGACAATTCCCCAACCACAAACAGACCCTTCTGGTCAATTTTTATCTCCAGCCATTTGCCAATAGGTTGCATAGGGTCATGCTGCCACAACATGCTAATATTCTGCGCATTTTTAGCTCTTAAGCTTTTTTCAAATGCGTCAGATAAAATTATGTCATTGCCCAAGTCCACTTCATCAAATATGCATGCATAGCCTTCAAACACCCCATCAATCATAAAATCACCCCATTACTTAAGGCTTCATAACCAACAGCCGCGCGTTTTTCATCAACGCTCAAAAAGTCCGCCATGCCAATACGCCGCCACAAAGCTTCACGTTCACTGCTCAAACCTTCAATCTTGTCCAAATCCAAACGAAACTCCAGGCTTTCGTCCCAAGCAGGGCATAGCCAACCCGATACATTTCCGCTGAACCGCCGAACCAAAGGCAAAATAGTCTGACGCAAAAAATTTCTATTGGCTTCTTGATAATTTGCAAACCGATTGTCACCAGGAATACCAAGCAACATAGGCGGAATTCCCAACGCCAAAGCAATCTCTCGCGCGGCAACATGCTTGGCTTCAATAAAGTCCATATCTTTCGGGCTAAACCCCATAGCCGACCAATCAAGTCCACCTTCTAAAATCATCGGTCGTCCAGCATTTGCACTGCCCTGATAAGTCTGCTCAAGCTCCTGCTTTAGCCTATTAAATT
>CAZHCZ010000074.1:0-3050 GCA_964531635.1 uncultured Hyphomicrobiales bacterium | reverse complement strand
GCTCATCAGTTAAATTGCCTTGCCCATCTAGCCCCTTATAAACCACCGCTCCAGATGGTCGTGCAGAGTTATTCAACAAAGCCCTGTTCCATTTAGAGGCAGCATTGTGAATCTCAATAGCCAACCGCGCCGCCTTAAATGGGCTTTGCCCATAATGGTCATCATTGGGGTTATAAAATGTCAAATGTAAAATCGGTCGAACCGCTTCGCTTTGTTGGTCAAACTCAAAGGTCTTAGAGCCAACCTTATATTCATAAAATGCAGGCCATCCTTGTTCATCGGCAAGCACCTTCATCCGTTCAGGTCGTAAGCCAAACAACGCGCTGGGCAATCCCTCATCATTACTCACTTGCTGAATATAACAATTGCCATCAATCATCATCTGGCTATAACATTGCTCCAAAAACTCGTGTCCTGCTACACCCAAATTGGGTCGCGCCAAAAGCTCGAGAAGTGGGTGAATACTTAATTTTTTATCCCCCTTAAACAATTGCAAATGCACCGATGCCGCCGCTTCGGCAACCATCCGCACAGCTCTATGCGCAATCGGGTTTTGCATATATGCTTGTCGTGCCATAGCCGCTGTCGCCACATCATCAATAAAATCATCATGCCGCAAAAACCCAAAATCCGAACGGTATTGCGTCATAGGAACATAGTTTTTCCGCTCACTATTATTCACTTTATCCTGTCCTCGCCCAAGCCCTATCCGTTGAAGAAATGACATATTCCACCGTCCCATATTAATTGTTAAAGTTTATTTATATATTTAGAGTGCGCATAGTACCCGCCCTTAGGCGCGCCGCTGCAGGCTTTCGCGTAGCAAAAAAATCAGTCAAATAATTTTATAATGATTTGCCTAGATATCTCTAATACGCGGTACACTGCCACTAGCATTAAGCAATAAATGGCTCACCGCCCAAACCAACGCATCAACTCTGTCGGGGCTTTGCACCGTCTTATTAATTAAATGGTCAAACTGGCACATTTCATCTTCCAACTCATCAAATAACCCCAGATGATGCACCCGCCCCTGTTCATACAAAGCCGCCACAGGCTCAGCCCGCGTCTTCTTATCCTTACGCGCAAACACCGAAGTATAAGAAATCCCACTGTCAATAGTCCGCAATATAGTCTCCACCATCTCCCCACCTTGGTTTACCTCAGCCACAATACGGTCAATGTTAAACAAATGATAAACCTCAACCGCCTTTTGCGCCCACGAGATTGGTCGAACCGCCTGCATAGTCACATCAGCAAGAATATAAACATGCCCATCACTAGCCAATGCCGCGACAATCATTCCACAAGCGTTAGATTTTTTATGGCTAGTCGCAGGCGGGTCAATCGCCAAAACAATGCGTTTAAATTCATTAAAATCAAAATCCTTCTTCCGCCGCCTTAACTCTTCAATACTCTCATGCGACCACAGCGCCCCCTGCCCATCTTCAATAATTTCACCATATAGCTCCTGCCGCCCTAAATTAGTCCCCGCATAATTCAAATCAATAGTCTGCAAAAACGCCTTAGCAAGGTTATCTTTGTTTTTAAAGGTCGAAGCCTTGCTAACAAAACTCCCTTCCATCGCCAGAATATCTTTCAATTGCTTTTTATTACGCGGCGTAGTGGTTAAAACCACTTGCGGGTTTTCGCCCAACCGCATACCAAATTGCAACATATCCCAAACTTGCGATGCATATTGCCACTTAGCAAATTCATCACACCATGCCACATGAAATTGCGGGCCACGCAAGCTTTCAGGCTCTTCAGCACTAAACAATTGCGCCACCGCACCGTTGGGCCATTCAAGCCGTTTGCGTGACGCAATATAAACAGGTTTCTGATGTTCAGGGTGAATATGCAATAACCCACTGTCACCTTCCAACATCACCTCACGAACATCATTAAATGTTTCACCAATCAAAGCCACTCGTCCCACAGGCTTATTCGTAAAAGGCGCTATTCCCAAAGCCATAGCTCTAATCCATTCAGCCCCAGCACGGGTTTTACCCGACCCACGTCCGCCCAATAAAACCCAATTGCGCCAATTAAGCTGTTTAGGCGATTGTAAGTTCGGTGGCAATTGGTCATCCCTAGCCCATA
This sequence comes from uncultured Hyphomicrobiales bacterium, assembly GCA_964531635.1. GTDB lineage: Bacteria > Pseudomonadota > Alphaproteobacteria > Rhizobiales > OSC116 > OCS116. The sequence continues at coordinate 947 of CAZHCZ010000074.1, read as the reverse complement.
AATACCAATCAAAATATAATTGTGTAGCCTCTTCTTCGTTTAAACCATCGCCAAATTTTTTAATCTGCTTTTTTGTTAATCGACGCAAGTTTTTGCGTAATTTTACTTCGGAATTCTTTGTCCGTTTCATAAATAACTTCTTGCCCACCTTGTTTTATTTGTTCATCATCAACTTCATTTTTTATGCTGCGTAATGTCGCCAACGCCTTAATAATCACGGTTAATGTTTTCGCTTCTTTTTCACAAAATGCTAAATCAGCCTGCGGTTCAGTTTTTGCCAAAAGTGCTATGACTTTTAACAATTGACGTTCTAATTTACGTAATATAATTTGCTGTTTGCTCATAATTCCAGACACAAAAAAACCCGCAATAAAGCGAGTGCGTTTTTTAAACCTTTTTAACTATGCCCAATATATCTATGCAATGGCGTACGGTCAACAACTGCTTCTATTAACTAAGACTAATCCCCGCCCCTCACTTTTTTGGCCATTCAACAATATAATCGACAACATCTTCTTCGTCCACACCTTCCTCAGTAACAATCCTACCAACAGCCGATATTCCCGCCTCAACCACACTGTTAAAATTCCCACTAATTAACGGGTGCCACTCCGCCAATTCTTTGCCCTCACTCAGCACTCTATAAGCACAAGATTTTGGCAACCAAGAATATTGACCAAGGTTTTTTTGTGTCATTTTGACACAATCAGGTACAAATTTGATACGCTGTTTATAGTTTTTACAGCGACATGTCCTAATATCAAGCAACTTACAAGCAAGGTTTGTAAACACCACTTCCCCTGTGTCTTCATCTTCTAGCTTAATCAAACAACACTTGCCGCAACCATCACATAGACTTTCCCACTCATACTCACTCATCTGCTCTAATGTCTTGTTTTTCCAGAACATATTATCTAATTCCATATTATTATTTTAGCTCTACTTAA
>CAZHCZ010000073.1:0-8766 GCA_964531635.1 uncultured Hyphomicrobiales bacterium | reverse complement strand
AATACCGCCTTTATAACCGCCAAAGCGTTTTATCGAAACATCGGCATATTCGGAACAGCTCGGCAAATGGCGGCAGGACGCCGAGGTAAAAGGCGATATAAAAGTGCTGTATAAGAATATAGGAATACGCACTATAAAACCAATAATATATGTTAAAAATTTTGTCATAAGCCATTATAATCAACAAACTATAAAATAGCTAATTATGTTTAAATATCCACCGCCATTAAACCCACACAGAAACCTTAACTAGACAGGCGCCACCCTAAAGTTATGCACGTTTTGCGTTACAATCAATCGTGGTCCTGTCCCGCTTTCGTGCCGCTTCGATTCTCATTTAAGCAGCCATTCGTTCAAAAGCCAATGGGCTTTTCCAACCTAATGCAGAATGCCTTCTCCTAGGATTGTAAAATCCATTGATATATTCAAATACAGCAATTTCTGCCTGACGTCTAGTTTGCCATGTGTGTCTCCATATTAGTTCAGCCTTGATAGTCTTAAAGAATGTCTCCATGGCTGCATTGTCAAAACAATTACCTTTACCAGACATAGATATTTCAAAACCTACGTCACGCAATCGTTTTTGATAATCATGTGAGCAATATTGGCTACCACGATCAGAATGGTGAATGCAGCCTTTAGGTGGCTTGCGTAAAGCAACCGCCATATCTAACGCACGTATCGCTAAATCTTTCTTCATACGATTGTTAACTGCCCAACCAATCACTCGACGTGAATATAAATCCAGCACAGCTGCAAGATATAACCAACCTTCACGCGTCCAAATATAGCTGATATCCACCACCCATTTCTGATTGGGTTTATCTGCGGTGAAGCTTTGTTCTAGTAAGTTAGGTGCAATATTAAACTTGTGGTTACTATCCGTTGTAGCCTTGTGTTTGCGGGTTCTGATCACAGATATGTTGTTCTGGCGCATCAACCTGCCAATGCGGCGATTCCCAACATCTAATCCAAGTTCCTTTAACTCTTATGTCATTCGCGGCCTGCCGTAACTGTTGCGACTTAACACAAACTGGTCAGGTATATGGGCTAATAAAACCATGTCAATTCGTTGGTTTTGGCTCATTGTCCGTGTGCGGTAAGCACGATAGCCACGGGTGCTAACATTCATGATTTGGCACAAACGTTCAATAGATAGCTTGCCAAGCTGTTCTTCGATAAACTTAAACCTCATGATTTTAGCTTCGCGAAGAACTGGGTAGCCTTTTTTAATATTTCCCGCTCCTCGCGCAATAAACGATTTTCTTTGCGTAAACGTTCATTTTCTTGAATTAAATCACCCCGTGGTTCTGATTCAATAACGTTATCACGTTCCTCCCTTATCCAACGGCTCAGCGTTGAAAAAGCAATCTTAAAGTCTGATGCTATTTGCTTTCGTGTTAGACCACTGGTCAGTGCAACACGGACAACCTCTTGTTTGAATTCTGACGTAACTTTCTGTCTCATTTATATTCTCCTTGTGCGCAGTATATGCGGTTTAAGAAGCGGCACAATACCGAGACAGGACCATTCTCATAATGGTTGTTTCTTGATCCATTTTGAAAAAGCCGAATTTATTATATATATTTCGAGCCTTATAGTTTTTTCTTTTACAAAGATCCTAAGAATAGGTCTCTTAGAAATCCTAATTCCTTCATATAACAAAAGAAAACTCTGTTGCAAATATTCAGTTAAATTAATGAGATTTTAGAAAGTCGATTGAATGCTTCAAATTGTGATAGAAATACCTCACCTGTTAAGTCTTTCATAAAATGAGTTTTGTTAAGTCTGTCGGTTACCGGGCCTTTAACTTCTGACAAATGCAGTTTAATATCAAGGTCACGCAAACGGCGGTTAATTTCTTCAAGCGATTCTAGCGCACTCATATCAATTTCATTTACTGCTGAACACATTAAAACCAGATGTTTAATTGCCTTATTCTTTACCACTCGATCATAAATATAATCCTCTAAAAACCGTGCATTGGCAAAATATAGGCTTTCATCAATCCGAATGGTTAAAAACTCAGGATTAGTCAATACATTGTGACGATTGATATTTCTAAAGTGTTGTGTATTTGGCACCAAGCCAACTTCTGCAATATGCGGACGCGAAGTTTTGTAAAGGAATAATGCAATCGATAAAATTACCCCTGTCGATACCCCAATTTCTACCCCAAAACCAAGGGTTAAAACAATGGTTGTTACCACTGCAAAAAAATCAGATTTAGAATAATTCCATGTTTTCTTTAAAATGCTGAAGTCTACCAATGATAATACAGCAACAATAATTGTCGCCGCTAAAGTGGCTTTAGGGAGAAAGTAAATTAACGGTGTTAGTGCTAAAGCAGCAATTGCCAAACCAATCGCGGTAAAAGCGCCTGCCGCAGGTGTTTCTGCCCCTGCATCAAAGTTGACCACACTGCGTGAAAAGCCACCAGTTACCGGAAAACCGCCCGTTAAAGATGATGCAACATTGGCCGCGCCTAACCCGATTAATTCTTGGTTTGGGTTAATACGTTGACGTTTCTTAGCTGCTAAAGTTTGCGCAACTGATATTGATTCCACAAAGCCAATGATTGAAATCAACAATGCAGGAATAATTAACAATTCAATTAAATCGGGTGTTAAAGACGGCATTGTTAAGGGTGGTAAAGCTTGTGGTACATGACCTACAATTTTAACTCCAACAGATTCTAAATTAAACCACCAAACAGAAACAGTGGTTACAACAATCGCAATGACTGGTCCAACCTTAACCAAAACACCTGTAACTGCTTGGTTAAACCCAATATTTAATAATAATGATTTTAAGCCTTTACGAACCCAGAATAAAAATAACGTGGTTAATACACCAATGACTAATGTGGTGTAATTTACCTCTGAAAGTTTTGAAACCAATGAAGTTAAAATTTCAAATAACGTATGCCCATGCGCTGAAATGCCCAAAATATGTTTTAACTGACTTGCAGCAATCAAAACACCAGAGGCGGTAATAAAGCCTGCAATCACTGGATGTGATAAAAAATTAGCAATAAAGCCTAATTTAAAAAAGCCCATTAACAATAAAATACCGCCCGACAATGCGGCCAAACTAATGGCAGCAACCGCATAACCCATTGTGCCACTATCAGCAATGTTACTAATAGCAGCGGCAGTCATTAAAGATATAACCGCAACAGGACCAACCGCTAACACCTTACTTGTGCCAAAAATTGCATATAGCATAATGGGTGCAATCGAGGCATAAAGCCCCATTTCTGGGGGTAATCCTGCTAATAACGCATAAGCAAGTGATTGTGGTATTAACATAATTGTTACAATGATTGCGGCAATCATATCGTTTGAAAAGGCATGTTTATTATAGGTCTTACCCCATTGTAAAATAGGAAAATAGCCTTTTATTATTTCAATATTCATCTCTATTCTCCAGCTCTATAAGCTTTTTTTGTTATTTGACAGTTGCTTTTTCCATTGCAACCAACCATTCTTTGCCGCGCAACATGGCTTTCCAATAAACCGGTGGTAATATTTGCTCTTTTAACAACCAAGCTGCACGTGATGGTTTGGTGCCATCAATCATCCATTTTGGGAAACTTGGTATAATTGTACCACCATAGCCAAACTCGGCTAAAACAATTTTACCACGCTCAACGGTTAATGGGCATGAGCCGTAACCATTATATTGTGCAACGGCATTACCACCTTTAATATCTGCCACAATATTTTCGGCAACAACAGCTGCTTGCACTCTTGCAGCAGCAGCCGTTTTGGCATTTGGCGCATTCATTACATCGCCTAATGACCAAATATTTTCAAATTCTTTATGGCGCAATGTGGCTTGGTCGACATCTATCCAACCTGCGGCATCGGCAAGGGGGGATACTTTAATAAAGTCTGGCGCAGATTGCGGCGGGCATACATGCAGCATGTCAAAATCAACTTCAATGCGCGCAACTGGTGAATCGGGTTTTGCAACATCAAACCATGCTTTTTTGGCCTCACCATCGACGGCAACTAGATTGTTAAAAAAGTTTAAATCGGCATTATATTTTTCAATATATTTTTCAAGTGCGGGCACATAATCTTTAATGCCAAATAATACGCCCCCAGCATTATGGAATTGAATGTCAATATCCTTTAGGACACCTTGTCTAAACCAATGATCGCCCGATAAATAAAGTGCCTTTTGCGGTGCACCTGCGCATTTAATTGGCATTGGTGGTTGGGTGAATAATGCCCTGCCCTTTTTCATATTCTTGACCAATTCCCACGTATAAGGTGCAAGGTCATAACGATAATTCGAGGTTACGCCATTTTTACCAAGTGTATCCACTAGACCGTCAATTTTATCCCAGTCCAATTTTAAACCAGGGCAAACAATTAGGCGTTTATATTTTACCACACGGCAACCATCTAAAATAACCACATCGTCTTTAGGTTCAAACGCTGCAACACCAGATTTAATCCAAACAACGCCTTTAGGAATTAGCGATGCCATGGTTTTTGCATTATCCTTGGCTTCAAAAATACCACCACCAACCATAGTGAAACCCGGTTGATAATAGTGAATGTCCGCAGGGTCAATGATTGCAATGTCTAAATCTGCATCACGGGTTTTCAAACTTGCTGCAACAGCAATACCAGCAGCACCCGCACCAACGATAACAATATCATGTGTTGAATCGGCATTATCTGTTGGGGTTTTACCACCATTGCTAATCCGTCTTACTAGACCGCTCATATCAAATCCAGCGGCTTGGGTTGCTGCTAAAATATCAACTACAGTTTTTTTGGTTGCTTGGCTTAATGACCATAAAGTAGCCGAACGCATACCAGAGCGACAATATGCTAGAACTGGTTTAGGCAACTCGTCCATTGCATCTGAAAAGGCTTGCGTATCCTCGCAACTTACCTTGCCTGCAATAATCGGAATATATTTGGCTTCTAAACCTGCTTTTTGAGCAAGCATAGAAATTTCTTGAAAAGTTGGTTGGTCAATGCCTTCACCATCTGGTCTGTTGCAAATAATTGAGCGAAATCCTTGATCCTTAATGATTTCTATGTCTTCGCTGGTAATTTGTTTGCTGACAGACAGCGTATTGCTTATTGTTTGAATTCCCATTTCATTGCCCTCTTTTATAGTTTATTAATTGGCACCTTAAACATTTGGTTTCCATCTTCATCACACGGCACTTCCCCGGCACGCATGTTTACTTGTAGCGCTGGGATAATTAAACTCGGCACTGCAAGTTCATTATCACGTTTGGTTCTAAACTCAATAAAATCTTGTTTTGTTTTATTACCGCCAACATGAATATTATGTTTTCTTTCTTCAAGAACCGTAGTTTCCCATTCAATATCACGACCATTAGGGCCGTAATCATGACACATAAATAAACGCATTTCATCTGGCAGGCTTAATACTTTTTGAATCGAATTGTATAAAGTCTCAGCATTACCACCAGGGAAATCTGCTCTTGCCGAGCCACCATCTGGCATAAATAATGTATCGCCAACAAAGGCAACCCTGCCCACAACATGTACCATACAAGCAGGTGTATGCCCTGGAGTATGCAATACTACAACGTCTAAGCTACCAATTTTATAAGTATCGCCATCAACAAATAATTTATCAAATTGGCTGCCATCACGTTGAAACTCAGTGCCTTCATTAAAGAATTTACCAAAGGTTTCTTGAACAATTTTTATGCCTGCACCCACACCAACTTTACCGCCTAATTTTTGCTGAATATAGGGCGCCGCTGATAAATGATCTGCATGAACATGGGTTTCAATGAGCCATTCAAGCTTTAATTTATTTTGCTCAATAAAATCAATCATTTTATCGGCGTTTTCATAAGTTAGTCGCCCTGCTGCATAATCCATATCCATCACACTATCGATAATTGCGCATGCTTTTGTTTTTGAGTCGCTGACAACATAACTAATTGTATTGGTTGCAGGGTCAAAAAATGCTTCCACATCTGGAGTTACATTCATATTAATATGGTAATTAGACATTATATACTCCACTTTATTTTATTATGTTATTTTGCAACTTGAGAAACTGATGATTTTATAATAAATTTCATAACGAAACGGGTTGCTAAAATTCCAACAATTAAGGCTGCTGTGAATTGAAGTATTTCGATACTGCCATTGCCAATTGCAGGAATTGAACCACCTGGGCAAAAGCCCGAAATCCCCCAACCAATACCAAAAACACCAGAACCGATCACTAATTTTGAATCAATTTTACGGTTTCTAGGCAAAAGAAATTCAGGTTCAAAGATTGGTGTTTTTCTTTTTAAAACAAAACGGTAACCAATGAATGTGATAATAAGCGCGCCGCCTATTACAAACATTAGACTTGGGTCCCATATGCCTGCAACGTCAAAAAAATTAATGACTTTTGCAGGGTTAGACATGCCCGAAATAGAAATACCAAGTCCAAAGATTAGCCCAATTACTAAATATGTAAGTAGTTTCATAATATTATCCAATCACATGTCTAATTACATATACTGTAACTGCTGTTGTAAACATAAAAATTCCAGTTGCGGCAATTGATCTAAATGATAGGCGTGCCATACCACAAACACCATGACCCGATGTGCAACCACTACCAAGTGTAACACCAACACCAACAATCAAACCGCCAACAATTAGCATTGTCTGACTTACTGGCACTTGAAAGGTTGGCATTTCACCAAAGCCTAAAAAATATATCGCCGGTGCTGCAATCATACCTGCTAAGATTACTGCACGCCAAAGCCAATCACTTAAAGATGCGGGCAATATAAAGCCTGCTAAAATACCCGTTGCACCTAAAATGCGCCCATGAAGCCACATTAACATTACTGTAGAGACACCAATTAAAGCCCCACCAATAAGTGACTGATATGGTGTGAATATAGTTTCAATCATTTTTCAACCTTACAAGTACGAATGCCGAATATCCAATATAATGGGCAAAAACGCACTAACGCAGTTGCACTTAAGATTATACCAATAACCATCGCACCATATTTATATAAATCATTTTCAAAAATTGCAAAACCTGCAACAAATGGAATTGCTATTAATATAATACCAATAACAAACCTTAACACCCTATCGATGTAACCAAGATTAATACTCATTTTACTTCTCCTTAGAATAGAATAAATAATGTTTATCAGTAAAGTAAAATTTGTTTGGTGACAATGTTACCAAACAAAAATATTAATGTAAAATGGATGACAGTAGTAGTTTTTCAAATTTTATGTTAATTAATAATCAAAAATTTTAATTTGATGAAAAATTAATTTATTACAGGTGTTGATTTGAATGACTAGCGCTAACTGGGTTGAAAAATTTAAAGGACTGGCAAGTCTAAACAATTCGATTAAGCAATTGTTAGTTGATCGCGGTGCTGAAATTTCAATTAAAAAAAATACAATTATCTTTGGACCTGGTAAAGCATCTGAAGGGTTTTTATTTCTGATAAAAGGCAAAATCAGAGTTCAACAGATTTCAGAATCCGGGCGTGAAATTGTACTTTATAGAATCAATGCCGGAGAAAGTTGTGTTTTAACCACTGCATGTTTATTAGCATATGAAGATTATTACGCAGAAAGCATTGCTGAAAGTGATGTTGTTGCAGTAATTTTACCCCGTCAGGTTTTTGATCAATTGGTAGGTCAGTCTGAGGAATTTAGAAAATTTGTTTTTTCTGCTTATTCCAAACGAATAACAGATTTATTTTTAATAATTGATGAAATCGCATTCAAACGGATGGATATTCGTCTTGCTCAAAAATTATTAAAAATATGCGATGAAACCAAAACCATTCACTCAACCCATCAAAAACTGGCTCTAGAGCTGGGGACCGCTCGCGAAGTTATTACACGTATATTGCAAGATTTTTCTCGTCGAAAGTGGATTTTACAATCGCGCGGAATAATTAAACTGATTAATAAATCGGAATTATTAATTTTATCTGAGACGATAAATTGAATCTATAAAATGTCATATGCTTCTTGAAATTGATTATACTACAACTGTAAATTGCCCCGTCATGCTCACATTATTTGCAACAGAGTTTATATCAATGAATATGAGCCACGGGCCGGTTTGCTTAGCTTACCTTGCTTAACCAATTTTGCCAATCCACGATAGGTCGCCTCATGGCTCAGGGCTATTTTTGCAGCGAAGGATTTTATATCGGCCGTCAACAAACCCTCGGACAATACGGTATATATGCGCTGTTCGGCATTGCGAATGGCATTGATTTCGAGCCGTCGTCGATAGGTTTGAATTTGACGGGCGAAATGCTCCGATATTAGAAAAAAAAATTCTGGGTTTTTCTGCATTTCGGTCAAAACCTCTGTCTTAGCATAAATGTCTATGGTCACATTTTCTTGCGCCACTGCGTCACAATGATGTTGGTTTGAAAACAGCGACACCTCGGCAAATGTTTCGCCAACATGCGCATGATGGATAATGATGGGGTCACCATTTTTGGTATGTCTGATCAGTTGAATTTGACCTTGTTGCATGAGAAAAAGTGCAAATGTTGCATCATCTTGACGAAATAGCAGCTCGCCCTTGATAAGGCTTTTGGTGGTTTTGGCTTTAGTCGGTAGGCAATTTAAAAAATCTAAACTCATTATTTCTGGTTTTGGGAACGGACATGGAGAGGGAATGGGGCAATGGGAAGCTATGGAACTCTCAAAAAATGGATATAATTATCGACAAATATTAAATTTATTTTATCCAAAAT
>CAZHCZ010000072.1:0-9346 GCA_964531635.1 uncultured Hyphomicrobiales bacterium | reverse complement strand
GTCTGTTGCGCGCTTAATACCGTCTACAAGGCTTTCGCGGCAACCATATAAATTGTCGAATTTAGACTTTGTAACCGAGTCATTAACATTAATAGCAGGCACTTTAAGTGTGCCAGCTTTTGCCATTTCATAAAGACGCATAACACCTGTTGTGGTTTCTTCGGATAAACCGCGTACATCGTCCATAAGTTCAGGGAATTTTTCGTGCATCATTACCGTTAAATCGCCACCATCATCTAAAATCATGTTTGGTGTCCAGCCGTTAGGGCCTTTAATTGTTTGCTCAATGCACCAATCAAACTCTTCGTCAGTTAGGCCTTTCCAAGCAAATACAGAAATGTTAGCAGCGGCAATAGCGGCAGCAGCTTGGTCTTGGGTCGAGAAAATGTTACAACTAGACCAGCGAATTTCAGCACCAAGCTCAATAAGCGTTTCGATAAGCACTGCGGTTTGAATGGTCATATGCAAACATCCAGCAATACGCGCACCTTTTAGCGGCTGGCTTTTGGCAAATTCTTCGCGGAGTGACATTAACCCAGGCATTTCAGTTTCAGCAATCGCAATTTCCTTACGACCCCAATCAGCAAGGCTCATGTCTGCCACTTTATAATCTGTAAAACTCATTTTTATCTCCAAATAATACGGTTCGACATGTATATAGCAGGTGTTTATTAATAACACAATAAGGATATAAGCATTTCTTTATGATATTCCAAACGCCTATCATAATCCGCGGTTTTATCAAAATACGCAGGATAAAAATTGTTTGTCCCTGAACACGATAAAAAATAACATGACGTCCAAATTTCATGGCGTCCAAATTTATTGAGCAAAGCTATACCCTCAATGCTGTCTATGTCATCTCTTGCAGGGTCGGTAATTATTAATATAAAATCATTATTGGGGCAGGCGCAATATTTATATTTAGCTCTCTTCATCAAACTTATTGGCAACCAGTCTGGCTATGGCGGTTAGGGCGTCTTGCGCGTCTTTGCCTGTAGCGGTTAGGTTAATTTTACAACCTATTGATGCTCCGAGCATCATTAAACCCATAATTGAGCGGGCATCAACACTTGCACCCGATTTTGAAACTGTGACTTTGGCTTTAAATTGTTCGGCACATTTAACGAATTTGGCCGATGCACGGGCGTGCAAACCACGCTTGTTACAAATTTCGAGGGTGATTTCATTCATAAATTAACCTGCCAACACTTGGCTGGCGATAGAAATATATTTACGCCCTGCTTCTTGCACTTGTAGGGAGGCTTCGTCTAATGATAATGTTTCGCGGATTGCGGCAAATTTTATTAACATAGGTAAATTAACCCCTGCTATCACCTCAACATTGGGCATATCCATCATCGATATGGCTAAGTTTGAGGGCGTGCCGCCAAACATATCGGTTAGTAAAACCACGCCATTGTCATTATTAACGGCTTTTACCGCTTCTACAATTTCGCTGCGTCTTTCGTCCATATCATCATCGGGGCCAATAGAAATGGCGACTAAATATTCTTGTTCGCCAACGACATGTTCCATCGCCGCTTTAAATTCTCCCGCCAATGCCCCATGCGTTACCAATACCAAGCCTATCATCACACCACCCTAGAATATTATGAATATCTATATTGGCGGATTTTAAAAATAATTCAACCCACCTTTTGCCTGATACAGGTTTTTTGCCATAATTTATGCAGTATACCCCCCACGAACCAACAAAGTTGTTAAAAAGCACGACTGAGCGCCGCCCTGTTGGGGCAAAAGCAAGACCACGAACATGGTCGCCCGCAGGGGTTTAATGTAAACTAGTGCAATTTACTCCTCATATGCGCGTAGAGTGCCGCTTTTACGCGGGCTTTTGCCATTGTATCTTGTTTGTAAATTTGAATTTTAGCAATACGAATACCTTGTAAAAGGATATATTGTTTTTGCAATACAGGCATACGCATTGGCATAGTGTCGATAATTTCGACATAAAGGTGGATTTGTACAGGCGATTTAAACGGCACATCTATAATGCCCAAACCACGCACTTCTAACTTGCCTTCTATATTTTGTGGGCATTGGGCAAATATTTGCTGTTCACCATTTACAACCGTTTTGCCAATATACGTTTGGTCATCGGCAACCAATAAATTATTGCCCGAATTTAACAATATATAGTCGAACCCATGCGCATCATTAAGCAAATCGAGCGCCAATGCCGATTTGCCAATGCCAGAAGGACCCGAAATTATAATACCATAACCCTCTAAAAAAATAGTGGTGGCGTGTATTAATTCTGTCGTATTTTCCATTTTAAAAAGTCCCCTACAATCCAACTGGAAGTTTAATTGAAAATTTTGCACCAAAAATTTGACCTGCATTTACTATGTTTTCGGCGGTTATACTGCCTTGATGCCCCTCGATAATTTGTTTGCAAATCGACAGCCCAAGCCCCGAATTATTGCCAAAATTTTGTTGGACATAATGTTCTTGGTCAACATCTAACATATGTTGTCTATCAGTATAAAACCGTTCAAAAATACGGTCAATATCACCCGTTTGAATGCCTGTGCCTTGGTCTAAAATATCAATATAAACATAATTGTCTAACCTGCGCATTATAACATCTATTTCACTGTTTTTGGGCGAGAATGAGCGCGCGTTGGCAATAATATTTTGAATAACCTGCCCCAAACGAATATTATGACCAACAATTTGAAACGGCTCATCGCCTTGGTAAATGCTAATATCAGGGTCAGCAATATTAAGTATAATTTTGGCCTCATCATCACGCTTGGTTTCATTGGCGATAAGGCATAAAGTTTCGAGTAAAGCCCGCAAATCAACACGCTCTTTTTCCTCTCGCACCAATTCAGCATCAAGGCGTGATGCGTCAGAAATATCGGTAATTAAACGATCCAACCGCTGAACATCTTGTAAAATAATATCCATTAACAATTTTTTATTATCTTCGCTCTTAGCAATCGGTAATGTTTCGACGGCACTGCGCAATGAAGTAAGCGGGTTTTTAAGCTCGTGCGAAACATCGGCAGCGAACCGTTCAATCGCCTCTATGCGGCTAAACAAGGCGTTGGTCATTCGGCTTAGTGAACCCGATAAATGACCAATTTCATCTTTTCTTTTGGAAAAATCGGGTATTAAATCGGCATTGGCAATGTCGTTACCCACCGCTTCGGACGCATTGGCAAGAGCGCGCATTGGTCGGGCTATAGTGTGGGCTAAAAAGTAAGAAAGCACGGCAATAACAAAAGCGACTGTCGCAAATAATTTTAATAAGTTTATGCGTTCGGTATAAACCATCGCTTCAATATCTGTGCCCGTGGTCGAAAGAAATAAAATGCCCAAAACCGAGCGTAATTTTTGAATGGGAACAGCAACACTCAGCACCAAATCGCCTTGTTCATTAACCCGTACATTTGTGCCTCTTTCGCCATTAAGTGCGGTTGCAACTTCACTATAACGCCTGCCATTTTCGCCTGTATGTTCTTTATAAAGCGCTAGGTCTTGGCGTAAATAGCTCAGTTTTATCCATTGCCAAAAACTGGCATACCAACTCAACTCTGCTTCACCAAAGGGCGTAAGTTCAGTTTTAAATATATCACCACCCACATAGAGTGAGCGCGAATCTAACAATAAAACCCCTTCGCTATCATAAATTCTAGCGCGGGTGTTTTTCTTGAGCAATGAATGTTGTAATATTTGCGCCGCAACTTGCGGGTCTATAGGTACAGATATGGTCGAAAATATATCTTCTTGGCTTAAGGTAACACCTTCTTGGTCGGTTAAAATATCATCTATATTCAAACCCAAATCATCGAAATCATCTTGGTCGGCACTGGCACTAAGCGCACCTGCAATAACCACCGATTGAGTAAGTAAGCTTTCTAAACGGGCATCAATAAGCCCTTCTTTGGTTTGGTCGAGAAATATAATGCCCGAAAGTAAAACCGCCAATGCCACTATATTCATAATAATAATGCGACTGTAAATGGTCGAAAAGCCAAAAAAACGCCCAAATGCCGAGCCTATTATGCGCAGCATATTGTTTTTTTTAGGTTTATCTGGTTCTTGCATCACTTCGGCTGAGCACCCATTAATTAACTGGTTTTATATCTATAGCCGACACCGTAAAGAGTTTCAATGTTATCAAACGTATCATCGACCATTTTAAATTTTTTGCGCAAACGCTTAATGTGGCTATCAATAGTGCGGTCATCTACATAAATCTGTTCATCATAGGCGGCATCCATTAAACTATCGCGGCTTTTAACAATACCTGGGCGCACAGCCAAAGCCTCTAGGATTAAAAACTCGGTTACTGTTAAAACCACTTGTAGGTCATTCCACAAAACTTCGTGGCGCGCCCTGTCCATATGCAGGCCACCTTGCTCTAAAATATTATCGCTATTTGCTGCCAAATCTGTGCCTTTAACCTCACGCGCGGCACTGCGGCGTAAAATGGTCTTAAGCCGTTCAACAACCAACCTATGCGAAAAAGGCTTAGTAATATAATCATCAGCACCCATTTTAAGTCCAAATAATTCGTCTATCTCATCATCTTTCGAGGTTAAAAATATAACAGGAAATTGGTCATTTTGCCGAACACGGCGTAACAATTCCATACCGTCCATACGCGGCATTTTAATATCAAATATCGCAATGTCGGGTTTATTATTTTCAAACCCTGCCAACGCATCAGCACCATTATTATAAGTGGCTACGTCAAAACCTTCGGCCTCAAGCGCTATAGATACAGATGTAATAATATTCATGTCGTCATCGACCAGTGCAATTTTTGGCATAAAATCCTCATAGTTTTTTACTCACTATAGCAAATAAACACAAAAGATGAACAAAATAAGGCGGTTTGTTTAAACTTGCATGAATATACACCAAACCCGCGCTCTGATTCAGGCTTCAAGAATATAATACACACATAATTATACAGGTTTTTCTAATTTCTCGTTGCACTTTTAACGCCAGTAGCCTAAAAAATATTTATCATTTATTAAAGATTTTTTTCTTTATTAAATGATTTTCTTCATGGGCGAAGAAATTTATGGGTAATGAATTTATTCATTATCTTTGGGCAAAATTATTATGGAGACAGGGTATGAACATCCTTGGTCGGTATACAAACAATTATCCAATTGAAAAAACTGGATTCAAAAATCTTAACACTGTGCATATGAATAATACGGCAACCGTATTGTTTCAAATGGCTATTGAACGCGGCGAAGGCGAAATTGCCAAAGGCGGCGCTTTGGTGGTTAAAACGGGTTCACATACAGGGCGTAGTGCTTCCGATAAATTTATCGTACGCGACGCAACAACCGAAAACACCGTATGGTGGGATAGTAATAAATCAATAACACCTGCACAGTTCGATACGCTTTATCAAGATTTTATCGACCATGCTGAAGACAAGACTCTATTTGTTCAAGATTTATTTGGCGGTGCCGATTTAGAAAACACTTTACCGACCCGTGTTTTTGTTGAATATGCGTGGCATGCTTTATTTATCCAACATTTATTGCGTGAAGGCACGCAGGAACAGCTTGAAAATTTTGTCCCCGATATGACCATTATTAACCTACCAAGCTTTAAAGCCGACCCTGCCCGTCATGGTTGTGAAAGCGAAACGGTTATTGCTTGTGATTTTACCCGTAAAATTGTGCTCATTGGTGGCACAAGTTACGCAGGCGAAACTAAAAAGAGCGTGTTCTCGATGCTCAACTTTTTACTGCCCGAAAAAGGCATTATGCCAATGCATTGCAGTGCCAATATTGGTGAAGAAGGCTCGGCTATTTTCTTTGGGCTTTCTGGCACAGGCAAAACCACTCTTTCGGCCAATCCCGACCGTATTTTAGTGGGTGATGATGAGCATGGCTGGTCTGAAAATGGTATTTTTAATTTCGAAGGCGGCTGTTACGCCAAGGTTATTCGCCTATCGGCCGAAGCTGAACCCGAAATTTTTGCCACCACTCAACAATTTGCCACCGTGCTTGAAAATGTAGTGATGAACCCTGATACCCGTGAATTAGATTTAGACGATGGTTCATTAACCGAAAACACCCGCTCAGCTTACCCGTTAACGGCCATTCCCAATGCCAATGAAAGCGGCACAGCGGATATGCCTAAAAACATTATCATGCTCACTGCCGATGCTTTTGGTGTTTTGCCACCTTTGGCAAGATTATCGCCTGAGCAAGCTATGTATCACTTCTTATCGGGCTACACCGCTAAAGTTGCTGGTACTGAGAAAGGCGTTACCGAACCACAAGCCACATTCTCAACTTGTTTTGGTGCACCGTTTATGTCACGTCACCCGAGTGATTATGGCAATTTATTACAAAAGCTCATTAAACAACATAATGTTAAATGTTGGTTGGTCAACACAGGTTGGACAGGCGGCAAATATGGCACGGGCAACCGTATGCCCATTAAAGCCACCCGCGCTTTGTTAGATGCCGCACTAAGTGGCTCTTTAGACAATGCCGATATGCGTATTGATGAAAATTTTGGTTTAGAAGTACCAAAGTCAGTCGAAAATGTAGACCCTATATTGTTAACACCGCGTGATACATGGGCAGATAAAGCCGCCTATGACGTACAAGCCAAAGCACTTAGCGCGATGTTCCGCGATAATTTTGCTAAATATGAAGATAGAGTTAGCGATGCGGTATTGGCTGCTGCACCTAAAGGTTAGTATCTTACTTATCACCCCCCAGTTATTTTAATAATTGGGGGTGATATTTAACTCGTTTTAAAACTCGCTATTGATGTTTTATGGGGTTGGGTTGCTACTCATTTTAATGAAATAAAAGTTGCCCCTAAGCAATATGATGATATTAAGAAATAAATTCTACACCCCTATCATCACGAACATGTCACTATTTGTGAATTGTGTAATTTTTTAAAACTCGTACTATGTCCTCATAAACCAAGTGAGGAAAAAATGAATAGACGTGACTTTATAAATAAAACATTATGGGCGAGTGCGGCAGTTGTCGCACTGCCTTATAGTGCATACGCATCCAATTCTCCAGAAAGCAAACTATTGACAGACTTTGATAAATGGCAATTAGACAATAAACAGTGGCGCAAACTTTTGACCGATGTCCAATATTATGTTTTACGCGATGAAGGCACTGAAGCACCATATACCAATGCGATGGAAGCCGATAAAAGCGAAGGCTCATACCATTGTGCTGGATGCGATTTGGAGGCCTATAGCAGCGTTCATAAATATGAAAGCGGTACAGGCTGGCCAAGTTTTTGGCAGCCGATTGATATAAATTTCATAGACACTAAACTTGATTTTAAATCCATTTGGCCACGCACCGAAGTGCATTGTGCACGCTGTGGCGGGCATCAGGGGCATATATTTAAAGATGGTCCTAAGCCTACAGGCTTACGCTATTGCCTAAATTCGGCAGCACTTATTTTTAAACCTGTTTAGGATGGAGATTGTTATGAAAAAAATAATTATAAGCCTACTCGCTGCCAGTTCAATGTTTACCATTGCCAATGCTGCCGAACCAAAAATAACCAAAGCCGTATTTGCTGGTGGTTGTTTTTGGTGTATGGAACCTCCGTTCGATAAGATGGACGGCGTTTTGGACACTAAGTCGGGCTATTTGGGTGGCACTGCACAAAATGCAAATTATAAAAAAGTGGTGTCTGGCACTACAAAACACATTGAAGCTATACAAATTACTTATGATGCTGAAATTGTTTCTTATGAAGAGCTATTAAAAACCTATTGGGTAAATATCGACCCGTTTGATGCGCGCGGACAGTTTTGTGACAAAGGTTACCAATATCAAGCCGCTTTATTTCCGCAAAATGATGATGAAAAAGCCTTGGCAAAAGCCAGCAAGCTGAGTAATGAGCAACGCTTAGGGCAAAAATTTGTAACCAAAATTTTGGCAAATGCAACCTTTTACCCCGCCGAAGAATATCATCAAGATTATTATATTAAAAACCCCGTTCGCTATTATTATTATCGTACGAGCTGTGGACGTGATAATCGGTTAGAATCTGTATGGGGGAAAATGTAAAATAACGCTTGTATTTGTCTGTTGCCTACATTACTAGCAGTGCCCATAGTAACTAACTTGGAGAATATTATGATTGGCGTAGGCGATAAATTACCAGAGTTTAACATTGTTGGTGTTAAACCAAAGTTTAACGACCCTGAAGAAAATGGCGCAAGTGCATTTGAGAATATAGATAACAACAGCTTTGCTGGTAAATGGAAAGTTATTTATTTTTATCCTAAAGATTTTACTTTTGTTTGCCCGACCGAAATTGTCGCCTTTGCCGAATTGAATGACGATTTTGATGCCCGCGATGCCGTAGTTTTAGGCGGTTCAACCGACAATGAGTTCTGCAAATTGGCATGGAGACGTGACCACGCCGACCTTAGCAAGCTAAACCAATGGGGCTTTGCCGACAATGGCGGCGTGTTTATGGATGCGTTGGGTATTCGCGATGCTGGTGCCAATGTGGCTTTGCGTGCAACTTTTATTGTTGACCCAGAAAATATTGTGCAGCATATTAGTGTTAACCCGCTTTCTGTTGGTCGTAACCCCGAAGAAACATTGCGCATTTTAGATGCCATACAAACAGGTGCTAACTGTGGTTGCAACCGAGAACCAGGTGGAGAAACTCTTTAAACCTGAGGTAAATGTGCAAAAAAATACACCAATATTTGACGACGATTTTAGCCAAAAACTAGAATGTTTATTTAGGTGGCGACGCGATGTCAGGCGTTTTAAGAACACCCCTGTCGCCACTTCAGATATTGATAAATTGCTTAATATGGCAAGTTTAGCGCCGTCGGTTGGTAACGCCCAACCGTGGCGTTTTGTTATGGTAGAAACACCTGAAATGCGTCAAAAAATTAGAGATAATTTTAATCACGCCAATGCCGAAGCTCTAACAGGTTTCGATGGCGAACAGGCTAAAACCTATGCCTCATTAAAGCTAGAAGGCTTAACCACCGCTCCCGTACAAATGGCAATTTTTACCGAAACCAACCCAAAAGAAGGTCATGGGCTTGGGCGTATGACCATGCCCGAAACCTTGCAATATTCAACCGTTTCAGCCATTTTTACCATGTGGTTAACCGCCAGAACAATGGGTTTGGGGGTTGGTTGGGTATCCATTTTAAACCCCGATTTAATAACCAAACAACTCGATGTGCCAAATTCATGGGCATTCACCGCTTATTTGTGCATTGGCACCCCACAAGAAGAACATGAAGACCCAGAACTCGTCCGCCACGGCTGGCAAGACCGCACACATTTAGATGGTAAAATATTTAAAAGATAAT
>CAZHCZ010000071.1:0-9432 GCA_964531635.1 uncultured Hyphomicrobiales bacterium | reverse complement strand
ATCTTCTGGTGTACTCCATAAAGCCACTGCGGCTATGCCGTTTAATATTGCAAGCGCATTGCGGGTAAGAAACCCCGAAATTGCATCTGGCTCTTGTGCATCTGGCACAATAGTTAGGGCAATACCACCGCAATCATAAACAATCATCGCTTGGCGTTGGGCGGCAGATAATGTTGGTCCTAAACACAAAACCACATCATTAGGAAACAATGTTAAGCGGTTTGTCTCGCCCGTTGGCCCAGGCATATCGGTCGCCGAAAGCCTTCTGCGTGGTGCATCGTTAAGCTTATTTATAGCGGCTTGAACTTTTTTAATATCGGCAGGTGGTTTTAATTTTACGGCATGGCTTTCGGAAGAACCGCGCGTAAAGCGTTTGAGGTAACTGGGTCCGCCAGCTTTTGGTCCTGTTCCTGATAAGCCTTCGCCACCAAATGGTTGCGAACCAACAACAGCTCCAATTTGGTTGCGGTTAATATATATATTGCCAACATTAAGCTTAGCCGTTATTTGCTCAATTCTAGTGTCTATACGTGTGTGCAAACCAAATGTTAGCCCATAACCGCTATTGTTAATATCGTCGACAATACTATCTATTTCTGAAGCTTTAAATGTTGCTATGTGTAAAACAGGCCCAAATATCTCGCGTTTTAAATCGGCAATTCCATTAACTTTTATAACCGTAGGCGCAACAAAACTGCCTAATTTTGGCACTGACACTTGTTTTAATAACTTATTATTATATCTTGCTGCTTCTATATAGTCTTCTATATCATCAGCGGTTTTAACATTTATTACGGGGCCTATATCTGTTGAAAATTCCCATGGGTTGCCGAGAACAAGTTCGTCCATTGCCCCGAACAACATTTTTGTGAACACCTTGGCGACATCTTCTTGCAAATATAAAATGCGCAATGATGAGCAACGCTGCCCAGCCGATTGAAATGCCGATTCAATAATATCCTTTACCGCTTGTTCTGGCAAAGCCGTTGAGTCGACTATCATTGCATTTAAACCGCCCGTTTCGGCAATTAAAGGTGCATTTGGAGAGCAATTATTTGCCATTGATTTATTAATTATTTGCGCTGTAGCCGTTGAGCCAGTAAAGCATATTCCTGCAATTTTGGCTTCGCTGGTTAATTTAGCACCAACGCTTGCACCCTCTCCAGGTAAAAATTGCAACGCCTCTTTTGGCACGCCTGCATCATGTAACAATTTTACCGCCATATAGCCGCTAATTGGAGCCAATTCAGATGGTTTTGCCAACACTCCGTTGCCTGCTGCTAAAGCCGCTACAACCTGCCCTGTAAAAATTGCTAGAGGGAAGTTCCACGGCGAAATACAGGTGAATATACCGCAAGGGTCACGCCCATCTAATTTGTTAATTTCGGTTGCATAATAGCGTAAAAAGTCCACCGCCTCGCGCAATTCTGCTATCGCATCTTCGGTTGTTTTGCCCGCTTCACGCGAAAGGATTGCAAAAAATTCGGCAAAGTTTTCTTCAAACAAATAGGACGCTTTTAAAAGAATAGCGCAGCGCTCAGAAGCAGAATGTGTGTCCCACGGGCGTGATGCAGCAACGGCGGCATTAACATCATCTATACTCACCTCTATTGCCTGCCCAACATTATCGCTTGGGTTTGCGGGGTTTGTAAGTTGTCTTGGCGGCTTTCCTTGATATTGAATTGCCAATAATGGCTCAACATTCCATTTATGCGTTTTAAACTTTGTTCGAGCGTTCTCAATTTCATTCAAATCATTGGTATTACGCAAATCCCAACCGCGTGAGTTTCTTCTATCTGGTTCATAAATATCCGCAGGGTCGCATAATGTAGGGTTTTTGTTATTTTTTGTTAATTCGAGCGTTATAAATGGGTCGGCTGCAACATCTTGCACAGGAATTGTATTATCGACTATTTGGTTCACAAATGACGAATTGGCACCATTTTCTAACAAACGTCGAACGAGATAAGCCAACAAATCACGATGAATACCTACGGGAGCATAAATACGACAGCGTGTTTTTTCTTTATTATGAACCTCTTCGTGTAAAGCCTCGCCCATTCCATGTAGCCGTTGAAACTCAAAGCAAGATTTATCATCTGCAAGTTCGAGAACCGCACTAACAGTATGCGCGTTATGGGTAGCGAATTGCGGATAAATACGGTCGGTCAAGCCCAATAATTTTTTAGCACAGCATACATAAGACACATCGGTTGCTGCCTTTTTGGTAAATACTGAATAGCCTGAAAGACCGTCAACTTGCTCTTGTTTAATTTCACTATCCCAATAAGCGCCCTTAACAAGCCGCACCATAATTTTACGATCGAGCTTTTCTGCAAGTGCATAAAGCCAGTCAATAACATGGACTGCGCGTTTAGAATACGCTTGCACAACAACGCCAAAACCGTCCCACCCAGCGAGGCGTTCATCACTCAGCACGGCTTCAATTACATCGAGCGATAAGTCTAACCTATCGGACTCTTCGGCATCTATATTCATACCAATATTGGCTTGTTTTGCTTGTAAAGTCAGTTTAATTGTGCGCTCAACCAGCTCATCCATTACCCGCTTTTTTTGCGAAACTTCATATCGGGGGTGCAATGCCGATAGCTTAATAGATATTCCCGAATTTTCGTGAATATTAGCCGATGTAGAATGTTTGCCTAGGGCTTTTATTGCGGCACTATACGCCATAATAAATTCTTTGGCATCTTGTTCTGTAAGTGCGGCCTCGCCCAACATGTCATAAGAATATGTATAGCCTTTTTTTCGGCTAGATTTACCACGGTCGATGGCATTTTCGATGGTTTCTCCGAGTACAAATTGTGCGCCTAAAATTTTCATTGCATGTTTAACTGCGGTACGAATAACCGGCTCACCCAACCGTTGTACTAAATTCTTTATAATGCTGGTAACACCTTCGGAATTTTCGAGAATTTTACCACTAAGCATAAGCGCCCAAGTCGATACATTGACAAAAGATGAGTTGGATTTTCCTAAATGGCTGCTCCAAGAAGAAGGGGCAATTTTGTCTTTTATTAAATCATCAATAGTATCTGCATCTGGCACTCTTAACAATGCTTCCGCCAAGCACATTAATGCAATGCCTTCATCTGTAGACAATCCATATTCGGTAAGGAACACTTCCATCGTCGAATAGTTAGATTTAGCCCTAATGCTTTTTATATAATCTTCGGCGCGCCTTACAGTATTGTTGCGGCTCGTTTCATTAATTTTTATTGTTTGCTGAATAGATTCTATAATCTCATTTTCATCAACCAAACAAGCAGCACGAATATCTTCTCTAATTTTAGCAAGTTTTTCCATTGTTTTAACACCCTGTTGGCTAATAATCTCATTTAACTTTAACATTGACTAAAAAAGAAAATATCTTTAAAATGGTTATTTAGCGGGTAATAAGCTCTATTATTACAAATTTTAAAGGTAATAATATGCCTAATAATAAAAATAACAGTGAAATTGACCATTTTGATACTCAAATTATAGAGATTTTATCGAAAGAAGGGCGTATTCCGATAACCGCGCTTGCTAAGCGCATCAATTTATCAAAAAGCCCGTGTCAGGTGCGTTTTAATCGCTTGTGTGATTTGGGCTATATCTTAGGTTTTCGGGCGGTATTGAACCCACAAAGCCTTAAAAAAGAGCATGTTGCTTTTACCGAAGTAAAATTATCAAACACCACTGAAAAGGCTTTGAAAAGCTTCAATGAAGCCGTTTGGAAAATACCCGAAGTTGAGCAATGCCACATGATTGCAGGACCCTATGATTATCTTTTAAAAGTTCGCACAAAGGACATACAAGAGTATCGCCGTGTTCTTGGTGAAGCAATTTCAGCACTGCCCTATGTTGCAAGTTCATCGACCTATGTCGCAATGCAGTCGGTTAAGGATTTTGTTTTATAATGTCTTTTCAACGCGACTATGATTTTCTAAAGCCCAAACAACACCACACTCAAGCTAAACCATTATTACGCATAGGCATTGTTGCAACTCCAGATTTTAACCTTGGTGCGCTTTCGGATTTGGTTGAGTTTTTGCGCTATGCCGCAGATGAAAAAGACTTTAGTCGACAAATTTACTGCAAATGGGATTTATTATCGCACAATACAGATAAAATTCGTTCGAGTTGTGGGTTAGAAGTTGCACCCACTCAATTGTTTTACGACCCAACAAAGTTTGATTATATCGTAATTATTGCAGGGTTGCTGCACTCTAGCACCAAAACCCCCAATGAAACATACGATTATATTATGCAGGCAGACCGTGCCAACACACCTTTAATTGGGCTTAGTACAGGGCAATTTTTACTTGCCGAATTGGGTTTGTTAAACGGGCGGAATTGCGCTGTACATTTCACCCATGAAATGACACTCCGAAAACTATTCCCCGATGTTATTCCTATAACAACTGAAGCTTATATTCGCGATGGGCAGTATATTACTTGCTCTGGTGGGTTTTCGACGCTTAGTTTGGCAATGGCATTAGTGAGTGAGCATTGCGGCAACTCGCGTTCAAACAAGGCAATACACTATTTAATGGCGGGCGGTGGTATAAATGAAATTCACGGGTCGTTGTCCGAAAAAAACAAATTAGAATTGAATTGCAAAGACAATAGGGTAATAGAAGCCATTGATATTATGCAGAGAAAAAGTTCGGGGTTTAGCACTATTGATGAAATTGCCCAGGCCGTCGGCACCAATAAACGACAATTGTCGCGGCTGTTTAATAAGCATTTTAAAATACCACCTAAGGAATATTGGCGTGTTTTACGTTTAAAAACCGCACGTAGAGCAGTGCTGAATACGAACAATTCTATAGCCCAGATTGCTTATGAATGTGGGTTTTCCGACAGTTCGCACTTAGTGCGCTGGTTTAAAAAGTATTTTGGCAAAACTCCAACCCAAATGCGACGCATTCATGCCAATAGTGGAATTCATTGATAATTAGCAATTAGTTTTTTCATCATTGTCCTAAATATTCAATATGCAGTCCTAAATATACAATACTATGTTTTAGATATACAATAGGTTAAACCATGTTTTCCAGCAAATTTGTGGATTATTTATGTCGTTTGACAGTTTTGTATCGGCAAATAATTCAACCAACAAATCAATGGTAACAGAACACTAAAAAATAAAAATTGAATTTCTAAAGGGAAAAAATTATGAAATTACGGTCAATTGCTAAAGCAGCCATGGCGGTTGCTATTGGCGTATCAACAATGGTGGGATCAGCCGCCGCAGACAAACTCGATGATGTTATTAACGCAGGCGTATTGCGCTGTGGTGTGGTGCTTGACTTTCCACCCATCGGCTACCGTGATGCAAATAACGAACCTGCTGGGTTTGACGTAGAATATTGCCAAGACTTAGCAAAAGCGCTTGAAGTAGATTACAAAATTTTACCAGTAACTTGGGCTGAACGCCTACCTGTTATTATTACCAACCGTGCCGATGTGGTTTTTGGTGGTACATCTGACACATTAGCGCGTGCTAAAACTGTTGGTTTCAGCATACCTTACGCTATCTACTATGCTCAAGCCGTTGTCGGCAAAGACAGTGGAATTAAGACATTCGAAGACATGAAGGGCAAGCGTATTGCAGCAGCAGTAGGCACCGTTATGGAGCAAGAATTCTTAAAATATGCAAAAGAATGGGGTACTGAAGACCTATATCAAGGTTACCAAAGTGAAAATGAGGTTTTCCTCGCTGTTGCACAAGGTAAAGCTGATGCAGGTATCACTACCAACACAACCATTAAGCCTATTACTGGGCAATATGATTCAATGATTGCTGGTCCACGTATGCCTTGGACAACTGACTATACATCTGTTGTTGGTCCTCGCAAAGACGTTTCATGGCTCAACTACCTAAACCTATTTGTTACTCAACAGGTTCGTTCTGGTCGTTATGCTGAACTGTGGTTAAAATATACTGGCAGTGAAGCTCCTGAGCTTAGAATTCCCGGTGTTATGTACTAGAGGTATTATACGCTTAACGTATAAAATTTTCTAATAAAACACAAATTCGACCCTTCAGTTTTTATGAACTGAAGGGTTGATTTATTATTATACTCATCGTAAAATTTAATCTTTACTCAATGTTATGCTTAATACTGAGCTAAAATAATATGTTTTTGGAGAATTAATAGTGGACTATACATTTCATTGGCGACCAGTTTTTCGCCAACTGCCCGACCTTTTAAATGCAGGCTTAATGACTTTAGAAGTCTCTATTTTAGCAATGTTACTTGGTATTATTTTCGGGTTAGGGCTTGCCGTATCACGTATGAACGCACCTTGGCCGTTGCGCTGGTTTGCGACAACTTGGATAGAGATAGCACGCAACACTCCTGCTTTGTTTCAATTGTTCTTTTTTGGCTTTGGTCTTGGCGCATTTGGCATAAACTTAACCCCCTATGTCATTGTTCTTGCTGGGTTGTCATTTAATACTGCAGGCTACCTTGCAGAGAATTTTCGCGGTGGTTTTCAGGCTATACCTCCCACCCAATTAAAAGCCGCGCGTTCATTAGGAATGACCGCAACTCAAGCTTATATACGCATTATCATTCCGCAAGTTTTCCGCATTGTTTATCATCCTATGACCAATCAGATGGTTTGGGTGGTTCTCATGAGTTCACTCGGCATGTTGGTTGGCTTTAGAGAGCTAACAGGCGAAACGCAGTTTTTCGCGTCTAGAACTTTTCGTATTTTTGAATATTTTATGATCACTGCAATCATTTACTACGTCATTGTTAAAATTATCCTTGGGCTGTCTAAATTGGTCGCTTGGCGAATGTTTAGGTATTAAGGAAAAAATTATGGAAAATAGTGCAGCTGTAGTTTTTTTTACTGGGTTTCAGTTAAGAGATATTTGGTTTTTAGCCGAAGCCGCAGGACGTACATTATTAATTTCGGTCATTTCAATTAGCATTGGCTCTGCTTTGGGCTGTGTATTTGGTTGGATGCTTTATTCGTCAAAGTGGCTTGGAGCGGTTACGCTTGGGCTTGTTCTCGATGTTTTTCGGAGTGTTCCACTGCTTATCCAGCTGATATTATTCTTTAACTTCTTCCCCATTATTGGCATTCCAATTGAACCATTTGCGGCGGGTACATTTGTGCTTACAATTTACACAGCCGCCTTGGTTGCAAATGTTGTGCGTGGCGGAATTGAAGCGGTCGGGCTGCCGATGCGTCGGGCTTCTCGCTCGTTGGGCATGAGCTATTGGCAAGATATGCGCTATGTTGTTTGGCCAATTGGCTTAAGAGCGGTTTTCCCTGCATGGGTCGGGGTTTCACTTGGGGTATTAAAAGACAGCTCTTTGGTTTCGGTATTGGGTTATATTGAACTTTTACGGGCGTCACAAATTTTAATCGTCCGCACACAAGAACCACTGCTTATTTTTGCAGTCGCTGGGGCGTTCTACTTTGCACTGTCTTACCCTATTTCTAAGTACAGTTCTCACCTTGAAGGAAAATGGAAATCATGATTGAAGTAAAACAATTACACAAAAAATTTGGTGAACTCCATGTACTTAAAGGCATTGATCTTACCGTTAAAAAGGGCGAAGTTGTTTGCGTAATTGGCGCATCTGGCTCTGGAAAATCCACCTTACTTTATTGCATAAATGGGCTAGAAGACATTCAAGGCGGTGAAGTTCTTGTCGATGGTGTTTCGGTGCATGCAAAAGGAACTGATGTTAATAAACTGCGGCAAAACCTTGGAATGGTGTTCCAACAATGGAACTCATTTCCGCATCTTACCGCACTTGAAAATGTTGCATTATCGCCGCGTATTGTAAAAAAACTCTCAAAGGCCGATGCGCTCGCAATTGCAAGAAAACAACTTATTCATGTGGGCTTAGAAGACAAGCTTGATGTCTACCCATCGGCACTTTCGGGCGGGCAACAACAACGCTTAGCCATTGCCCGCGCCCTTGCGATGGACCCTGAATATATGCTGTTCGACGAAGCAACATCGGCACTCGACCCCGAGCTTGTCGGCGAAGTTCTAGACACAATGCGCTTATTGGCAAAAGATGGCATGACCATGATTTGCGTTACTCATGAAATGGGCTTTGCAAAAGATGTAGCCGATAGAGTAGCCTATTTTCACGAAGGTCTAATGGTAGAAATCGGACCACCTGAGCAGATTTTTGGTGAAAACCCAAATTCAGAACATACTAAGAAGTTTCTTGCCAATGTGCGTAAGTAATAATATGTTTTTAAACAT
Source organism: uncultured Hyphomicrobiales bacterium (assembly GCA_964531635.1). GTDB lineage: Bacteria > Pseudomonadota > Alphaproteobacteria > Rhizobiales > OSC116 > OCS116. Next base: position 1,181 of record CAZHCZ010000071.1, on the reverse strand, counting down.
AGATATTTAAAAATCTCAGCTATAATAGTGTTATTTTGTTGAATTTTCTTTATACAGTTGAAAGTCAACTGTATCAAAATTACATATTTGCAAGGTCGTATAATGACTAAAGTTAAAAAAAACTCTAATAAATACAAAATTGCCCCAAAAGAGCAATTCCTTATCGAAACAGGCATTTCGGACAATAATGGCGTTATTAAACCTAGAATGCACAAAAAATATAAGCAAATAGGTCGCTTTACCGAAATACTTTCCGACAAAATACTGCAATCGGGCGCAGTTAATCAAAAAAGAGTTAAAGTTATTGATATTGGCGCGGGCAAAGGATACATGACTTTTGCCATATATAATTACTTAGCAAACAACAATCTTGACCCTGTAATCCATGCGGTTGATTTTAATAGCGACTTAGTAAAACTTGGCAACGAAACTGCAAATAAATGTGGCTTTGAAAACCTATCTTTCATTAGCGATTTTGCCGATAAATATTCTGGTTTGCCCTATTATGATGCTGTGGTTTCATTACATGCCTGCGACACAGCAACTGATGATGCTCTATTTATTGGTCTAAAAATGAAATCTAAAGTAATTTTATGCGCTCCATGTTGCCAAAAAGAGGTTTTATTGAGCCTAAAAGCCAATAAATCATTGTCAGAATTCGTTAAACACGGTCTATTTTTACATAAAATGGCCGATATAATTACCGATAATAGCCGCGTTATGCTCTTACAATCACAGGGCTACCACGTAGATGTTATTGATTTTGTTGCAACCGAACACACCCAAAAAAACACCCTAATTGCCGCAACAAAAAAAAGAGGCAAACAACCTGCTTTTTACGAAAAATACAAGTCCTACAAATCCGAAATGGGTTTTGAAAGCATTAAACTCGAACAAATGATGCTCGATGAAGGTTTGCTAAAGTAGGAGTTTTAATAATTTTGGCAGTCTCACGCTAATGTGCAGCAGCAAATGAGAAGAGTTTCTCATTTTTAAGTTCCCCGCGATGATGTTTTCCGCGCAGAACCAAATGCCCGTCTTCAGCAAACTCTTTTGCTAAAGATAAACTCACCTCTTTGGTCGAGGTTCGTCTTTTTTGCCATGTAAAAATGTCGAACACTACCAAAAAGGTGTGTTGGGACGCTTATAAATTTACATTTTTCCGCCCATAATGGTGTGAA
>CAZHCZ010000070.1:0-9764 GCA_964531635.1 uncultured Hyphomicrobiales bacterium | reverse complement strand
GCGCTTGCCCTCCTTCGTAAAAAATGTATTTTTTACTCACCCTTTTTACCCTCGATAGGTTGAAGGGTTTTCACTTGCAAGCTCTGCGTTTCGTATGTCACCGAGAACCCGTAGCAATTCAGCCTTTGTTGGCGTGAAACCCTGCTCAAGCCATAGAGTTTCAAGCCGTTTTAATTTAATGCCAATTTCAGGGCTAGGTTTATAGCCTTGCTCTAACAAGTCCTGCCCTTTTAGTGGAAATGTTGGAATACTGAACTGCTCGGTGAATTTAATGTCTAGCTTAAGTTTGTCGGCGTTAGAGTTTGCCGACGCCGCATGAAAAACAAGCCGATTAATAATCGTTTTTTTACCGCTTTTATAAATTTCTTTTTCTAAATCATCGCCAATTTGAGTGTCTAAGTTTTTGAGTATTTTCTGCTCACGTTTTGACAATTTCAAAATTTCACCGATAGGCGTATTGGGTAAAATTAACGCCAATTGCACCAACCATTTATCGTTAAAATTTAAGTGGTTTTGGCTGATGTATTTAAGTGGTTCTAAGTTGGCTTTCATGTTAAATATTTGCAAAAATATTTGACTTTCTTGCATGAGTTCCGCGGCTAAAACACTGTGCTTGCTTTGAAAAATATGTTTAAATTCTGCCTGTATACGTTCTGCAGAAAGTTGATCAAGCCCTTGGACTAACGGGAGTATTTGATTATAGTCCGTGCCGTCAATATTCAACCCGAAACGCCCAATAAACCTGAAATAGCGCAATATACGCAAGTAATCTTCTTTTATTCTTTTACCCGCATTGCCGATGAATTTTATTGTGTTTGTTTTGGCATCATCTATGCCGCAACCTAGTGGGTCTAATATTGTGCCATCTGCTGTCATATATAGAGCGTTGAAGGTGAAATCACGACGTTTTGCATCTTCTAATATAGTTTTTCCGTAAGCGATTTGAGCGTGGCGACCGTCGGTTTTTACATCTTCCCGTAAAGAAGTGACCTCGAAACTCTGCCCTTCGCATATTAATGTAATTGTACCGTATTTTATGCCCGTTTCTATACTGCGGATATTGTGTTCTTGTGCCAGTTTTATGAGCTGTTCGGGCGTGTGGGTTGAGCAAAAGTCTATATCGCCAATGCTAACATTAAGCAGGTAATCGCGCACTGCACCACCGACAATATGCCCCTCACCGCCATTTTTTGCTAGCAGTTTAAACACATTTTGGACGGCATTGGTTTTTAGCCAATCTATAGTCATATTACTTTTCCGCTTATTCTAGCCGTGCAGGCCCGCCACTGCTGGCAGGAATATAAGTTGCACCAACGTTTCCTGTGCCATCTGTAGCAAGATATAATGCGCCACCGCCCGTGGCTAATGCACCCAAAACCACCAATGTTGCAAGCGTTTTTGGGTTTAATGCTTGTATGGCTTTGCGTTTTTGAAAAATGGTAACATAGAGCAGAAAAAACACTGTCGGTAAGATGAATAATATGAATTGCAGCAGTATAAACTTGCCCATAAATAACCCTTTTTAAATTTGTTAGTTTATATATAGTCTATTCGATAGGTTTTTCAACATATCTGCCGTTGCACCCCAAATAAAATAATTTTTATATTCTATAACATAATAATGGTGCTGTTTGCCTTGCCAATATTTATAGTGGCGTTTGAAGTTATTTTTATCCATTAAAAAACTAAGCGGGACTTCGAATATTTCGGCGACCTCGTTTGGGTCGGCTTTAAATGTAAAGCCTGTGTTTATTTTTGCCACTATGGGGTGGATATTAAAACCTGTGCCGACTTTGTAAATGTCTAAAAAGCCTAAAACATCTATATAGCTTGCTTGCACGCCTATTTCCTCGTGCGTTTCGCGCAGGGCGGCGGCTTGAGCATTTTTATCGCTTGGCTCTATTTTACCCCCCGGAAAAGCAATTTGACCTGCATGGGTTTTCATATGAGCTGGACGACGGGTTAGAATTATTGTTGGCTCTGGCTTTTCGACAACTCCAATTAGCACAGCCGCATGACGGTAGCTGCTATTTTCTATTGGCTTTGGTTCGCGGGTTAATAATTTAGATTTGGCTAGGGTTATGAAATTTTCTATAACGCAAACTCCTGTCCATCACTAATTAAGTAATATTTATCATCTTTTTCTAACAAATAATCGGACAATTGATAGCATAGGCTGCGGGTGAGTTTGGCTTCTAGGGCGTGGCGAATTGTTACATACGCCATGAATTGATTGTTATCGTGGGTGAACCTGATTTTATGTTTATCACCTATTGTGACCTGCCCTGCCAAGTTGGTTTGGATGATGATTTTTTGTTGTTTGGCTTGCCCAATGCTCAGCATTTCTGTTGCGATGAAGGCGCTATCCTCGACTTTTATTTTTATTTTTTCGGCAGGGGTTATGAGGTAATGTGCGCCATCTCCTTTAACATCGCGCCATAGGACTGTGGCAAAAAGTGCGATTAATTTTTGCCGCTTTATTGGGCTGCCCATATAGTTCCACTGACCGTTGGCTTTAATTTCTAAATCAATTTCACCGCAATATTTTGGCGCCCATTTTTCGACAGGGGCTGGGTTGGTGTTGGTGTAATTGTCTATTTTTTTGGCAAAATCGAGCAGGTTGTTATTTGGGTTTAATTCGAGCGGGGTTGGGTTGGTTGTTATTAGATTTTCAAAAAACCCTTGTTCGAAATTTTGATATAATATGCGTTTTGGGTCGGTTGGGCTTGGGTAATTAATTGCACCTTGTGGCACTTGTTTAAAACCGCTTTTACTGTAATAGTCCAAATCGCCAATTAATATCACCATTTTCCAATCTGCTTTTTTTGCCATTTGTTTGGCTAGTTGCAGGGTTTTATTAATAAGTTTTTTGCCCAAACCTTTATTTTGATAATCGGGGTCGACGGCTAGAGGCCCTAACAATAGCGCTTTAAAACCTGCAATATCGAACTGCCAATAGGCGATGGAGGCGATAATGGTTTGATTGTCATCTACCGTAATATAGCTCAGTTCATTAATTTGCACACTGGTTTTGCGTAATTTATAGCTGGATTTTTGATACCGCTTGGCGCCAAATGCTTTATCGAGCAAAGTTTCTAATGCTTTGTCATATTTTTGCTCGAATTTGATTATAGAAATTTTATTTGTAGGGAAGTGAGGCGAAGTCATATATATCTCGAAAAGTTAAACGATATTTGTTAGTCAAATTATAATTTATCTTTTCGTCGTAAAAACATGCTATTTCCTCTAAGTTAGCCATCAAATACCACACTTATTATTTAAGAACAAGGATTTTGAGTTTTAAAAATAAAATACTATTCAACTCTTCTCTTCTCAATTATAGTCTGGTTATTACAAATTGTTGAAACATATATATGCATAATTTTAAGCTCGCACATTTTTCTGACATTCATATGCCGCCTATGCCCAAGCCAACCTTGCTTGAGTTGACGGGCATTCGCATATTGGGGCTTACATCATGGGCATTAAGCCGTAAAAAAATTCATCGGCAAAATGTGTTTAGAGCCTTTGAAAAAGACATTAAAGCCCAAGATATCGACCATTACGCGTTTTCGGGTGATTTGGTGAATATTGCCTCACGCGCTGAAGTTAAGCGCGCGACATTATGGCTTAAGGGTTTTGCCCCTGCTGATAAAATGTCTTACGTTCCTGGCAATCATGACGCTTATACCGAAGATGCCATTGCCAGTGTATTGCATTATTGGCAAGATTATATGAAACCTTGTGCCGATGGCGCACAGATATTAGAGGATTTGGGCATTGAATTGGACGACCAAGTGCCGCATGGGCCTTTTCCGTTTGTTCGCGTTTTTGGGCGGGTGGCATTGATTGGTGTTTCATCGGCTTACGCATCGCCGCCTTTTATGGCGACAGGTGTAATGGGTGAAAAACAGCGGGTGCGTTTGGCTAAAATATTAAGCCATTTGAAAAAAGAAGGTTATTTTAGAGTGATGATGATTCATCACCCGCCCCTGCCCCGCCTTACTCCGAGTGTTCGCGCGCTAAAAGACAGTGTTGAATTGAAGGATATTTTAACCGACTCTGGTGCTGAATTGGTGCTTTATGGGCATAATCACAAAAATAAAATAACCACTATAAATAATAAGTTTGGCCCTTGTCTGTGTATTGGGGTTGCCTCTGCCACCGCTATTGAAGCCCATAGTAAGCCCGTTGCTAGCTATAATCAGATATTTATTAACCAGAGTAAAAAAGGCTGGCAGGTAAACTTGCTTAAGCGTGAGTATATGCCTGAACATAATAATTTTACTGAAACTGAAGTTACGCCGTTGGGCTTTTGGCATTTGACTTAAATTAGCCGCTCGCCTTGGTTTATATCGGCTGACAGGCTGGCTAATTCTACATTTTTATTTTTATCGTAAAAGCCTAGTGTTAGTACTTCGGACATAAAAGACCCGATTTGACGTGGGGCGAAGTTAACCACCGCCATAATGTTTTTGCCGACCAGTTCCTCTAATGTATAATTTTCGGTAATTTGGGCAGAAGATTTTTTAATGCCAATTTCATCGCCAAAATCTATTAGTAATTTATAGGCGGGCTTGCGGGCTTGTGGAAAAGGCTTGGCTTCGATAATTTTTCCGCAGCGTATGTCTATTTTTAGGAAATCTTCGAACTCTATTATAGTGCTCATATTAATCTGCCAGTTCTTGCCCGCGTTTGGTGGCGGCTTTTATGGTTTCTATCATTAGGTTTGTGAGTTGATTGTCGCCCATTAACGCCTCTAAGCCTGCTGCTGTTGTACCATTGGGTGATGTTACATTTTGGCGCAATATGCTTGGTGAATCATCGCTTTGTGCCATAAGGTTGGCCGAACCTTTTATGGTCTGTAATGCTAGTTTATGGGCTAGTTTTTGTGGCAGACCTGCTTTTACGCCTGCTATTGTCATCGCCTCTGCCATATGAAAAACATAGGCAGGACCTGAGCCTGAAAGGGCAGTTACTGCATCCATAAGGCTTTCATCGTCTATATATTCTGCCAAGCCTACAGTGCTGGCGAGTGCAAGTGCAATGTTTTTATGGGGTTTATTTATGTTTTTATTGCCGACCAATACGCTCATACCATCGTTAATGGCAGCTGGGGTGTTGGGCATTAGGCGGATAATGTTGGCGTTTTTGCCCAATATAGCTTCAAAAAATTCTATTTTTTTACCTGCAGCTATAGAAATAAACAAGCTGTTATTGGTGGCAAAGTCTTTTAAACTGGGTAGAATATTGGGCATGATTTGGGGTTTTACCGCTAGGATAATGACCTCGGGCGTGAAGGTTGCGGGAGGGTTTGCGCCATGGTTTATATTATGCGCATCTAGCAGCTGTTTAACTTCTGGCGAGATATTCGGGTCTTGCACATAGATAGTGTTGGGGTTTAAGCCGAATTTAAGCCAAGCCTTGAGCATCGCACTGCCCATTTTACCTGCACCAATTAATAATAAACTATTGATTTTATCTAACATATTTGCCTTATTCATTTGAATATATAATATTAGGTTATTTTGTAAGTTTTGTAAATATTTTTGCCATTTTTTGTGCGGCATGTTCGAGCTGTTGTTCGTTAAAAGGTGCAAAGCCTAACAATAGACCTTGCTGTTGAGACAATGCAGGCGTTAATGCATAGGACGATAATGCGCGGCATATTAGGTTGTGTTTTGCCAAATGCTCACTTAGGTCTATATCACCAATTTTTTGTAACTTAGGGTGAATAATGTGTGCAGCAAACGCCATACCTGAATGGGTTTGCAGTGGAGCAATATAATCGCTCAAATGGGTTTCTATGCTGCTTAATAATATTTCGCGCCGCTCTGAATATATTATTCGCATTTTACGAATATGGCTTGCAAATTGCCCACTATTTATAAATTCGGTTAAGGCGAGTTGTATAATGCTAGGCACCATCATACCGCTGTTAAACAAAGCATCGTTAAATGGTTTTACTAAATCCGGTGGTAAGACAAGGTAAGCACAGCGCAATGACGGCGATAATATTTTAGAGAATGTGCCTATATAAATGGTTCTGTTGGTTTTATCTAACCCTTGCAGTGCGGCTAGGGGGTGGTCTTCATATCTGTATTCGCTGTCATAATCATCTTCTATTATCCAAAAATCGCGTTCAGTGGCTAGTTTTAATAAGGTTTGGCGGTCTTTTAGGCTCATGGTTATGCCTGTTGGATATTGGTGCGATGGCGTAACATATGCCAGTTTTGGGTTTGGGCAATTGTCAATGGCGGTTTTAAAATCATGCTGGTTATTTATAACAGGCAAGGGTTGAGTGATTGCGCCTGCGCTTAAAAATGCTGAAAGTGCACCGCCATAGCCTGGGTTTTCGAACCAGATATTATCGCCACTATCGACCAACAAACGTGCTGTTAAATCTAACGCGGCTTGTGAACCTGTGATTATTAGCACTTGTTCTGGTTTGCATATAACCCCACGTGATGTTGCTAAATATTGAGCTATAGCTTTTTTAAACGATGGTATTCCGCCTGTGAAATCATAATCCAACTGGTTAATGTTTAGAGATTTTGTTACTGATGATAGGATTTTTGCAAAATTGGTTTTGGGGAAATGTGCCAGATCGGGTAAGCCTGATAAAAATGGGAGATATCGGTTGTCTTGCTCTGCGTTTTGGCGTTTTATATCGCACATTGCAATGCCGCGTTGACTTAGGTTTAGTGGTTTATTTTCTTGTATAGGTGACATAGGTTTTTGAGGAACTGACAAAAATTCGTCGGGGCTTATATCGGCTATATAGGTGCCGCTGCCTTGTTTGCTTATTAAATAGCCCTCGGCAATTAATTGCTCGAATGTAATGATGATTGTATTGCGGCTTACGTTTAAATGTTGAGCGAGCTTGCGACTTGATGGTAATTTATAGCCTGCATTTAGACTGCCGTTTAGAATTGCGGTTTTAAGTTGGTGATATAGCTTACGCCATTTGGACGTGTTTTTTGGTGCGTTGGAAATATTTAAGATGGTTTTTAAGTTTAAATCCATATTTTTAAAGTGGCTCTACTTATTAATGCCAATTGGCTCTATTTATAGCGCCAATTATATGGCATTATTGCGCCAAATGAAAGGGTTAAATAATGAACAGTCAATATCCAAAAACTGAATTGAATATTACCAAACAAGCGCCAAAAAGAGCGACATATGACCGTGCGGTTATTCATGCTATTTTAGATGAAGCATTTGTAATACAGGTCGGGTTTATATCAGGTGGGCGACCGCAAATTATTCCTATGTATGGAGTGCGTGATGGTGAGTTTATGATTTTTCATGGTTCGAGGAAATCACGGTTTATGAAAAAATTAGCCGATGGGTTAGACTTGTGTTTATCGGTAACTCATGTTGATGGTTTGTTATTTGCGCGTTCGGCTTTTCATCATTCTATGAATTATAGGTCGGTTGTTATACACTCAAAGGGTGAAATTGTGCTTGATGCAGAAAAAGGGCGAATGGCGGCATTGGTGACTAATAGATTTGCCGATGGGCGTTATGATGATGTACGAAAAACTGCTGATAATGAAATGAAAGCGACCGATTTTTTACGTGTGCCTATTTGTAATGTTTCAGCCAAAGTGCGTAGCGGTGACCCTGTAGATGATAAAGCCGATTTAGAACTGCCATATTGGGCGGGTGAAGTGGCGGTTAAAACCCATTTTGCTGCACCTAGAAATGCTGATGATTTGATGGCTCGGATTAAAGTGCCACGAAGCATTGTTGATAAATATAAAAATTAAATTTTGAATATTTTGACTTAGTGTAGGCTATGAATATTACAGTTTTGATTTACTAATTAATTTTTATATCGAGGCAAGTCGCGGATGAAACAAGCTTGGATGAAGATGAAAAGGATTATTTTTCTTCTCATCCGCTAACTTCAGAACGCAGAAAATATTTACTAGATAAGTAATTTTTAACATATTTTGTTGATAGACGTGGGGTTTTGCTTGTAGTTATTATAGATAGGCATAACATGCAAAATATAAACTAAATTAATGGAGTAAAAAAATGGGCTTTATTTCTGACACTCTTGCGCGGGTGAAACCTTCGGCTACTATTGCGGTTTCGACCAAGGCACGTGAGCTTAAGGCTGCGGGGCATGATGTTATTGGTTTGGGTGCCGGCGAACCTGATTTTGATACGCCTGACAATATTAAACAAGCGGCTATTGATGCCATTAACCGTGGTGAAACAAAATACACCGCTGTTGATGGTATTATTGAGTTAAAGCAAGCTATTGTTGCTAAGTTTAAACGCGACAATGATTTAGACTATGATGTTTCCCAAGCCTTTGTTGCCCCCGGTGGCAAGCCCATTTTATACAATGCGATGATGGCGAGTTTAAATGAAGGTGATGAAGTTATTATTCCAACGCCTTATTGGGTGTCTTACCCCGATATTGTATTGCTGACAGGGGGTACTCCTGTTTTTGCCGAAGCGGTTTTGGAAAATGATTTTAAATTAACGCCTGAGGCTTTAGAAGCCGCCATTACGCCCAAAACCAAATGGTTGATTTTTAACAGCCCAAGCAACCCATCTGGTGCGGCTTATAGTGCTAAAGAATTAAAAGCCTTAACCGATGTTTTATTGCGCCACCCGCATGTTTGGATTTTATCGGACGATATGTATGAACATTTGGTCTATGATGATTTTGAATTTGTTACCCCTGCGCAAATTGAGCCTAAATTATATGACCGCACTTTAACAATGAATGGGGTATCAAAAGCCTATTCCATGACTGGCTGGCGTATTGGCTATTGCGCGGGACCCGTTGAACTTATTAATGCAATGCGTAAAATTCAGAGTCAAAGCACATCCAACCCATCATCTATTAGCCAATGGGCTTCGGTCGAGGCATTAAACGGCACACAAGATTTTATTGCAGTTCGGGCAGATATATTTAAACGCCGCCGTGATTTAGTATTGGCTATGTTGAATGACATTGAAGGTATTGTTTGCCCTAAACCCGAAGGTGCGTTTTATGTTTACCCTTCGATTAAAGCTTTAATTGGCAAAAAAACACTCAATGGTGTGGTGATTGATAGCGATGCGACTTTTGCCAACGCTTTGCTTGAAGATGCTGGTGTTGCGGTTGTGCATGGGAAGCGTTTGGCTTAAGCCCCAATTTTAGAATTTCATATGCGACAAGCGATGACGTTTTAAAAACGGCTTGCGAACGCATACAAAAGTTCTGCGCTTCACTCGTTTAAAAAATAATTTTAAGAAATTTTTACAAAAAAACAGGCAAGCCTTACGGCTTGCCTGCATAGTAATCTCTAGTGCCAACCAAAAGGGAGGAGGTTGGCGTATTCAGAAAGAAAAGAGGGAGGGACTTTCTGAGTGTCTAGAGCAATCTAATACGTTTAATATACATTCTTTATACAGAATGACCATGTTATTGAGTGCTAATGAGCTATGCAGTAAACGCATGGCAATGTTTCTTGAGGGCAAAAAAAACAGACAGCTTGTAAAATATCAAGCTGCCTGTAAATATATCTCTTTTCCATCAAAGAGGGGAGATGGAAAGGCTATATAGAATTAAAAAGGGAGGGATTCTAAAGTTAGCCAGAGATTCTGTACTTATATATATAAAAGTTTATAACCGCACCAACAAACATGAAGAATGCATGGGAGCTATGCGCAAACTGCATGGCTTGGTTTTAGGCTTTAAAACTCCCATTCTTTGGCTTTTGAAATTAGAAAATCTTTAAACACCGCAACACGTTTTG
>CAZHCZ010000069.1:3780-9958 GCA_964531635.1 uncultured Hyphomicrobiales bacterium | reverse complement strand
TGTTAAAAACCCGACTATATTCGTCCATCGTGGTGCCAATACCCGCCTAAAAGCTACCGAAGTCACACCTCAACATTTTACCGATATTAATTTGGTTTACATCACAGGCCTATCAGGTCAATCAAGTATTGCATTTCCGCATATTGTTGCCACAGCCAAAGCATCGGGCGCAACCATAGCCGCCAATCCGGGCATTCGTCAACTGTCTTCCCGCAGCCAAGATTTTTATAAAAGCTTAAAATCAATCGACATTCTATCATTAAACGCAGCCGAAACAGCCCAACTTGTTCCTTTAATAATTTCCGATATTAAAAAAGCAAAACTTAAGCCCAACGCATTAACAAAAAACCCAACACCCGAACTTATCCAAAACGGTTTATCGTCAGGTGGTTTTAACCTGTCGTTGGCAGATTTTTTTGCCACCATTATAAATTTAGGCATAAAAATATTTGTACTTACCAACGGCAAAGAAGGCGCATATATAGGCACAAAAGATGGCGTTTATTTCTGCCCCTCATGCCCCACCGAGGTTAAAGGCACAGCAGGCGCAGGCGATGCCTTCTTTTCAACCTTCGCATCCCTAATTGCCGACGGCGCCTCAATACCCGAGGCCACCCACTCAGCCACCCTAAACTCCGCCGCAGTAGTCGGCTGTGTCGACACCCAGTCAGGTCTACTAACCCACGATTTATTAAAAACCAAACTAGAAAATTTCGATAAATCACTTTGCCAAAATTACAGCTTTACCCAATCAGGCTCAGCATATTCACGCCCTTGAGTTGAGCCTAGTAAGGGTTGAGCCTAGTAAATATGAAGTGGTAAAAAACTCATAAACATCTTTGACCTATGTAAAACAGGGCTAATTATTGTATGTTTATACCATAGATTTTAACGTTGAATAATCTGTAATTGTTAAAATATGCCCAGCTTGCTCACGAACAACCTGTTTGTTTTTTAGGTTCGAAAAAGTGCGACTAATGGTTTCGATTGTTAGCCCTAAAAAATCGGCTATTTCTTGGCGTTTAAGAGGAACTTTAAAAGTTAATGCTGGTACGGCATCGTCACCATCATTAACCGCGAGCAACATTAAAAACGTAGCCAGTTTTTCTTTAGCAGTTTTGCGTCCTAATAATAATAGCCAGTCGTGAGATTTATTAAGCTGTCTGTTGGTTTTGTCTAATATAGACAAATAAAGCGCGGAATTATTTTCAGCAAAACTATTAATCCAACTGGTTTGGTACAGGCAAACTTGGGTTTCATCAACCGCTTCGGCAAAATAATTATATTCCGCATCCATAATATTTCCGAGCATGTCACCGGGGAAAGCAAGCGCTACAATTTGCTGCCGCCCATCATCTAACAATTTATATATTTTCACAATACCCGATATAACAGTGCCTAAATGCGTGCTGGGTTTGCCTTCAGTAAAAATAAGCTGCCCAGCACTGTATTTTTTAAACGTCGAAAATGCCGACATCTCATCACGTTGATGAGATGTCAACCGCGCACAAAGGGAAATATTTTTATCAGCGCATTTACTGCGTTTATCGGGGTTAATAACAGCAGCAGGGTAATTTGTTGCACTATAATTTGCGGTAATGTGAATCATTGTTTCAAGCCTGATGTTTCAGTTAACCCACCATACAATAACTTTGACACCAATCAAATTGCGCATTTTGCCACATGTAATTAATCGGCTAACTCTATCACATTGTCTACACCATTTGCTTGGCTTATTTCACCTGAAACACCGCTAATTTTTAAATCGCTACACTTAAGTCCGTCTAAGATCACAGTGCTAGCTTTGTCAATAAAACCAAATATTGTGCTGTTTTTAGCAACAATGTTAAGCGGTTTATTGGTAACAATTTTTACCACAGGATAATCGTTAATATTATAATGTTTGTCTGGCTGTTCTTCAAAAATTGCCGATGTCACATTGCCCGCAGCATCACGAGTAACATCACAATTTAAAACAGGGTCAAACCGTCCATCAATGCTGGCGGTAGTTTTAACGGTCATTTTAAATAATGGGTAATAACCCACATAACCATCTTGCTTTTTATTAGAAAACTCAAGCTTAAAGTCATCAGCTGCATCGGCAATTGTGGTTACTTCTAACCGACCAATAAAATTATCAATAATAATTTTTTGAACATTATCACGGGTATAGGTTGGGTTTGTTAAATAGGAATTTTTATTAAACATAACAAGCGAGCCATATAATATTACTAAACCAACGGCTATAATAACAATAATAACTCGTACTGAATTTTTGCGATAAAACTCTTTCACATTAAATATCCTTAAATTTGTGTAGATAAAGGGTTATTGTTTGTCTTTTAACCGAACAATAACATCAATGCACCAAATTTCTTGACCTTCGGGCGGAGTGGGTATGCCTATAACTTTGAGCATATCGGAGTTAATGTCGTGTAAAGTACCTGTGTTTTCGTGATAAAAATGCTGATGAGAGCTGGTATTGGTATCAAAATAACTTTTTGCCCCTTCCACCGCAACCTCGCGTAATAAACCCGCATGGGTGAATTGGTGTAAAGTATTGTAAACAGTGGCTAAAGAAACAGGTATTTCTTCATTAATAGCTTCATCATGCAGGGTTTCAGCAGTAACATGCCGCGCACCTTTACTAAACAATAAATTAGACAATGCAATACGTTGGCGCGTTGGGCGCAACCCGCTTTTGCGCAAGGATTGAATAATTTCGTCCTGTGTTAAACTTTGCATTTTGTTTACCGCACCTTCTGTAGAAGCTATACTGTCCATAATTACATTCCTAAAAATTATTAATTATTATTTACACCTTTAATAAAGTTTTTGCAAACGTTTCTTAAAAACTACCCTATTTTTTTCTAGGCAGTGTAGGTTAATCATGTTAAAAGGCACATAAATATTACAGGAGATGAATGTTGTTTGAACGCAAATCTAGTTATAGTTTCGAAGATTTAACCGCCTGTGGCAATAAACAATGGGGCGAACATTTCCCTCAACTGCCTGTACCACCCATGTTAATGATGGATAGAATTATCCACATTTCTGAAACTGGTGGCGAATTTGATAAAGGCGAAATTATCGCTGAATATGATATTAACCCTGAACGTTGGTTTTTTGATTGCCACTTTGTTGGTGATCCTGTTATGCCGGGTTGTCTAGGTCTAGACGGCATGTGGCAATTGCTAGGTTTTTACCTTGGTTGGATGGGCGGCGAAGGCAAGGGGCGCGCCTTTGGTGTGGGCGAAGTTAAATTTTCCGACATGGTGTTGCCGACATCTAAAAAAATTACATATAAAATTAACATTAAGCGCGTGATGATGCGGCGGTTAATTTTAGCGACCGCTGATGCAACCGTGATGATTGACGATAAGGTTGGTTTCAAAGCCACCGACTTAAAAGTTGGTCTGTTTAAAGACGATAAATAAAACATACAACCCAAAATAAACTTAAAAATAATAGGAGCGTAATATGCGTCGTGTTGTGGTAACTGGAATGGGTATAGTTTCAAGTATTGGTGATAATATTGAAGAGGTTAAAAAATCTCTTTGGAATGGCACATCAGGCATTGCTGCCGATGAGGATATGATTAAATATAACTTCAGAAGTCAAATTTCTGGTGCACCAAAGCTCAATTGGGAAGAGGTTCTCGACCGCAAAGAACGCCGTTTTATGGGTGCAGGTGCAGCGTGGAACTATATTGCGATGAATGAAGCACTGGCTATGTCAGGTCTAGAAGAGCACGATATCTCAAACATTCGCACGGGTATGATTATGGGCAGTGGTGGCCCTTCAACCAAAACATTATTAGATGCCGCCGAAATTGTTAAAGCCAAAGGTCCAAAACGCATTGGGCCGCTTGCCGTACCAAAAGCTATGAGCAGCACCAACAGCGCCACCTTGGCAACACCATTTAAAATTAAAGGCATGAGCTATTCAATTTCATCGGCCTGTACAACCAGCCTACACTGTATTGGTAACGCCGCCGAAATGATTCAATGGGGCAAGCAAGACGTAATGTTTGCTGGCGGTGGTGAGGAGCTATATTGGGGCATGTCATGTTTGTTTGACGCTATGGGCGCAATGAGCAGCAAGTATAATGACACACCAACAACAGCCAGCCGTACTTACGATATTAGCCGCGATGGTTTTGTAATTGCAGGCGGTGCAGGCGTATTGGTTTTAGAAGAGTATGAACGTGCCAAAGCCCGTGGTGCAAATATTATTGCCGAAATTACAGGCTATGGCGCAACGTCAGATGGTTACGACATGGTCGCACCAAGTGGCGAGGGCGGGCAACGGGCTATGGAGCTTGCGCTTAGTACCCACAAAGGTGGTGTCGACTATATCAACCCGCATGGCACATCGACCCCAGTAGGCGATATTCCCGAAATTGATGGCATTCGTAATGTTTGGGGTGCAGACAAATCCCCTATTATTTCGGCAACGAAAGCATTAACAGGGCATAGCTTAGGCGCAGCGGGCGTGCAAGAATCTATCTATTCTCTAATTATGATGCGCGATAGCTTTATTTGCGAAAGTGCAAATATAACCGAGATTGACCCAAGAGTTGCTGATATGCCAATTGCTCGTAGCCGTAAACAGCAAGAAGTTGTAACCGCTCTGTCAAACAGTTTTGGTTTTGGCGGCACCAATGGCAGTGTTATTTTTAGCAAACAAAATCTATAGGATAAATGTTATGGACGGACTAATGAAAGGCAAACGTGGGCTAATTATGGGCGTTGCTAACAATCGTTCAATCGCTTGGGGCATTGCGCAAAAACTTTCCGAACATGGTGCTGAAATTGCATTTACCTACCAAGGCGATGGCTTTGGCGATAGGGTAAAAAAAATCGGCGCAACGTTAGGCTCAGAAATTTTTATTGACTGCGATGTCGAAGATATAGAATCTCTAGACAATGTGTTTGCCATACTCAAGCAAAAATGGGGCAAAATAGACTTTTTAGTCCACGCCATAGGTTTTTCCGATAAAGATGAACTCGACGGTAAATATGCCGATACCAGCCGCGAAAACTTTATCCGCACCATGGTCATCAGCAGTTTTTCATTCACCGAAGCCGCCAAACGCGCGGCAGAACTGATGCCCGATGGCGGAAGCATGATTACCCTAACCTATGGTGGTTCAACTCGGGTTATGCCAAATTACAACGTAATGGGTGTCGCCAAAGCCGCACTAGAAGCCAGCGTGCGCTATTTAGCGTCCGATTTTGGTGCCGATAACATTCGGGTCAACGCTCTATCACCTGGGCCAATGCGCACACTCGCAGGCAATGGCATTAGCGGCGCACGCGAAATGTTTAAATTTCAACAAAAACACTCACCGATGGAACGCGTAGTAACCCTTGAAGATGTTGGCGGCAGTGCATTATATATGTTGTCAGATTTATCATCAGGCATAACAGGCGACATACATTTTGTCGATGCAGGTTATAATATTACATCGACTCCACACCCAAATAAAATGGGCTGATAAATATTTAAGTGGTTATTATGACAAAAAATTATCGTAAATTTAGCGAAAAAACGCTTATTGTTGCCAGCCATAATATGGGCAAAGTTAAAGAAATTAATCAACTATTATCACCTTTTGGTATCATAACAAAATCTGCAGCCGAGCTTAATTTAGATGAGCCAGAGGAAACAGGCGATAGTTTTGCCGAAAATGCAGAATTAAAGGCTTTGGCTGCTGCTAAGGCTTCGGGCTTACCCGCACTGGCAGATGACAGCGGCTACAGCGTAAGCATATTAGGCGGTGATCCAGGTATTTATTCCGCCCGTTGGGCAGGCGACAATAGAGATTTTGCCCTAGCCATGCAAATGGTAGAAAGCGCAATGCAAGCAAAAGATGCGGTCGAAGACGAAGAACGCCGCGCTTCATTTATTTGCGCCCTAACCCTAGCTTGGCCCGATGGTCATATGGAAACATTCGAAGGGCGTGTCGACGGAATAAGCGTCTGGCCACCCAAAGGCAACAATGGTTTCGGCTATGACCCAATTTTTATTGCCGATGGACATAACCAAACATTTGCCGAAATGAAGCCAGAAGAAAAACAAAAAACCTCCCACCGCGCCGATGCGTTTAACAAGCTGGTCAATGCTTGTTTTAAAGTTTAAGCTTCCATTTTACACCAATTCCAACTTTTTGGTG
>CAZHCZ010000069.1:0-3680 GCA_964531635.1 uncultured Hyphomicrobiales bacterium | reverse complement strand
TCAAAACGTGTTTATGCAATTGCTTTCTTTTGTAGTTCAACGAGCTCTTGCACACTGTTTTTCGCCAAACCCAGCAAACCAATAAACTGCTCTTCGCTAAATGGGTCGGCTTCGGCTGTGCCTTGAATTTCTACAATGCCGCCTTTGCCTGTTAAAACAAAATTTGCATCGGTTTCGGCTTTATTGTCTTCGGCATAATCTAGGTCAGCAACAAGTTCACCTTTGTAAATTCCGCAACTTACAGCGGCAACATGGTCTTTAAGCGGCTCGCCTTTCATGTCAGTATTTTGTTTTATCCATTCTATTGCATCATAAAGTGCGACCCACGCGCCAGTTATAGCGGCAGTTCTTGTGCCGCCATCGGCTTGAATAACATCGCAATCTATAGTAATTTGGCGTTCACCAAGCACTTTTAAATCCACCACCGCGCGTAAAGAACGCCCGATTAAACGTTGGATTTCTTGTGTCCGTCCGCCTTGTTTTCCTGCCGTTGCTTCGCGGCGCATTCTTGAACCTGTCGAGCGCGGCAACATGCCATATTCTGCGGTTACCCAGCCCGAACCTTTACCGCGCAACCAAGGTGGCATACGGGTTTCAACTGTCGCTGTGCATAACACATGAGTATCGCCAAACTTTACCAAACACGAGCCTTCGGCATGTTTGGCATAGCCACGTTCTAAGGAAACAGTGCGAATAGCATCTAAAGTACGTCCTGAGGGGCGATGGTTTGTATTGGTCATGCAGTAAAATCCTGTTTGAATATTTAATTGTTTTTAAGCTGTAAACTTGTTAAACTCGATAATCAACATTTATCTTAAGAATAAGCTTCAATGACTGATGATTTTAAATATAGCCGTTTGGATAAACGCTCACACGATATTTTCCGCCATTTGGTCGAGAGTTTTCTGCATGATGGCGAACCCGTTGGCTCGCGCAAATTAAGCCGTGCTTTGCCGCAATCCTTATCGCCCGCATCGGTGCGTAATGTCATGAGTGACCTCGAAAATTTAGGGCTTATCGCCTCTCCGCATATTAGCGCGGGCAGAGTGCCAACCCAAAGCGGGTTGCGGATGTTTGTCGATGGCATGTTAGAGTTTGGTACAATAGGCAAAGAAGACCAAGCTTATATCGAAAAGCATATCGCCCAAAACTCTGCCCCCAGTCATAAGCAAAATGTTGATGATATTTTAGCCGAAACAACCAGTATTTTATCAGGCTTAAGCCAATGTGCGGGCATAGTTCTAACCACAAAACAAAGCCGCCCCATTGCCCATATTCAATTTGTTAGGCTCGACAGTGCCAAGGTTTTGCTCATCTTAGTGTATCAAGATAACGAGGTCGAAAACCGAATTTTACAAGTGCCCGCAGGGCTTCCTGCATCAGCTCTTGAACAGGCGAGTAATTATTTAAACGCCCATGTGGTTGGTCTAACCATAACCGAAGCCGAACGAATTATTAATAAAGACATGGAGCTTGCCCGCCAAAGCCTCGATAAATTAACCTCCGAATTGGTTGCATCGGGCATGGCGCGTTGGTCGAGCGACAATGTAGATGAGCGCAATTTAATTGTGCGTGGGCGTTCAAACCTCATCGAAAAAGCCGATGGATTAGAAAATCTAGATCTTATCAAGCAATTATTCGATGATTTAGAAACAAAAAAAGAATTGGTCAATTTGCTAGATTTAGCCGACAATGCCGAAGGCGTTCGAATATTTATCGGCGCAGAGAATAATTTATTTTCTATGTCAGGCTCATCTTTAGTGGTTTCGCCTTACCATGATGAGGATAAGAATGTAATTGGCGTGTTGGGTGTAATTGGTCCAACCCGCTTAAATTATGGAAGAATTGTTCCCGTGGTCGATTATACGGCAAAAATGGTTGGAAAGTTAATTGGGAAAAGCTATTAATTGAAAAAAATTACAGTTTTTACTTGATTTTTATCGCATAAAGACTGATATGCAAGAGTAAGATTTATAAGTTTAGGATAGTGATATGAATAATGATAAAAGCCCAACATTCGATGCCGAGCAAGATGCGTTGCGTGACCAAGCTTATGATGAAGCGTTAGATGATTTTGACAGCGATGCGATCGATAATGAAGAAAATGTAACGCGCATGGCACCAAGTGAAGCCGAAGCCGCGGCAGAAGCCATACAAGCCGCAAGCACCCAAATCGAAACATTAAACGATGAAGTCGCCGCCCTAAAAGACCGTTTATTGCGTGAAATGGCGGAGATGGAAAATTTACGCCGCCGCACCGCCAAAGAAAAAGCCGATGCAGGTAAATTTGCCGTAACCAGTTTTGCCCGCGACATGCTGAGTGTTGGCGATAATTTAGACCGCGCCTTACAAGCTCTGCCCGATGATGTCCGCGAAAATGCGAGCGAAGATATTAAAAACCTATTTGTTGGCATCGAACTTACCAACCAAGAAATGCTCAATGTTTTTGCGCGTTACGGCATTAAGCCTCTCAACCCACTAAACGAAAAGTTCGACCCTAATTTTCATCAAGCCATGTTCGAAGTGCCAAACCCCGATTTACCAAACGGAACCGTAACTGAAGTGGTGCAAGTTGGCTACGCTATTGGCGACCGCGTGTTGCGTCCCGCTTTAGTCGGCATTGCCAAGGGTGGTGCTAAAGCCGCTCCCACCATTCAAGAAGGCGAACTGGGCAGCAGTGTCGATACCAGTGCGTAAGCAATATGATTTTTGATAACAGTATTTTGACCACAATTCCAACCGTTTTTAGTATGCTAAATTGGTTTGGGATTGTGGTTTTTGCTGTTTCGGGTGGTCTGGCAGCATCACGTAAGGAAATGGACATTATCGGTTTTGTGATTTTTGCCAATATTACCGCCATTGGGGGCGGAACAGTGCGCGATATGATGTTGGGGCAACCCGTATTTTGGGTTGAGCAAAGCCTATATATTATTATCGCCAGCCTTATTGGTTTGTTGGTATTTTTTACCGCACATATTCCGCAATCACGGTTTAAATGGTTGTTAGCGGCAGATGCAATTGGCATTGCGACATTCTGTGTTTTGGGCGCGCAACTTGCTTTAGAGGCTAATATCTCACCAATTAGTGCGGTGTTTTTAGCCATTGTTACCGCCAGTTTTGGCGGAATAATTCGCGATGTTTTGGCAGGTGAAAAAACCATTCTTTTACGCCAAGAAATTTATCTAACTGCAATATTTGCGGGCAGCGGAATTTATATATTTCTAGTGCAGTTAATGGTCGATAAAAATATTGCAGCAATTATTGGCTTTTTAGCCTGTCTTTTAATTCGCGGATTGGCCCTTAAGTTTGGCTGGTCTTTTCCAGGTTATAAAAGCCGCCCAGGCAGAAAATATTAGAGTTTTGTTATGGAAGATTGCAAAATTTTGTTAGACCACCCCACAATAAAAGGGGCAACTTATCTATTCACCAAACCGCGCTATATTATTGAGTGCGATACCCCCAACACACTCGAAGATAAATTGCGCGAAGTTGAAAAAATTTGCCAAACTGAACAGCTTTATGCCGCAGGGTTTTTATCCTATGAAGCTGGCTTGTGTTTTGAGGAGCGGCTGTTGGCATTAATAGCTCAAAAACCTCGCACCATACCCTTATTTAAGTTTGGTTTATTCGATGCTCCTAAGCTCCTAAATAAGGCCCAAACCTTACAATATTATATCGAA
>CAZHCZ010000068.1:0-10297 GCA_964531635.1 uncultured Hyphomicrobiales bacterium | reverse complement strand
TCCTTCTTTGCTATTAGATTATTATCGTATGTTGCGCTGACCCGTTGAATCCATCACCCTCTTTTTTAGGGGGCATTACCGTTATATGGTAATGTTTTCCTACCTATCTATGTTCTAATTTAAACAGCAATGAAAGTGCAACTCTCATAATAGTAGAAAAAGGAAAACATAAATGAATACAGCATTATTTTTAGGTTTCATAGTGGCAACTATGTTTATAGTAGCAACTCCGGGTCCTTCGGTGGCTTTGGCATCTAGCCAAGCAATGCGGTTTGGCACTAAAGCCGCAGTTTTTACAGTAATTGGCGATGGATTAGGCTCTATAGTGCATATTGTTATAGCAACCATAGGGCTGCAGGTTCTTATTTCCATGGCAAGTTCGTTGCTTCCTTGGTTGCAAATTATAGGTGGTGCCTATATCTTTTATTTAGGGGTAACGGCTCTAAAAGCACCAGCCCCGAATGTCGATGAGAGCGCAAAATACACGGGAGCAAGCGCAGCTATCTTAAGTGGTTTTTTAGTATGTGTAAGCAATCCTAAGGCTATAGTTTTTTTTGTTGCATTGTTTCCTAGCTTTATTGACCCAACATATAACATTGCCTTTCAAGCAACAATATATGGTATAATTTTTGTTGTTCTAGACGCTATATTTATAATGGGATATGCAACAATTGCGACCTATGTGTTTAAAAGAAGTTTTGCAGGTCGTGTAAATTTCAATATGGTGAGCGGCATTGGTCTAATGTTAATTGCCAGCATATTAATTTTTAAAGGTGGCTTTGAATTGTTCTAATTTACAACATGTTCGAGCCGCCTAATGACAGTAGAACTGTCATGTGATAGTGTGCATTATGAGCCAAACAATTGACATTAAAAGCCTATATCATGGCATAATAAACCAAGACCGCGCCAAACTTGCCCGTGCCATAACGCTTATCGAGAGCAAAAACCTCAAGCATCAAATTCACGCTCAACAATTATTATCAAAAGCCCTACCCCACACAGGCAAGGCGTTACGCATCGGCATAACAGGCGTACCGGGGGCAGGCAAAAGCACGTTAATAGAAAATTTTGGTCTAAACCTCATCAAGCAAGGGCATAAAGTTGCAATATTAGCGGTCGACCCTAGCAGTAGCATAAGCGGCGGTTCACTATTGGGAGATAAAACCCGTATGGAACAACTCGCGGCAGAAAATAACGCTTTCATCCGTCCCTCACCTTCATCTGGCACATTGGGCGGCGTTGCTCAAAAAACCCGCGAAACCATGCTGCTGTGTGAAGCGGCAGGCTATGATATTCTCCTTATCGAGACAGTCGGCATCGGGCAAAGTGAAACCATGGTCGCCAATATGACCGATATTTTTATCCTACTCATGCTAACAGGCGCAGGTGACGATTTACAAGGTATAAAAAAAGGTATATTCGAAATTGCCGAACTCATAGCCGTTAACAAAGCCGATAATGACAATAAAATAAAAGCCACTCGAGCCTGTGCCGATATTCGTGGCGCACTCAATATGCTGCACTCTACCAATCCAAATTGGCAAACCCCTGTAATCCCCATTTCAGGCTATCATAATTTGGGGTTAGATATTTTATGGCAAAAAATTCAAAGCCACCAAGCCATAATGCACAAAACCAACACATTCCAACAACGCAGGCAAAACCAACAAATATTATGGTTCGAACAATTGCTCGATACAGGTCTAAAAAATTTACTATATCACAATAAAACTCTGCTAAGCTTGCTCAGCAACACCAAAGAAAATGTCGCCAACGGCACAATAACCGCATATGCAGGTCAACAGCTCATCTTAAGTAAGTTTCAAGAAACAATAAATTATGAATAGACGATATTTCCTAAAAAGCAGCGCAGGCATAGCACTCGGTTTAACCGCTGCAGGTGTCAGCCCAGTTCATGCTTCGGCAGATGGTTTTCCAACCCACATTAACGCACAAAGCCACGGTCTAAAACCCAATATTTCAACCGACCAATCACAAATATTACAAACTGCAATTCATCAAGCTGCCATACAAAAGCTACCGCTTTTTATTCCAGCAGGTACTTATATTGTTAATGATATTAATCTATTAGAAAAAACCCATCTCATAGGTGCAAACAAACAAACTCACCTCATCCAGACCAGCAACGCCCCAATAATCAACGCCAATAATGCCAACGATATTATAATCGAAAACATCACCTTCGAAGGCAACCTCACAAGCTATACAGACAGTCAAATTCTAAGCCTAAACACCCTAAAAAATATAAAAATAAAAAATTGCCGTATTTTTAACGGCAACGGCAACGGCATTAAGCTTTCCAACTCTACAGCACAAATCACCAATAATGAAATTTATAATATCAACCGCGCCGCCCTATTTTCTATTAACGGCAAAAACCATAAAATCACCAATAACAGCATTCACAATTGCGCCAATAACGGCATACTTATTTGGCAAAAGACCCAAAGCGAAGATAGCAGTATAATCACTAACAACCATATTTATAATATTAAATCCATCGCTGGTGGCACAGGGCAAAATGGCAATGGAATCAATATATTTAAAGCCAATAATGTCATCATATCCAATAACCGTTTTGACAATTGCACCTATAGCGCAGTGCGTATAAATTCAGGCAATAACTGCCAAATTCTCAATAATAACTGCACAAATATAGGCGAGGTCGCCCTTTATGCCGAATTTGCTTTCAACGGTGTTATTATAAATAATAATTTAGTTGACCGCGCAGGTTCTGGCATCATAATGACCAATCTAAACCAAAACGGTCACCTAGCCATATGCAATGGCAACCTAGTGCGCAATTTAGTCCTACGCCCCGTCAAGATTGGCGATGATGACGCCCGAGGCATGGGCATAGGGGCTGAGGCCGACGCCCTAATCGAAGGCAATGTCATCGAAAATGCCATTAATTTCGGCATTGCCAGTGGCTATGGCAAATATCAACGCAATGTCAGTATTTTAAACAATATGATAAAAGACAGTGGCACCGCCATCACCGTTTCTGTTGCCGCCAATGCAGGCAAAGTCACCATCAGCAATAACAGTATAAACAACTCAAAAACCGCCGCAATAATTGGCTATGAATGGCAAAATCCCAGCACAAATGAGCTTATTAATGACAATCAAAAGTTCGATGAAGGTACGTATAAAAACCTAAACATAAGCAATAATGTACTTATTTAAGAAAATTCCCAAAAATTCGAGGGCTTAATATTACCAACCTCAAACCCATTCCAGTTTTTCATGTTTTTCAATAAAAACCGTTCAATAACCGCCAAATCATCGCCCTTTAAAACCCCAATTGCTTTCAATGTCGCACTTAACATCATTTCTGCTCCACGCGCCGAACCATCATCACATTTAACCACAATGCCAATACCATGTTCAGGCAAAGAGGCACAAAACACCCCCTCAGCACCAAGTTTAACAAATATCGGCAACGATAATTCACTCATAATGCGCGTGCAATAACGTTTAGACCCAGCAACATAAAATGGCTCAGCCATAACCGCCGCTTGTAATTTTATTACCGCCTCCGCCCTAACGGCACCAAGCCCTCGCCCGCGTGACATTTTGGCAAAAGCATGTGCCCAAGCTGTCAAAGGTGCTGCCCATGTTGGCAACGAGCAGCCATCTATGCCACAAGGGGCTGAACTTAAATCAAATTCAGTTAATTCGCTCATAACCTTAGCAATTTCAACCTGAATAGGGTGCTCAAGGTTAATATAACCTGCCATTTCAAACCCAACATGTTGTGCATAAGCCAACATACCCGCATGTTTGCCCGAGCAGTTATTATGCAAAGCAGTCGCTTCTTGCCCAGCTTTAACCATCTCATGTTCCGCAGGACGGTAAACAGGCATATGCGCCCCACATTGCAAATCACCAATTGCCGCGCCAATATCCGTTAAAATAGATGCCGCCATTTCAGTGTGTAAAACTTCGCCACCATGCGATGCGCATATTAAAGACAATTGTTTGTCAGACAAACCAAACCGCTCAACTGCGCCAGCCTCCACCATAGGTAAGGCCTGCATAATTTTAATAGCCGAACGCGGGAAAACTAAGCGCTTAACATCACCAACCGAAAAAATTTCCTGCCCAGAATCATCAACAACATGTACAGCACCACGGTGTGCAGACTCAACAAAACCACCACGCAAAACATCAATTAAAATCGGATTCACCACTCACCTCTTCCTACAATATAAAAGATTGGCTGGGGTACCAGGGATCGAACCTGGGATGACCGGATCAAAACCGGTTGCCTTACCGCTTGGCTATACCCCAATAAGTGCATTGACGGTTAAATAAACTGATTTTTATAAAAGCGCAACACCTGTTTTACAGCTTTGGCAAAAATTTCAAATTTTATAAACAGTTTACAACCAAAACTGCTATAGTGTTAACATGATAACAATCAAACAAATCAGCAAAAACCTCCGCCGTGTTACTTGCCCTAACCCTAGTAAATTCACGTTTAAAGGTACAAACTGCTTTATTGTCGGGCAAGGTGAGTTAACAATTATCGACCCCGGCCCGATAATTAAAGGCTTTATGCCCGCTTTAATAAAAGCGTTAGATGGCGAAAGCATAAATCACATTCTCATTACCCACACTCACCACGACCACTCCCCCGCAGCAGCTGAACTTAAACTACTCACCAATGCCAAAACCTATAATGCTGGGCAACATAACGTTTACCGCTCCGATATTCCCAACCCATTTAAAAATAGTGGCGATTGGAATTTTACTCCCGACATAAGCCTAAAAGACAACCAAATTTTCCAATGCGATAACCTAACTTTTCAAGCCATAAAAACCGATGGTCATTGTTTTAACCATATGAGTTACGCCCTAACCCACATTAACAACCAACCGACCGAAAGTTGTTTATTTGTTGGTGACCATATTATGGGTTGGGCAAGCACCATAGTCGCCCCGCCCGATGGCAATATGTCACGCTACATGAAAAACCTCACCAAACTACAAAGCGCCAATTACCAAACCCTATACCCCGCCCACGGTGCTGCAGTCACCAACCCTAAACAGCGTATAAAAGCACTCATTGACCACCGCCTAAAGCGCGAAGCCGAAATAATAAGCTGCTTAAACCAAAATATTCACACAATAGCAGATATGGTCGCTATTAATTATCCAAAGCTAGAACGCGGATTAATTGGGCCCGCTAGCCTATCAACATTGGCACAACTCGAATGGCTAATCGACAAAAACATGGTAACAAGTGACGCAGGTCTAAGCCTAGATGCAAATTACAAACTGGTTTAGCTTGCAAACCACTGCCCACAAACATATATATAACATAGAATAGCAGTTGGATTTTTGCATGAGTAATAATAAATTATACCAAATTTTAAATGTCAGTAAAAACGTCGATGATAAAGCATTAAAATCGGCGTATCGCAAACTCGCAAAAAAATATCACCCCGACAGCAATAAAGACAACCCAAAAGCTGCCGATCAATTTAGTAAAATCAGCAATGCTTACGATATTCTAAAAGACAAAGAAAAACGCCAACACTATGATAGCGGAATTATTGACGATAAAGGCAACCCTACAGGCATGGGCGGGCAAAACCCATTTGCTGGCGGTCGAGGGGGTGGTCAAGGCGGGCATCCTTTTGGCAATACAGGGTTTTCTGGCAATGCTCAAGGCGGGTTTGAAGATGTTTTCTCAAGTCTATTTGGCAATGCAGGCGGCATGGGTGGGCAACCCCGACCGCAAAAAGGGCAAGATGCTCAATTGCGTGTCACCCTTGCATTTAAAGACGCTGCCCTTGGTACAGACGTTAAAATACGCAATGGTATGGGCAAGCTTATTAATGCCAAAATCCCTCGGGCTGTCGAAGAAGGGCAAACCATACGCTTAAAAGGGCAAGGCAGTTTAAGCCCAAACAATGGAGCGAATGGCGATTTATTGCTAAAAATTACCATATTACCGCATGATTTTTATAAACGCGATGGTAAAAACATCCGCGTTGAACAAGAAGTATCGTTAAGCGATGCAATATTGGGTGAAAAAATTAATGTCGATACCATACATGGTAAAATTGCCCTACGCCTGCCACGCAACGTCAGCTCAGGCAAGGTTTTTAGGCTAAAAGGCAAAGGCATAATTGATAATAAAAGCGCAGGTGACCAATTTGTAAAAATTATGATTACCCTGCCCCAAGAAGAAGATAACGACCTACTAAGCCTAGTAAAAAAATGGGCAAAAGACAAATTAACCCTAAAAAAAGATGCATAAACTTGCACAATCACGAGTTATTTTATATAATTAAATAAGCATAAAGGAAAAGAACATGACGAATCAAGGCACATTAATGCAAGGCAAACGCGGTCTTATTATGGGCGTTGCCAACAACCGCTCTATTGCTTATGGCATTGCCAAAGCCTTTAAATCTCATGGTGCCGAAATTGCCCTTTCCTACCAAGACGAAAAAATTCTAAAGCGGGTTAAAAAAGTAGCCAATGAATTAGAAATTGATACATTATTCGAGTGTAATGTCACCAATGATGCCAGTATTGACATAATGTTCGATGCACTCAAAGAAAAATGGGGCTCAATAGATTTCGTAGTCCATGCTTTAGCTTTTTCCGATAAAGATGAACTTGTCGGACGTTATGTTGATACTTCGGCTAAAAATTTCGAGATGAGCCTCAATATTTCTTGCTATTCTTTCACCGCCATTGCTCAGCGAGCAGAAAAGATGATGCCAAACGGTGGTTCTTTGCTCACACTCACCTATTATGGTGCCGAAAAAGTTATGCCACATTATAACGTAATGGGCGTTGCTAAAGCCGCACTCGAAGCCTCCGTTCGCTATTTAGCGGTCGACCTTGGCAAACAACAAATACGTGTAAACGCAATCTCCGCAGGCCCTATTCGCACATTGGCTTCAGCAGGTATTGGCGATTTTAAATATATCTTAAAATGGAACGAATATAACTCACCACTTAAACGCACTGTTACAATAGACGAAGTTGGCAATAGCGCACTTTATTTATGTTCCGATTTGGGTACAGGTGTTTCAGGCGAAACCCATCATGTCGATAGCGGCTATCATGTTGTTGGTATGAAAGCCGTCGACGCACCCGATATTTCTGTCGTTTAAGGTTAAAAGCTATGTCACATAATATCTTCGGGCATTTATTTAAATTTATAACATGGGGCGAGAGCCACGGCACCGCCATTGGCTGTGTTATCGACGGTTGCCCGCCCAATATTCCGATAAATGCCGAAGACATTCAAAAATTCCTCGACCAACGCAAACCAGGGCAATCTCGCCACACGACCCAACGTCAAGAAGCCGATAAAGTAAAAATATTATCCGGTATTTTTAATAATGAGAAGGGCGAACAAGTCACCACTGGCACGCCCATTTCATTGTTGATAGAAAATACCGACCAACGCTCAAAAGACTATGGCGAAATAAAAAATCAATTCCGCCCAGGTCATGCCGATTTTACTTATCAGCATAAATATGGCATTCGCGACTATCGTGGTGGCGGTCGTTCCAGCGCGCGGGAAACCGCTATGCGGGTAGCTGCAGGTGCTGTTGCGCGCAATATTATTCCCAATATAAAAATTACAGGCGCTTTGGTGCAAATTGGCGATTTAAAAATAGATTATAACAATTGGGATGACAGCCAAATCAACAAAAACCCATTTTTCTGCCCTGATGCCAATATGGTCAGTCAATGGGAGAGCCATCTCGATAAAATCCGCAAATCTGGTTCATCAACAGGCGCAATAGTCGAAATTCGCGCCTCAAACGTGCCTGTAGGTTTGGGTGCGCCTATTTACGCCAAACTCGATCAAGATTTAGCTTCGGCAATGATGAGTATTAACGCGGTAAAGTCGGTCGAAATTGGCGCAGGTTTTGATGCAGCAGAGCTAACAGGTGAGCAGAATGCCGACCAAATACGTTTAGACAATAACGGTGAACCCATTTTTCTAAGCAATAATGCAGGCGGAATATTAGGCGGAATAAGCAGTGGGCAAGATATTATTCTACGTTTTGCGGTAAAACCGACATCAAGTATTTTAATCAAACGCCAATCAATAGATAAATTTAATAAAGAAGTTGATGTTATGACCAAAGGTCGTCACGACCCATGCGTTGGCATTCGGGCTGTGCCTGTTGGCGAGGCGATGATGGCAATAACATTGGCCGACCATTTCCTACTAAACCGCGCTCAATGTGGTTAAATACAATGTGGTTAAATACAATGTGCTTAATTTAAACCCACTGAACACCCTTGTTTTTTTCGTTCAGTTGAGCAACTGGCACTTTTGCCCGTGCCGATTTTAGTTTTCGTTTTGCTTGTCTTTTATCTTTAAACCAAAACCCAAAACAATAGCCCATAATAAAAATAACAATCGACAACTGAAAAATAAATTTACCCAACCCATATAATAAAAATTTCATCACTCTAATCCTTTACATATTCAATATGCGGTAAAAAGATTAATAAAATTTAATATTAATTAAGCAATGAGATTCATGGTAAATAGACAGTTAACTATTTACGCCGCATATGTGCCACAAGCTCTAGGTGCGAAGAATATTTAAACTGGTCAATAGCCACCAAATATTCAATAACAAACCCTGCTTTAATCATCGCACTGGCATCACGTGCAAAAGTGCTTGGGTTACAACTAATATAAACCACATCGCGCAATTCGCTATTACAAATTTGGGTAATTTGTGCTGTTGCGCCTGCCCTAGGCGGGTCAATAATTGCCGCACTATATTTATTCAATTCATCTTTAAATAAAGGGCGTTGAAACAAGTCCCGTGCAATAGCCCGTACAGTTTTAAGCTTTAAGCCCGCAACCCCACCTGCCCTGTTAAACCCATCTTGCAACGCTTCAATAGCCAGTTTATCATTGTCAAAAGCATCAACTTTATGGCTTTTAGCCAAACTAAAACTAAATGTTCCAACGCCTGAAAATAAATCAACAATATTGCCTTTAACACCACCCAAAAATTGCTTTACATAGCCACTCATTTCAAGCTCAGCCGCTTTAACCGCCTGCATAAACCCGCCCGCAACAGGCGATACTAAAACGTCAGAAAAATCTTCCAAAACTTCCCTACGCTGTAAAATCAACTCACCATTAATCATCAACCGCGCAATATTCAACGCCTCTGCTTGCTCATTAACATACGTTATCTCATCATAATTATGGTTATATTTTACATCTTCAAAACCAACGTCAATTGCACCATTATAATCAGTAACATTAATATAGCTCACCCCTTTACGGCTCATCATCGGCTTAATAAAGTCGGCCAATTTCGGCAAAATATCCATTATTCCTTTGGTTAAAATCACACATTCCTCAAGCGCAATAATATCATGGCTTTGGGCTTTATGATAACCAATCATAACCGATTTTTTAGTGCGTTTGGCTGCAAATTTTGCCCGCCTTCTTAATTCTAAATCGGCATTACCAAAGCGAATATAATTATCAATATTTTTATCAATGCCGTGCTGTTTAAGCGCATATGCCAAATTTTCCTTTTTCCACTCATCGTAAAATTCAGCTTGCATATGCTGAGCAACACAACTGCCACATTTTGTAAAATGCTTGCATACAGGTGCTATACGACTGGCCGATGGTTCAATAATTTTAACCACGCCAGTAGCGTCATCTAAGTCAATAATTTCATCGGGCAAAACAAATGACACATAAGCCTGTTTGCCATCGCGATCTGCAATGCCATGCCCTTTATGCCCAATATGGTCAATTTTAAGGCGCATTATTTGTCAACGCCTCATTCACAGTATCAACAATTCCTTGAGCATTTAGCCCAGCTTTCTCATACATTTTTTTAGGGGCGTCATGGTCAATAAAATTATCAGGCAAATAAAGTGGTCTAAATTTCAACCCTGCCGATAATAAATCATTCTTAGCCAAATAGTCCAAAACCATGCTGCCAAAACCGCCAATAGCCCCTTCTTCAATGGTCAATACAATTTTGTGATTTTTTGCTAAATTTGCAATCAATTCTGTGTCCAAAGGCTTAGCAAACCGTGCATCGGCAACCGTTGTTTTTATCCCTTGTTCTTCAAGCATTTCAGCCGCCTTAAGGCTTTCTTCAAGCCGCGCGCCAAAACTTAAAATCGCCACATCACCGACAGATGACGCTTGTTTAACAATTCGCCCCTTACCAATTTCAAGCGGCACACCTTCATCGGGTAAATCCACCCCAACGCCTTCACCGCGCGGGTATCTAAA
>CAZHCZ010000067.1:0-10300 GCA_964531635.1 uncultured Hyphomicrobiales bacterium | reverse complement strand
AGCCCCTGCGGGCGCACGCCTTCGCGTGCTTGCTTACGCTTCGCGGTCGGGCGCTTGCCCTCCAGTCGGCTTTGCCTCCTTAATTTATATTAAGCCCCTGCGGGCGACCACATTCGTGGTCTTGCTGCGCTGCGCGGTCGGGCGCTTGCCCTCCTTCGTAAAAAAATGTATTTTTTACTCACCCTTTTTACCCTCGACATGTTGAAGGGTTTTTCTAAACGAAATTTAGGAGTTTACTAAGGGTATAATTTAGTCAACCTCTAACCCTCGGTGTATTGGGGTCATTAAATCTCGCCAGATTTGTGCGGGTAAGTTGCCGCCTGTTACTTTGTTGGTGGGTTTGTTATTGTCATTGCCTACCCAAACTCCAGCAATATATTCCGAGGTATAACCAATAAACCAGCCGTCTTTATAGCTTTGGGTTGTACCCGTTTTACCGTATGTTTTAAAGTTAGGGACAGTGGCGGTTTTGCCTGTTCCAAACTGGGTAACCGCATAAAGCATATCGCTCATTTGTATTGCGTATTTTTCATCAATAATCCGTTCGGAACTGCCACCATATTGGGTGTAAATTTCGCCACTATTGTCCGAAATACGCGAGATAATATGGGCATTGGCATCAAACCCACCATTCATAAATGGCAAATAAGCTGCGGTTAACTCTAATAAGCTCACCTCACTTGTGCCTAAAGCGAGCGATAAATTTTTACGCAAGTCAGAGCCAATCCCCAACCGTCTTGCTGTGGTAATAATTTGCTTACTGCCGACTTTTCTTGCAAGGCGCAGCGCTACACTATTCATTGATTTTGCTAGGCTTTCAGTTAACGTTACGTTGCCGTAATATTTATTATTATAATTTTTAGGACGCCAATTTTTAAACACAATTGGCGCATCTTTTATCTTGGTCGAAGGTGTGTAACCTTGCTCTAAAGCGGTTAAATAAACAAATGGCTTAAATACACTGCCGGGTTGGCGTTTGGCATTTATAACACGGTTAAAACTCGACTTTCCATAATTCCTGCCACCAACCAAAGCCCGCACTGCACCGTTTCTATCCATTAAAATTAATGCCGCCTGCCCCGCCTTATAAGTCTTTGCTTGTTTGTCCATAATGTCATTTAAAGCCTTTTCGGCAACATCTTGTAAATAAGGGTCTATGGTGGTTTCGACCGTAATATCACCTGTTACATCGCCCGCAAAACCACGTAAATCTTGCATAATCCAATCGGCGGCATATTGCGCTTGTAACTCACCATTTACCGGCTCTAAACCAAGTGGTTGTTTAAGCGCATCATCCAATTGCTTTTGGCTAATATAACCCTCGGCAAGCATAGCTTTTAGCACCAGTTTTTGCCGCGCCTTAGCGAGTTTTGGTGATTTTAATGGGTTGTAACGAGAAGGGGCTTTAACCAACCCAGCCAAAAGTGCAGATTCGTTTAAGTTCAAATAACGTGCTGATTTATCGAAATATTTTTGCGATGCGGCTTCAATTCCATTTGCGCCTGCACCATAATATGCTTGATTAAAATACAATTCTAACAATTTATCTTTGTCATATTTAGCTTCGAGCCGAAATGCTAATATAGCTTCTTGAACTTTGCGTTTTAACTTTTTTTCTGGCTTTAAATAAAGCATTTTTGCCAATTGTTGAGTAATAGTCGACCCGCCTTGGGCTATTCTACCACTGCTGATATTAACCACTGCCGCGCGTAAAATACCAAATAAATCAATGCCTTTATGGTCATAAAAACCTCTATCCTCAATTGCAATTATCGCCTGTTTTGTGTGTTCTGGCAGTAACTTAATGGCAATATAACCCGACTGCTGGGCAGCACGATGGGTTAAAACCTCGCCATCGCCAGTAATAATTGTAACGGTAGGGGCAACTTTTGGTGCTTTTAATGTATCGGGGTTTGGTAAATCGAGTGAATAATATAAAACAATTCCTAAAATAACAATGGCAATAAGGCTTAATAAAAATGCCGTCCAATAACCGATAAATTTAACAATTTTCCACCATAAAGCAGGTGGCTTTTGTTTGGTTTTTGTGCGTTTTTTAATGTTTTTGGTCACTTTTGGTGATTTTTTACGCGGCTTTTGCGCGGCTTTACCCGTTTTTTTAACCTTTTTTGGGTTTTTAGTGACCATTTTTTACCCTATTCGATTTAACATAGAACGGACAATAATTTTGTGAGCTGGGGCAACGGGCAGCATGTAAATTTTACCAAAAAAATTATGAATTATTACCGACGAGGTGATGGTTAGACTTGTTGGCGTGGTTGTAATGCAGGTCATGGTGTCGAGATGTTTGTCGCGTTCGGTGAGCGATAGGGTATTTTCGTCCACATGTTCGACTAGAAAAAAATCTAGCTTATCGCCAATTTTTACAGTTTTTGGTACAGAGGTTTTAAAACCACTTATAGATTTTACACCAAACATATTCGAAATTATATCGCGGGTTTTAAATGCAAATTTTAGAATTGCAGGTGACTTGCTAGTAATGAGAGCCCAAGCCTCTAACGGGCTTATAGACTTGGACAACATTATAGTTTGGCTGTCGAGAAAGTTTAACTCTGAAGCTGGGGCTATCAGATGGATATTTGTATTTTCTAAAATAAACTTTTTAGGCATCGACATCGGCGGTTAGGGCGTGGGCTTCTATAAATTCTCGGCGAGGCTCTACTACATCGCCCATAAGTTTGGTGAATAAATCATCGGCTTCATCTAGCGCGTTGACTTTGACTTGTAATAGGGTTCGCGCACTTTCATCTAGGGTGGTTTCCCATAATTGTTCAGGGTTCATTTCGCCCAAACCTTTATAGCGTTGTAGGCTTAAGCCTTTGCGAGCGGCTTTGAATATGGTTTCTAAAAACCCACTGGGTCCAGAAATTTCAGATGTGATTTCTTTAAGCGTAAAACGACTTATGCCGTTATAAACATCGTGCAATTGAGCGGATAATTTATTGAGTTTTTTAGCTTCGAGTGAAGCTAGAAAATGTTGGTCTAACACATGTGTTTCGGTAACGCCGCGTAATGTACGGGTAAGTTTTAGCCCGCCATTTTCGGTTAAATCACCTTGCCAACCTTGTTCAAATTCATCGCTTATAACATTTAGGCGTTTGGCGACAGATTGCGCGGCTTGTAACGCCTTGTCATTGTCTTGCAACATTTCGACATCTAACCCGCCAGCAATTGCAGCTTGCTCGACGATGAATTTTGGATATGTAACAGGGATTTTGTTTAAAATACGTTTGACATCTCTTGCGGTTTGAACGGTAGAAAGCAGGTCATTTCCTGTGCGTTCTTCACCATTATGTAGCCGTAACAACCCGCCATCTGTACCAGAGTTAATAAGATAAGTTTGCATTTCATCTTCATCTTTTAAATACTGCTCGGTTTTGCCGCGACGCACTTTATAGAGTGGCGGTTGAGCGATGTATAGATAACCCTTTTCGATTAATTCGGGCATTTGACGGTAGAAAAATGTTAGCAATAATGTACGAATATGCGCGCCATCAACATCGGCATCGGTCATAATTATTATTTTATGATAGCGCAGCTTTTCAATGTTAAATTCTTCCCGCCCAATGCCACAACCCAATGCGGTGATGAGTGTGCCGATTTGTTCGGACGATAACATACGGTCGAAACGACAACGTTCGACATTTAAAATTTTACCACGTAACGGTAGAATGGCTTGGTTTTTACGGTTACGCCCTTGTTTGGCGCTACCGCCCGCTGAGTCCCCTTCCACTATAAAAATTTCGGCTTTAGCGGGGTCGCGTTCTTGGCAATCTGCCAATTTACCGGGTAGGCTGGCTATGTCTAACACGCCTTTGCGCCTTGTGAGTTCGCGCGCACGGCGTGCGGCTTCACGCGCGGCAGCGGCTTCGACAATTTTGCCAATAATTAATCTGGCTTCTGCGGGGTGTTCTTCAAAATACTGGCTTAAAGTCGCGTTCATTGCGCTTTCGACAACGGGTCTGACTTCAGATGACACCAATTTATCTTTGGTTTGGCTGGAGAATTTCGGGTCCGGAACTTTTATGGACAGAACACAGGTAAGACCTTCGCGGCTATCGTCGCCTGCTATTGATACTTTTTCCCTTTTTGCAATGCCCGATGCATTGGCATAGTTATTTATACTGCGGGTAAGGGCGGCTCTAAAGCCTGCCAAATGTGTACCGCCATCGCGTTGTGGAATGTTATTGGTAAAACACATAACATTTTCGTGGTAACTGTCATTCCACCATAAAGCCGCTTCAACTGTTAAGCCGTCATCATTGGTGATATTGACCATAATTGGGTCTTCTAACAATGGGGTTTTGGTGCGGTCTAGGTAGCGGACATATTCTTCTAAGCCGCCATCATACATAAGTTTGCTGACCAAGGTTTCGGCTGGGCGGTGGTCGGTTAATGTGATACGCACACCTGAGTTTAAGAAAGCCAGCTCACGCAAGCGGTGTTCTAGGGTTTTAAAATCGAACTCGACCATTGTAAATGTATCGGTTGAAGGTAAAAATGATACTTCTGTGCCTTTTTCGCCATTTGCATCGCCCACAACTTTAAGTGGGGCGTCGGCTACGCCATGAGTGAAGCTCACCTCATGCTCTTTACCATTGCGCCAAATGCGGAGTTTTAGCCATACGGATAAGGCATTAACCACAGACACGCCCACACCATGCAGACCGCCTGAAACTTTATAACTATTGCTATCGAACTTACCGCCTGCGTGTAATTGAGTCATGATAACTTCGGCAGCACTAATGCCTTCTTCGCTATGAATATCGGTCGGGATACCGCGCCCATTATCACGCACGGAAATTGAGCCGTCTTGATGGATAGCAACAAACACTGTATCGCAATGACCTGCAAGCGCTTCGTCGATTGAGTTGTCGACCGTTTCATAGACCATATGATGCAAACCAGAGCCGTCGTCAGTATCGCCAATATACATGCCTGGGCGCTTTCGCACGGCATCGAGCCCTTTAAGAACTTTAATGGAATCTGCACCATATTCTTCGGGATCTTGCTTAGAATTTTCACTCATAAATTGGCTCGCATTTATTAGACCTGATTCGTTATATTTATAGCCTATAAATATAGAAAACAGAAGGGTTTCCTCAATAAACTCTACCTTTAGTTTGCCGCCAAGAACCCGCAGAGTCTCAGTGAGCGCGAGTGAAAGCCTAAGAGATGGGCAAAAGTCGGGCAGACTTGTGAAAGGCAAGGGATTAACCCCGCACGCAAGTACTAACAAGGGGCGTTAAGCGACTGTATAAGTGGAGATTGGAGAGAGCGAGTAGAAGCGCTACTTTCTTTCGCCATATGTGGGCGATTTATATATACTATTTCACTTGTAACACATGCAGCCCACTGCCATTTTCCTTAAGCCAATTTTGTGCTTGTTTGGTGTGTGGGCAGACTTTGTTGACATGTGCCCAAAATTTTGGTGAGTGGTTCATTTCTAAAATATGGGCAAGCTCATGGGCGACTACGTAATCTAACACATAGCTCGGTGCCATAATTAACCGCCATGAGAAAGATAGGTTTTTTTGTGATGAGCAGCTGCCCCATCGGCTTTTTGTATCGCGGATTGTTAGCTTATTATGTTTTACATTTAACATAGGTTGATATTTATTAATAGCGTGAATTGTATCATTTTTTGCTTGTAATTTAAGCCAATTTTTTAACCTGTTTGGAGCAAAGTCTTCGCCACCTGTTATAATAATTTCACTTTTTGTTTGTTCGATTTTACCGCGTAATTTATCGGTAAATATAAGTTTGTAATCCTCTCCTCTTAAGGGGATTAATTGCCCGTGCTTTAATTTTATTAAAGGAGAGCGGGTTTTGAACTTGTTTAAAATCCACCCTATATGGCTTTGACAAAAATTTTCAGCGCTGGTTATACTGGCGCGTGGAGGTAGGGTTAATGCAAACTGTCCGTCATTAATATTTTGCCTTAAAATCAAGCGTTTTGCACGTTTGTTTCGCCTAAGAAATATTTCAAAATCTTGGTCTTTATTGCTAACTATAATTGATTTTTTTGTGGTTTTTTTAAATGTAAACATATGAATATTTTTTATATCATATTATAAATTTAATTGCTAAACTCTAATTTATTAAAATATTAAATTGGTATTAAATGCACAGATATCGCCCTTATAATTATGCAGCCTTAAACCTTGGTGAGCACCGCCATTTACGGTTGCGCACCTCTATATTATTACGCTGGTTGGCGGTGGTTGGGCAAACGTTAACCGTTTTGTTTGTGCATTTTATTTTAGAATTTAAACTGCCTTTGATTTGGTGTTTTATACCGATAATATTATCGGCCAACTTAAATATAATATTATCTGTTTTATTTACATCCAGCACGCGGTTGCCACCCGTTTATGCCACTGCGTTATTGAGTTATGATTTGTTGCAACTTGCGACTATTTTTTATTTTACAGGTGGAATGCAGAACCCGTTTATATTTTTGTTTATTGTGCCTGTTTCGGTTTCGGCAGCAGTATTGCCACGCAACTCGACAATATGGTTGGCAGGCCTCGCCGTTATATTAATAACAATTTTAGGCTTTTATTATGAGCATTTACCATGGACAACCCTTGGCGGGCTTCAACTGCCTCAACTGTATAAAGTTGGCATTTGGTCATCGGTTGTTTTGGTTATGTTGTTTTTATCGCTTTATATTCGGCGTATATCTTTTGAATCTCATGCTATGGCGGCGGCATTAAGTGCCACCGAGCTTATGCTTGAGCGGGAGCAAAAACTATCGGCTCTTGATGGCTTAGCCGCCGCCGCCGCACATGAGCTTGGCACACCATTATCGACCATAACTTTGGTTTCCAAAGAATTACAACATGAATTAAAAGACCAACCACATTACCACGAAGATTTACAACTTTTGACCGACCAAGCCTTAAAATGCCGTTCTATATTGGCGGGACTCCGCACCCGTAAAGGTGAAGAAAAAGACGATTTTTTTAACCGCTCCATTGCCGAAATATTAGACGATATTATTGCCATTCACCGTATGGCGGATGTTAATATAGAGGTGGTTGAAACGCCAATGGACAACAGTGATATGCCGATATTGCACTCGAACCCTGCTTTTTTATATGCTTTAGGAAATTTGATTAATAATGCTGCTGACTTTGCTCAACAAAAGGTGGTTATTGAACTTAAATGGTCGAGCAAATTTGTTATTATTCATATTGCTGATGATGGGCAAGGGTTTAGTGATGAAATATTGAGTAAATTGGGTGAGCCATTTATATCGACACGGGGGTTTGTTGACAAAACGCAAAAAATTGATAAACATTATGGCATGGGGCTTGGGTTTTTTATTGCCAAAACAGTTTTGGAACGCTCTGGTGCACAAATGCTGGTTGGCAATAAAATATCGAACAAACCAATGATTGAATTTAGCCGCGAATACCCTGATATTTATGGCGCTCATATTAACCTTAAATGGCGGCGCAGTGAGTTTGAAGAAATTGGGCAAGCCGATTAAAATAAAGGCAAGTGGAAAATATTTTGACTAGAGATATTGAACAAATTGAAGATAAAAGCCTATTATTGGTTGATGATGATTTGCCCTTTTTAAACCGTTTGGCGCGCGCAATGACCAGCCGAAAATTTGAAGTTAAAACCGCAAATACTATTAAACACGCACTGGAAATAATTAAACAAGACCCGCCAGCTTTTGCCGTAGTCGATATGCGGCTTGATGATGGCAATGGGCTTGATGTTATTGCACAATTAAAAGAAATTCGCCCCGATTGCAAGGCGATTATGCTAACGGGCTATGGCAACATAACCACTGCGGTAAGTGCGGTTAAACTTGGAGCAATTGACTATTTGGCAAAACCCGCTGATGCGGATGAAATATTTTCCGCACTTTTGGCCGAGCCCAATAAAAATGCCGATGCGCCAATGAACCCGATGAGTGCCGACCGTGTGCGCTGGGAGCATATTCAACGTGTTTATGAATTGTGTGATAGAAATGTATCGAAAACTGCACGCAGGCTTAATATGCACCGTCGTACATTACAGCGTATATTGTCTAAACGCGCACCAAAATAGTTTTTCTCGCTAACTGTGTAGCGTAAAATAGCAATAAACACTTAGAAACAAAGCTCCAAGGTAATGCGCCCAGCTTAGTGATTATATAATACTAAACTCTAAAATGCTTAGACAATTTTAACCCCTGAGCTTGATAATTGCTGGTTGCTATTTGTCCGTATAATTCAGCAGGCTTAGCGGTAAGGCGTTCGAACACCAAACGACCAATAATTTGCCCGTCTTCCAGAATAAACGGAACATCATGACTGCGGACTTCTAACACGCCTTTAGAGCCTGCACCACCCGCTTGTTCATTGCCAAACCCAGGGTCAAAAAACCCTGCATAATGAACCCTAAACTCCCCAACTAGCGTATTATATGGCAACATTTCGGCGGCGTAATGAGGTGGGATATTAATAAATTCTTTTGAGGCTAAAATATAAAACTGGTCGGGGTCGAGAATTAAATTACTGCCTTGGTTAGCGTATATAGGTTCCCAGAATTTATCGACACTTAATTCGGCTTTTTTATCGACATCAATTAAACCTGCATGGCGTTTAGCACGGTAGCCGATAGGGGTGTTTTTATCGTCGCTCGCCAAATTAACCCTTAGCGCAATACCATTGTCGATATTGACCTTATGCGGGCTATCTTCGGGCAATTGTACTAGGTTATAATCTGCATGTAGGCGTTGCAATTCATTGTCGCTATGACGCCCATTGCCTAACCGAAAGCGGATTTGCGATAGACGAGAACCCATTCGCACCAAAATAGGGAAAGTACGCGGGCTAATTTCGGCATAAAGCCTGCCAAAATAACCTGCGGAAATTTTATCAAACTCCTCGCCAAAGTCGGTAATCACGCGGGTAAAAACATCTATACGCCCTGTTGAACTTTTGGGGTTGGTCATAGCCGAAATGTTTTTAGCGAGTTTTACGCTCTCTAACAAAGGCACAATATAAACGCAGTTGGTTTCTAACACCGCACCTTGGCTTAAATCTATTTTATGCAGCGATAATTCTTCCAAGCGTTGGTCGACCGATTTGCTTATACCCGGTAAAAAACTCGCCTGCACCCGATAGGCGATATTGCTAAGCCGCAAATCGAGCGATGCAGGCTGAATTTGGTCATCATCTAACGGTTTATCGAGCTGAATTTGCCCTTCGTTAATTAACGCGCGGATAGAATGAGCAGGCAAAATGCCTGTTGTGTGGGGTAAAGTTGCTGTTTTATTAATGGTCATAACTGCCCCTCAGTTGCTATAAAATATTATGTTTAGTGCTAACATGGATTGCTAATATATACCAATATTAAAGTTGACCTGTTGTTTATTTGGGTATAGGTTTACGCTATATAGGTGGAATTTGCGACTGCTTGCGCCACCTTGGATTAAATATTCCTAAAACTTAACGCTAAAGGGTCTTGGTGTTATTGCCTTCCCTAAAATTTGAGAGAATATTATGAGCAATAAAAAATATGGTGCACAAACCAATTTAATTCATGGCGGAACAACCCGCTCGCAATTTGGCGAAACGTCAGAAGCTATTTTTATGAATAGCGGCTATACTTATGACAGCGCATTGGTCGCCAAACAACGCTTTGCTGGCGAAGCCGAGGGGTTTATTTACACTCGGTTTGGCAACCCAACCACCGCAATGTTTGAAAAGCGTTTGGCACTGTTAGATGGTGCTGAATTTTGCTATGCAACCGCAACAGGCATGGCGGCTGCCAACACCTCATTATTTTCGATATTAAAGGCTGGCGACCATATTGTTGCAGGGCGGGCGATGTTTGGCTCGAACCTCTATATTGTCGATGATTTATTACCACGCTTTGATGTAAGCTCAACCATTATTGATGGGCGAGATATTGAAGCGTGGAAAAATGCCGTTAAACCCAATACCAAAGTATTTTTACTCGAAAGCCCAAGCAACCCCGGTATAGAATTGGTAGATATTAAGGCGGTATCGGCAATATGCAAAGAAAATGATATATTGCTCATTGTCGATAATGTATTTGCCACCTCCATTTTACAACGGCCGTTTGAATTGGGTGCCGATATTGTGTTTTATAGCGCCACCAAGTTAATTGACGGGCAAGGGCGGGCAATGGCAGGCGCTGTTTTATGCAATGATGAAGAAATTGCCGATAAAGTTTTGACTTATATTCGCCAAACAGGCCCGAGCGCATCGCCATTTAATGCGTGGATAATGCTTAAAGGACTAGAAAC